>JAIDSM010000172.1 GCA_029061225.1 Muribaculaceae bacterium
GGCTGTCCGTCGATCATAAACAGAACCTTGTTGCCCTGTCCTACACCACGGATATTGACTGTTCCGGCACTTCCTCCCGACACTCCATACCCGGCAAAACCGCGTTCTGTGACGAAAAGACCGGGCACTTTGTTGACAAGTATCGGGAGAAGAGAACTCTCTCCTGATTTTTCAATCTCGCCGGCGGTAACTTGAGTAACGTTTAGTGGAATTAGATCCACGTCTGTCTTTAGTGGAGCTGTCACTACTAACTCATCAAGCTTGACAGTGTCGCGGGGAAGCTCTCCTGCGACCATGCTTCCGGCAAGTGCCGACATGGTCACTGAAACAAAAAGTTTTCTGTTCATTATTGTGGGTTATTGATGTTATTTCAAAAATTTTTCGCAAAGTTAATAAAAATATTTGAAAATTCAGTATATTTTAGTTAATTTTGCGAAAAATTTACTTAAGTACCACTTCACAGCACATGAATCAATCTGAAATAGACTTTTTCGACAATCTCGCGCCCACATGGGATGACAACGAGGTACGTTCCACACCTGAAAGGATAAGGAGCATTCTCGCAAAACTGAATATCCGCGAAGGGATGGATATACTCGATCTCGGTACCGGCACAGGAGTACTCGTACCATATCTCAGCAGCATGGTCGGAAATGAGGGTCACATAACTGCCATAGACCTTTCGGAGGGAATGCTGTCGATAGCACGCAGAAAATATGGCAGCCTAAAAAATGTAGAGTTCCTGAATATAGATTTTGAGGAAGAGCAGATTCCGGGAAAGTATGATATAGCAATGCTCTACTCCGTTTATCCGCACCTGCATGCGCCTGCAGACACTATGGAGTGGCTCTTTAAGATGAATATGAAGCCGGACGGAAGAATAGTGATAGCTTTTCCTTCGGACGAGGAATTCATCAACAATATCCACCATGAAAGAAAAGCGGAACATGACCATCTTCCCCCGGCACATATGCTTGCGGAGATGATAAGTCACTGGGGTTTTGGTGCGAAAGTGCTTGCCGCCACTCAAGACGAATACATCATCGAAGTTAGAAATCTATAAAAACGGGATACTTGGCTTGTGGATCCCTACAATATACTTTCTATTTTCAATACTGAATACCGTTTTTGAGGAGGAGTTCCTTCAGGCGAAGGTTTTCCTCTCGGAGAGTGTCAACTTCATCTCTCAGATCATCTACACGTTCTGAGAGTCGGTCGTTGCGTTTTGTGAGGAATTCAATTCTCGCCGACATGTCTGCGTCCTGTCCGGAATGCTCTCTTTCTCGCTGATGTGCGAGATCATGGAAATGATTTAGAAGCTGGGCAAGTGTGTCGTTCTGATCCATCGCATGTGTATGTGGAGGAACAGCCTGCTCTGCGTTATCTTCGACCATATAGTCATCAAGACTGTCAAGTTCGAAAATCTCCTTGATCTTGTCGAGCTTCTCCTCCGGCATGCGGCTTCTTCCGTTCTCTATCGCGGAGAGGAAACTTGGACGCACCTGAAGAAGGTCAGCCAATTCTCGCTGACTCATGCCTGCTCTTTTACGGAGTCTTACAAAATCGATTCTCTTCATGGTAATTTAATTTAAATGCCACAGATTCAACTTTTTGAAAAATAGTAAGAAAGCACGGACACAGCCGTACCCAAGACCATCGTCATCATCAAGACAATAACCACCAGCAAGACATACACGAGCCAACGCCTTGAAACATGCTTTTTGAGCCAACGTAAGATAGCCGGAAGAAGAAGGGTTTCTATTCCGGCTATCAGTATACTGAAGACTACATCACTCATGTCAGTTCTTCTTTGCAGGGTCGCAAGTGAGGCTGATGCCGAGTTTCTTGAATATCTTATGGTCAACCTCGCCGAGCATCACTGTGGAGTGAGCCTGACATCCGTCAAGTTCCGGCAGTGTCTCAAGAGCTTTCTTACACTTCTCGTCGTGAGTGCTGAGCACTGAAAGAGCCACCAGCACCTCATCGCTATGCAGGCGGGGATTATGACCCTTGAGATATGTGGTCTTGGTATGCTGTATAGGCTCGATCATCTCCTGTGGAATAAGCTTTACAGAGTGGTCTATGCCGGCAAGATGCTTGACTACGTTGAGTATAAGCGCCGAGCTGGGACCAAGAAGCTCGCTCTGCTCGGCCGTGATGATAGTGCCGTCAGAAAGCTCGATGGCACTGCATGGCAGCCCGCTCTTATCTGAACGCTCCCGGGCTGCACCTATACAAGGACGGTATGATGCATCAAGTTTGGCCTGCTTTAGAAGAAGAGCTATCTTGTCTACCTCCGACTTATTGTCCTCCCCTTTCGCCATATTGTTTAGCGCAGTGAAGTAGCGGCGTATTATCTCGTTGTTAGAAGCACGGCAGCAGACAGCGTCATCGCTGATACAGAATCCGACCATATTGACACCCATATCCGTAGGAGATTTATATGGATTGCTTCCGTAGATACCTTCGAAGAGGGTGTTGAGGACAGGGAAGATCTCTATATCACGGTTGTAGTTGATGGCCGTCTTGCCGTAAGCCTCCAGATGGAAAGGATCAATCATGTTCACGTCATTGAGGTCGGCCGTGGCTGCCTCATACGCTATATTGACGGGATGCTTCAGCGGAAGATTCCATACAGGAAAGGTCTCGAACTTGGCGTAGCCGGCCGTCACTCCATGCTTGTTCTCGTTGTATAATTGGCTGAGACATACAGCCATTTTGCCGCTTCCCGGACCCGGAGCAGTCACAATGACGAGAGGACGTGAGGTCTTGATGTAATCGTTGTGGCCAAAACCATCGTCGGAGGCAATGAGATCCACATTTGCAGGATAGCCTTCGATAAGGTAGTGATAGTAAACCGTGATGCCCATGCGCTCCAGCTTGGCGCGGAATTTATCCGCGCTTATCTGACCATTGTAATGGGTGACGCATACGGAGCCTACATAGAAACCGAGGTTTTGGAATTCCTTGCGCAGACGGATGACGTCCATATCATAAGTGATGCCAAGGTCGCCGCGCATCTTGTTGCGCTCGATGTCGAGGGCACTGATGACTATCACTATTTCCGCCTGATCCTTCAGTTTCTGAAACATCCTCAGCTTGCTGTCGGGTTGAAACCCCGGGAGCACATGACTGGCATGATAGTCATCGAAAAGTTTACCACCGAGCTCAAGATAGAGCTTATTGCCGAAATGAGCGATTCTCTCCTGAATGTGTTCGGATTGAATCTTGAGATACTTGTCGTTGTCGAATCCTTTCTTCATAACGGGATACAAAATTAATAATTTTTTGCAATTCCCGCAAGAATATCATGATAAAAAAAGAAAATCAATGGCACATACAGATTGCAATAGCTATCATTTGCGGGGAACTTTACATTAATCCGAAACCATCTCATATATTACAACGTTATAAAGACAAAACATTTAATACTATGATAATACTATGACACGAAAAGAACTCACTGACATTATCGCCTCTAAAGTGGCTGAAGTCATCGACAATCCTGGGTTCTGGGGAGAAGATCCTCAGATAAGCATCATCCCTACAACACTTCTGGTCGGCATAGAACGACACAAAGATGCTGACCGCTCTATCGCTTTCAGCGACTACGCTATTGAAGAGGACGCCGTAGAAGATGGAGATTATTCCGAAGACGCAGCTGATTTCCAGTCCGCCTCCGACCCTGACCTCTATCCGGTCGGCACTCTCATCGACTATGCCAACAAAAAGCCTGATCTAAAGAAGATCGGCAGACTCGTAGAAGACTATATTCCCGAGAAGGAAGAAAACCTTTACGCTGAATAAACGATAGTTTTACATATCCGGAAACTGAAATATCAAAGGCGCCGTCGGAAATTCCGATGGCGCCTTTAATCAATATCATATCTCCCATTCAAATGGGTCGGCCATAGTAGTAGAGGGTCCATGCATCGCGGGCATAGCCGTTAGGAAGGATCTCAAAAGTTGCCGGATCAGCTCCCGGAAGCACTCTGCCGAGGTAGTAGACGTTCCAGGCATCACGTGCGTAACCGTAGTCGAGAACCTGAAAAGTGGGAATACTTACATTCTGCATTATCAGTCCGTTGAATATTACATTTGCGGCACCGATCACATATGCAAGGTTCGGGTTTGGAATTGGAGGAACATAGGGTCGGGGATTACGAGGAGGAACCGGACGTAGGTGCGGTGGCGGAGGAGTAGGCCGCGAAGCGGGACGATACCAGGCTCCTGCTCCGGGACGCGGTGCGCTATGGCCGCCATGGTTGCCCGGACGGTAGTTGTGGTTATGCTTGTCATTATAACCCGGACGATAGTTATTATTAGGCTTACTATGATTGCCGGGGTTATGACCGTTGCTGTGATGCCCGTTGTTGCCGGGGCGGTTGCCATTGTTATGGCCGTTGTTGCCCGGACGCGAGCCTCCGTTATGTTCGGTCTTATGGTTTCCTTTTCCATTGCCGTGTCCGCGATAGTTGCCGTCGGCATAAGTATTTCCTATTCCTAATGAGAGGGAGAGAGCCACGATAAGTAAAATTTTCTTCATAACTCAGTCGGTATTGTGGTGGCAGTTACTGTTGCTTCAGCCATCCTATTAATGTTTGTTTACTATATAGAGCCGAATGATGGCATTAAGTTTAAAATTCAAAAGATATTTAACAAATATTTAGAAGTTTCACTCAGATTCACACCTACCTAACAAAATATTAAAAGAAGTCCGACTCCCACCAGAGTGGAAGCCGGATTTCGGAAGATAAGTTAGTGGGTTATATCTATGGTTTTTTGTCTTCGGTATTTAGTCTTCGGTCTGAGACTCCGCATAAGCCTTCAGGAGCTTTTCCTGAACATCGCCGGGCACGAGCTCATAGCCTGCGAACTGCATCGAGAAGGAACCGCGGCCGCCGGTGATGGAGCTGAGTGCGGTGCTGTAGCTTGCCATCTCTTTCAGAGGCACTTTAGCCTGGAGTTTCTGGATGCCGTGCTCCGCGTCCATACCCATGATGATGGCGCGGCGACCTTGTAGTTCACTCATGACATCACCGAGGTAATCATCCGGAACGAGCACCTCTACGTCATAGATCGGCTCGAGAATCTTCGGATTTGCCTCACGGAATGCCTGAGAGAATGCGTTGCGTCCAGCAAGACGGAAAGAGATTTCATTGGAATCCACCGGGTGCATCTTGCCGTCGTAGATCATGACACGCACGTCACGGGCATAGCTGCCTGTGAGCGGTCCCTGCTCCATACGGTCCATGAGACCCTTTACGATGGCGGGAATGAAGCGTGCGTCTATCGCACCGCCGACGATGCAGTTGTAGACGAGAAGCTTGCCACCCCAATCCAATGGTATCTCCTGCTTGTCGCGCACATTGAGCTTAAACTCCTGATTGCCAAACTTGTAGCTGTCCGGTTCGGGCATTCCCTCGGTGTAAGGTTCGATTATCAGATGAACCTCGCCGAACTGACCGGAACCGCCCGACTGCTTCTTGTGGCGATAGTCGGCACGTGCAGCCTTGGTAATTGTCTCGCGATAAGGTATCTTCTGCTCTTCGAAGACAATGGGGAGCTTGTCGTTGTTCTCGATTCTCCACTTGAGGGTGCGGAGGTGGAACTCACCCTGTCCTTTCACGAGGGTCTGTTTCAGTTCCTTGCTCTGCTCGATGACCCATGTCGGATCCTCCTCATGCATACGCGTGAGGATACCTGCAAGTTTCTCTGCGTCGCTTTCAGTGACAGGCTTGATGGCACGGGTATACTTGGGAGCGGGATACTTGATGAAGTCGAACTTATATTCGCAACCCTTCTCATCGAGTGTATTTCCGGTGCGTACGTCTTTCAACTTGACAGCTGCGCCGATGTCTCCGGCCTCGAGAGCATCGATCGGAGTGCGGATCTGACCGCAGACAGTGAATATCTGGGCGAGACGTTCCTTGCCGCCACGGTCTACATTCTCAAGATCTGCGCCGGCTTTCAGAGTGCCGCTCATAACCTTGAAATAGGATACCTCACCGATGTGCGGCTCTACTGAAGTCTTGAAGAAGAATACGCTGAGCGGACCGTTGGCATCCGGCTTGACGGATACACCGTCCACTGTCTCGGGGGCCGGCATGTCGTCTACGAACGGGCAGACGTTGCCAAGGAATTCCATCATGCGGCGTACGCCCATGTCCTTACCTGCGCTCACGCAGATCACGGGGAAGATGGAGCGTTCTATAAGACCCTTTCGGATACCCATACGGAGATCATCCTCGGTGAGTGGTTCATCGCCGAAAAATTTATCCATGAGGCCTTCGTCGTTTGCAGCAGCTGCTTCCACGAGGATGCCGTTGAGTTCCTTAGCCTTTTCCATCTGGTCGGCGGGGATTTCAGAGATAGTGGGCACGCCTCCGTCGGGACCCCACTCATATTTCTTCATGAGAAGCACGTCAATGATGGCGTTGAAGCCGGGACCTGCGTTGATAGGATACTGGATTGCCACGACATTGTTGCCGAAGTGCTCGCGGAGCTGCTCCATCACATTGTCATAGTCCACTTTCTCGCCGTCCATCTTGTTGAGGGCGAAGATGACGGGCTTATGAAGCTTTGCGGTAGTGCGCACGATATTCTCCGTGCCTACCTCGACGCCGTATTCAGCGTCTACGGTCACTACTCCTATGTCGGTGACACCAAGGGCTGTATAGGCGTTTCCTACGAAGTCGTCGGCACCCGGACAGTCTATGATGTTGAGTTTTTTATTGTTGAATTCTGCGGCAAACACGGTCGAGAACACTGAGTATCCGTATTCTTTCTCTACCGGGAAGTAGTCGGAGACAGTGTTGCCGCCGGCGACAGTGCCGCGACGTTTGATCACACCACACTCGTAAAGCATAGACTCGGCAAGGGTGGTCTTACCGGACCCCTTGGAGCCAAGGAGCGCTATGTTTTTGATTTCATTAGTTTTGTAGACCTTCATGGATAAAAATTTTATAGGTTTTTGTGTGGAGAGGAGGCCACAAACACGACTCTCTCGCATTTGCGGTCGCAATTTAGTTAAAATTTTTAATAAATGAGCAATTTTTTGATATGTTTTAAAGCATATTTATGAAAAAAGCATCCTGACCGGACAGGTCAGGATGCCTCTATATATAGTAATTGCGACTTTACACTTGCATTGCCGCACGCCGGGTGTGTTAATCACTCCGATCAGAGCCAGCGTACGTAGGCGAAGTCCATGCGGTGGGGAAGCATAGGATTCTTCGGATACATGCGGAGTGCATAGCGATAGGTGGCTGCGTCGGTGAGTTTCTCGTCAAGCTCATAGGTGACGATGGAACCGTTTTCGGACACTACATTGAGCTGCTTGGTGCCGGCGAAGTCGGATACTCCGTCATGCTCCTTGTAGGTGACGAGCTCTACGCCGATTGAATCGCCGAGACCCTTAGTGTCGAGGGTGCACTTGACGCAGAAGTCACCGCCTGTATGATAGGTGTTGGTTGCGCTTTCGTTGTAGTCAACCGCGAGTACCTCGATCTGGTCCCACTTGGATGCTACGGTCTCTTTCCACGCCACTATCTCGCGTGCTTTAGCGAAATCGTGTGCCTTGAGAGCTGCTGAACGCTTAGCCTCCGGCTCATAGAAGCGGGAGATATAATCGTCGAGCTGACGCTTCATAGTGAAGTGGGGAGCGATGTTGCCGATAGAACGCTTGATATACTGGATCCACTCGGGAGAGTATCCCTTGTAGTTCTTGTCGTAGTAAAGAGGTATGATCTCGTTTTCAAGCATCGAGTAGATGGTGGCGGCGTCAAGCTTGTCCTGCTGTGCCTGGTCGGTGAATGTGCGCTTGTCGGTAAGTGCCCATCCGGCCTGCTCGTCGAAGCGGTAGCCTTCATACCACCATCCGTCGAGCACTGAGAAGTTGAGCACACCGTTCATTTCGGCCTTCTCGCCTGACGTTCCGGATGCCTCGAGCGGACGGGTCGGGAAGTTGAGCCATACGTCGACACCGGTCACGAGACGTTTTGCCACTGTCATGTTGTAGTCCTCAAGGAATATGATCTTACCGAGGAACTGCGGCATGCGGCTGATCTCCATGATGTGCTTGATAAGGCCCTGTCCTGCGCCGTCGGCGGGGTGAGCCTTGCCTGAGAATATGAACTGCACGGGACGCTGCTCGTTGTTGACGATTTTGGCAAGACGGTCAAGGTCGTTGAAGAGAAGGTGGGCGCGCTTGTATGTAGCGAAACGGCGAGCGAAACCGAAGATGAGGGCGTTCGGGTTGATCTTGTCCATAATCTGCATTACAGCGGACGGATCACCCTGGTTGCGGAGCCACTTCTCGCGGAAGTCGCGGCGAACGAAGTTGATAAACTTGTTCTTCAGAGTCATACGCATGTTCCAGATCTCGTCGTCACCGACCTTGAAGATACCCTTCCATGCCTCGGGGTTAGACTGGTCCTCGAATACCTGCTGACCGAGTTTCTCTCCGTAGAATTCCTTCCATTCGGAGGCTGCCCAGGTAGGCATGTGTACACCGTTGGTCACGTATCCTACATGGCTCTCGGCGGGATCGTAGCCTTTCCAAACGCCGGCAAACATCTTCTTCGAAACCTCGCCGTGAAGCCAGCTTACGCCGTTGGCTTCCTGGCAAGTGTTGAGGGCGAACACGCTCATGGAGAACTTCTCGTTGCTGTCGGGGTTCTCACGGCCCATGTTCATAAGGTCCTGCCAGGAGATACCGAGCTTGGCGGGATATTCACCCATGTATTTGCCGAAGAGACTCTCGTCGAAGTAGTCGTGGCCTGCGGGCACAGGAGTGTGAACTGTGTAGAGGGAGCTTGCGCGCACCACTTCGAGCGCCACGTTGAAGGGAAGGTGGTCGTTCTGTACATATTCCACAAGACGCTGCAGGTTGAGCAGGGCGGCGTGGCCTTCATTTGCGTGGTAGATGTCAGTGTGGATGCCGAGCTTGTTGAGCATATACATACCGCCGATACCGAGCAGGTATTCCTGCTTGATACGGTTTTCCCAGTCGCCGCCGTAAAGCTTGTGAGTGATGGGGCGGTCAAACTCTGAGTTCATGTCGAAGTCTGTGTCGAGCAGGTAGAGCTTCATGCGTCCTACATTGACGCGCCATACATGGCAGTAGATGATACGTCCGGGGTAAGGCACCTCGAGGATCATCGGCTGGCCGTCTTCGCCGAGCACCGCCTCGATGGGGAGCTGGTCGAAGTTCTGGGGTTCGTAGTTGGCTATCTGCTGGCCGTCGATGCTCAGGCTCTGCTGGAAATATCCGTAGCGATAAAGGAAACCGACAGCGGTCATGTTGATGCGGGAGTCGGAAGCCTGCTTGATGTAGTCGCCGGCAAGAACGCCGAGACCGCCGGAGTAGATCTTGAGGCATGAGCAAAGACCATATTCCATTGAGAAATAGGCAACGGAAGGAAGGTCGTTGCGCATGGGCTGCTTCATGTAGTCCTTAAACATCTTGTAGACCTTATCGATACGGTCCATCCAGAGTTTATCGTTCTGTATTTCCTGAAATCTTTCGTAGCTGAGCTGCTGGAGGAGCATCACGGGGTTTTCTCCGGTATTGCGCCAGAGATCGTGGTCAAGGTCGCGGAAGAGGTTCTTTGCCTCGCTGTTCCATACCCACCAAAGGTTTTTTGAGATTTCCTCAAGCGGCTGGAGTTTCTTGGGGAGGGAGTTTGATACCACCATGTTGTGCCACTGGGGCTGGTTGGTGTTGCTAACTTGAAGTTTCATAAATATATCGTTTTATGTTTTTTCGTTATATATTGCGCGTTATGCGTTATATCTTTATTTTGACATTCTTTTATCTCGGTTGCGGTCAGCTATCTCAAAAGCCTCGTCATATTTCGAGATGAATAGTTTCCAGTCTGCGAGCGACGCGGTAGCCGATGCGGCCTTGGAAATTGACTCCACCGTTTTCTTATCGGCTCCGGAGAAGGACTCGAGTGTCCCGGCTATCTCCTTGACGGTGTCCCAATAGCTGTTGTCGTTGCGGGGAGCTACCACTACCCCGGTCTTCTTAAGAGATTCGATATGCGATTCTATTCTTGAACCCGCCACATCGGATTCCACCCACTGTCCGAATCCGGACTTGTCTGTCGTTACCGTCGGCACTCCGAATGCGATGCTTTCGAGAGGGGTATAGCCCCATGGCTCATAGTAAGAGGCAAAAACAGTGATGTCAAGGGCCGGAAGCAAATCGTAGTATGAAATGTTTACTATTCCGTCCGAGCCGTCGAGATAACACGGAATGAAGATGGTCTTCACCTGGCCGCTGCCGGCGATCTGGCCTTCCGCCTCAAGCTGCGCTATTCGGCGGCATGCCGGATCAGAGTCCTCGTTGTTAAGACGATGGGTGAGATAATCGGGAGAGACGCTTAGACTGCCGTTCTGGTTGAGGTTGATGAAGAGCTCTCCGTTAGGCTCCCGCACCCATGCAGGCACGAGCACCAGAGCGAGAATGTCGCGACGCGCGGCAGCTCCCGTACGTGAGAGTTCTGCCATCGAGTCAAGGAAGACGTCAAGTCCCTTGTTGCGGTATTCGTTGCGTCCGGAAGTGGCAACGATCAGAGTGTCTTCGCTCCATGCACGACCGGTCATCTTCCCGGCGATTTCAAGCAGACGCTTGCGTCCGGCGTTGCGCAACTGAGTGTAGACACGCTTGCCGGGCACGAAATCAGGTTCGAAACCGTTTGGAGTGACGACCTCGGGGCGCTTGTCGAGAAGCTGCGCGCATTCGTCGGCGGTCAGCGAACTTACCGCCGTAAAGCAGTCGGCGTTGATAGCTGCGGCCTTTTCTACAGAATGTTTGGCCTCCATGTTTAGCTCACGCGCCATCTGGTCGCCGTTGTATCCGGTGAAATACTCGTATAGATTCTTGCCGTTGCCGCAGATAGAGCGTCCAATCGATGTGGCGTGCGTCGTGAAGAGGCTTGCCGCTTCCGGCATTATCTTTCGAAGCCAAAGGAGACCCATGCCGGTGGTCCATTCGTTGAAATGAGCCAACACTTCGCTGTCTTTAGCGTTTAGATGAGCTGCGAGAGCCTGCATGGTAATGGCAGCGGCCACGCCGAAAGCACAGCCCTCGGGATAATCTCCGTAACAATGCAGGGAGTCGACCCCGAAGAGGCGCCACATCTCGCCATAAATATCGTTGAGTTCCGGGTAAACACCTTCAAACTTGATGAGGACAACCACCGGACTTCCGGGGATGTCCCATCGACCTGTGCGAAGGGTAATGCCATAAGGCAGCTTCAGCTTTGAAGCACCCTTAAGGAGTGTTTTTACTTCTTTAAAATAAGGAGAGGGAGTCTCATCGGTCCAGACATCGGGGCCGATGAATATGAGGTTGTCGCCAAACTGCTCTTTGAGCACACGTGCCTTGGTGGAAAGGACGGTATATATTCCGCCGATCTTGTTGCAGACTTCCCAGCTTGTCTCGAAAAGCAGTTTTCCTGCTTCCGGTTCTTTAGGGACTTCAGTCTTTTTACCTTTACCTTTAGTAGCCTTGACCTCTGCCTTTACAGCTTTGGGGGCTTTCTTAGAGGAGAGTGACTTTTGTTCTTTTTTCATATCGCGATTATAGGCCCGGCGGCAATGGTTTTTGCCGGGCGTTTCTTACAAGGGTGCAAAATTATAAAAAAAATGCGTAATCTGCAAATATTTCGTTTTTTGGTAGGTTAAATTTGGAAGATTTAAGAGTTTTTTATTAATGTTTCCATCTTTATCTTCATTTGTCGGAACGATTGACGCATACAGCCTTTTTATCCACCTTTCATTCCCCCGTTTTTTCGTCTGATGGAAAAAAGTAGGTCGTCAGGAGTGTTAAAATGGGTCAAAAATAGGCGTTTTAACACTTCTGATGGAATTTTTTGGGAATTTCAGCCGATTTTAGGATATTACAGTGTATTGTCTGAGAATGCCAGAATGCACTGCAATGACCCTTGTTTAATTCCGAACGATCTCTGCCTCCAAGGCCTGGAGGAATTCATGCATATTGGAAGATGGATTACTCGGCCATTTCAAATTCTTGGCCCTTCGGAAGGCATCTTTTTGACGACTCAAAAGAAAATATTGCTGCTCCCCGGTCAATTTTCCCTTGACATACTGTTTCCACACCGTGTCGCACCCTGAAAGCTCTCTGACAACCGATTCCGAAGGGAGAAATCGCCGGAAATCCTTCGAATGCAGCATATACCATAACTCTATGGAAGGGTTTGAAAGGATAGCCTTTCCCGGCATCTTAAGAAGTTTTCCGGCTATACATTCTATATCCGCATCGTAAATGTAAAACACGGTGCAATCATCATCCTTCTCCAGATCCAGTTCCTTCAGATATTGATTTACAAGACGGATGCATATGGTGTTTCCACTGACCTTCGTACGTATCGCTATAGGCAGCCTGTAATGCCTCTTAAGCATATTGACGTACTCTTCTTCCGTCTCGCCTTCACACACCACAAGGAAGACTTTATGGGGCTTCCGCGATCTCTTGAATCTCCTCTCCCTCATTTCTTTCCGAAAGCATTTGAAATCAAAGATCTGATATTACCCATGTAAGGTACACCATCAAATCGCCCTTGGAGATAAGCCTTCCTGACATCCGGAATACGCTCGTTGCCTTCAAAATCTGACAATGGAACAAACTCCGAGTTTCCGTCAGATTGTTTTGTGACGAACACAATCTGCTCGGGGAGAAGTTTGGAAGTGTCGAGCAGCATCGGATTATGACTGGTGAAGACAAGCTGCATACCTCTTGAAGCTCTTACAACGTCAAGTATGAATTCGGCAAGATAAAGATGAAGTTTCAAATCGAATTCATCAAGAAAGACAGCAGACCCACGTCTGATATTCTTGAAAAGGCTCAACAATATAAATAAGAGACGCTTGGTACCTTCCGACTCCTCCTTCTCAAAATCAAAGGCGATGGAGGGGTTTTCCTTATGGAAACTCAGAAGACGCATCTGCCCGGGAAGGGTCTCATCCCAGCGAATGTCTATGATATCACTGTCGCTCACCTCAAATGCCTGAAGCAAAACAGGACGGCATAGTTCGAAATCTTCCCGCGTCACGGATTTAGGATCAATATTACCTACCTCAATCATCACGTCGTTGAGAAAGAAATTATATACCGCCTGCGGAATCGCACGATTCATGGAGCTTGCTCGTGTCAGAAACAGAGTCTTAGGGCCCGTATTAGCCTCGATCTCAGCCGGACGCGCTATAAGTCCTTTACCGTAGGAATACTTCTCGCCTATTTCACGAACGAAGACCTTTGCCTTCCTGCGGTTAGGATAATGATAAAGGCTTTCTGAAATGATTCGGCCATTCATTATAGAGAAGGAATATTCGTATTCTACCCCCTCCGCTACAAAATCCATATAGAACTCCGAAGGCTTGTCACTTTCAAACTTAAATGGCAGGAAATCGAATTCATCACCCTCGTTAGATAGATGGGAGTTGACTATAAGATTCCGGCAGAAGGCGATTGCCTTTATTATGTTTGACTTTCCTGCGGCGTTCCCTCCGAAAAGACCTATTATATTTACAAGGGGATCACCATTGAAATCGATGGTGTTCTCTGAGAGTGCATCCAACTTCCTGCGGGAAGATGTGTCGACAGTGAAGTCGAGCACGGCATCGTCACGCAGGGAAAAGAAATTCTTTACTTTGAGGGCTATGATCATATTCAAGAATTTTATCGTATGCAAAGTTAAAAAAAATGCTGTGATTTTACAAATCTCAAAAGCCCTAATTTTCCGTCTGATGGAAAAAAGTAGGTCGTCAGGAGTGTTAAAATGGATCAAAAATGGGCATTTTAACACTTCTGATGGAATTTTTTGGGAATTTCAGCCGATTTAGGCTTTTTCAAAAAAATGAAATCAGAGTCCAATCATACGAATGATTTTCAAAAAGGAAGCCATCCGAAAGGTTCGGATTCATATGTATCGGGATGGCAGACAGTGAGACGGTGTGGTTCCGATCCATAACCAAGATAATTTACCTTGTAATCCTCCAATTCTTCTGCGGTCAATGGCCGCACCAGACGGCAGTATCCATAATAATTACTGCTTCCAGACGTAACCTTGTATAATTTGCCTTCCTCCAAATCAAAATAAATAATCACTAACCCATCAGGATTAACTCCATTAGACGAAGTGAAATAAGCATATGATAAATTACTTGTATCTCCTATAACTTCAAATCTATTTGGCAGATAGCAACACACAGGCAGATTGATTTTTCCAACATGCACCGGAACATCAGAGATAAAATATGTACGCATCTTAGACACTCTCAGTTTACTGCGACATAACTCCATTACTGCTTCCGATGGAAAAATCCAGTTCTTGTAACAATAATTACCCTCTTCATATTCATAAAATGGAGAGGTTCTTACTTGATTTCCTGAATAGGTATATCTTCTCAACCAAGATAATCTTGAAACTTCGGAATCACTATTTGAAGCGAGTTGAAGCTTGTTTGCATTAGTGAATTTATAAGCCTTTCCTTCATATATTTCATGCTGCATCTCGTTAAACGAAGTTTTTTCATCCTTAAACTTAAAGGGAATTGTCAGTCCCATATCTGTATAATTTAACCTATTTACAAGTACAAGGAAATTATATGCTTGATGCTTCTTTCCATGCTCATCAAGTTTCATGTATATGAATCTATCTTTTAAAAGAGAACCTTTGAAATCCTGAATATTACGGTCCAAAACAAGCCAAGAATTTCCGTCTTTATCTGTTAGAACCACATCATCAATAATTATCGGACGAGGTTTTATAGTTATTGTATAAGATATGTTGTTCCCATTATTAGAAGACAATATAATTTCTCTTTTAATTGCCGGATCATCTGGTCCCATTGCTCCTACACCAATATAGAAAATTTCTTGTGCACTCACTGATATAGACCTTTTTCCAAGATTGTTGTCTTGACTCAATTGTCCGTCTGCAGTCATGACTTTTCTTTCTCCAGATAATGAGAAAGACTGTATGCAATAAGTAAAAACGTTTGAGCTATCCAGTGCAATTCTACCTTCGAGAGGCCATTCCATAGTTGTGGAAATATCTACGGACGAATAATTGTCTTCATCATCTTTTATATACACCTTAAACGGTATATCGATGAATGAATTGAAGCAGTCTGGATCGAAACCGTCTATTTCTATAGTCCTCTTCTCATGATCAATCTTCACGCGGTCATATGATTGCGGGACAAGAGCAAACGGCATTCCATCAGGAATGACCGGCTCTTCCATTCCTCCTGAAGACGGATTCTGAACTACCATAAGATCTACACTCAGAGTTCCACCACCCGGAGTATTTACGGAAATAATAAATTTCCCGGACAATATGTCTTCACCGATATTTTTACCGATAGCTCCGATTTTTAATGTCGACACAGGCGACTCTGAAATCAATGTGGATGTGAATGCATATTCCGAATCCTCATCGTCTGCCTCATATCTCACATATGGTATCAAACCTTTGGATGTAAGAATCTTAATTTCCTTGCTTTCAGTTGTATCTCCATCAAATTCCAATCTGCCTGTAGAAAGGACAATGAAATTACCTTTGTCATCCATTGCGAAACTTCCGTCAAGATCCCAGTCCTCCACTACAGAAAGTTCAATAGGACATTCCCGCGACATATAAGCTTCCTTGACGGAAGACGCACCTCTCCCCTTCACCGACTGGATATTTACCAAATACTTGGTATTGGCCTTAACTTCAGATCTATTTCCTGATACACCGACATTGACTCTATAGTAAGAGGATTCAGTGTCATCCTTATACTTTGCCTTAATGATAATTGCAGTAGACTCCTTATCTGATTGGTGGGAGTCATAGCACATCGATGGAAAACAGTAAATTGATTCCTTCAATTGCTGAATTCCATCATCACCTGCATCTGGCATTTTCACGAAAATTCCATCTCCTGTATCTTCTCCTTCCGCAGAGAGGACTCCACGTACGATTCCCGCTCTATTGCCGTTCTGACTTTCGACTGATGATACAGATACTGCGTCTCGCCAGTTGCAGATAGCCACACTTTCTACGACCAATCCATTCTTAACATTATTGACCAAGTCTATGCGTGCCACCATCCTCCGGAATGACAGTATAGATGATACTTTGTATTCTCCATTTCGGATTGAAAACGAGAATTTAGAATTTTCCTGTGTGCTACCCTTCATCGGAAGGCAATCTACATTATCCGCTAAGATACGGTCTTCATACCTCAAAAGAAGGAATTGCCTGCTATCGGAAGAACTCTTACACCATGAATCAATATAATCACCGAACTTACTGAATCCAGAGGGCACATAATAATCTGCATTGGCTATTGCCACCAGTTGATAGTCCGTATCAGGTTCAAGACGCAAGGGCATCTTGAATTCAAGTTTTCCGGGATCGGAAGCAACTATATCCGCCCTCACTGCCGCAACAGGCACTCCCGTCTCCAAAGAAGAGTCAGCTTCATAAAACAAAAGATAAGCATGATCTATGAAGGATTCCATATTCCGGTCATCACCGTCACGGGTCAACGATACGTCCTCCACTGAGAATCCAATCACAGCATTACCCGCTCCGCCATCAAATACACTTCGACGACGGAGATCATCGGCACACCCTGCCGCAAGCAACAGGGCGATTACCAACATATAATTAAGTATTATTTTAGACAGGGATAGCCTGACCATGAAAAATATGCAGTTTTATAAGTCTACATTCTGCTCTATTTCCTTCCATTCTTCTACAGAGATGGAAGCGGAAATCCAGGAACTTCCTTCAGCATCCAATACCGCCTCCGGATTTGAAGGACGCAACAAATCTTCAGAACCAAATCCCAGACTCTTCACAGAGTTTATATTTACTTTATAGAATCTATTGCGCATTACCATCTTCTTCAGTACGGTAGCGTCTCCGGATGTAACTTCGTGGGCAATATTTACTCGGTAATATACATAGCCTCCGTCAAACTTCACAACTTCAAAGTTGGATGTCCTCGGAGCCTTCTTAAGAGAGGATATCATCATCGGCTTATCGGTTTGCGATACCGTGATAGCAGATGATTCTCCTGAATTTAGAGAATTCTTGTAGCTCTCAGCGTCTGATTCGCTTTTAAAAGCCAGTATATGGTTGTTGGTGTGATCAAGAGCATAGTCTACCAGTCCGTTTACCTTATCCTGAATAGCCACCGCATAGTAAGTGGTCGAGGCAGCCGGAGTCTCCGTCAAAGCGGTAAGCAATGATTTCGACGAATCAAAAGTATAGTATTTTTCTGGGGTCGTCGCAAATCGTATGCTTAAGAACGTTGAGTTGCCGCTCATAGGCTTCGAAACAATATTCTCCGACATATATACGCAATCATCGGCTTTGAAATCGGAAGTCACAGCAGCCAGATAATTTCCAACACCCAGAGTATAGTTGTCGTAAGTTCCGTTATTATTGCTATCGACATATGAATCCAATACATCAGAGCCGTTATGAAGTACCATCATTCTCTCGTTCAATTGAAATGCCTTGAAGGAGGCATTTCCAAAGGATATTCCGAATGATGAGCCATTAGCATTCACATTTCTCACCTGTGCCTTGGCCACTAACCTTTGCAGCTTTATATCGAAGACATTGGATGATGGCAAATCTGTCTGAGAAGAAGATAGCATCACCTGTTGCTCCTCGCTTTTTCCCACCATTACAAAACCATCCGAAGCTGTCTTAATATTCTCTAACGAAGAATTAAACTTAGAATTTTCATAGCTCGTGAGGCTTATTCCTTTACTCGGATTGACATTAGATTTAGCCGTCACGACATAAAGTGTCTTAAGACCATTGGATACCTCAAGGTTTACGATATTGGAACCATCTGTTATGTTTACATTCTTTGTAACCTCGAGATTGTGTTTATCATCAAAAACATGTATGGTTACTTTTGTGAGTTTATTTTCATCAGCCGTAGACAATTCCCCGGCTCTTGTTTCCTCGACATTGAGTCTCAGCTGAATTGTAGCGGTGTTTCGTTCGCTCGATATCTTTATATCAAACGGATTCGGGTCACTGGAGCATGACGGCAAAGTAGGGAGAAGTGCGGCTGTCGCAAGGGCTAAAAAAGCCTGTCTTAGTAGTTTCATGGTTGATTTAGTGTTTAGTTATCTCTATCGCAAGAATTACTTACGATGTAAATCTTTTTTATATCCTGGAGAGAGTTGATATAGGAGAGAGGAGACTGTCAGTCAAGCTTGAGCACCGCGAGGAAAGCCTTCTGGGGCACTTCTACCCTGCCTATCTGCTTCATGCGCTTCTTGCCTTCCTTCTGCTTCTCGAGCAGCTTGCGCTTACGGCTGATATCGCCGCCGTAGCACTTCGCAGTCACGTCCTTGCGTACGGCCTTTACAGTCTCGCGAGCGATGACCTTTGTCCCGATAGCGGCCTGGATGGCAATGTCGAACTGCTGACGCGGGATGAGCTCCTTGAGTTTCTCACACATTCTTCTGCCAAACCTTACGCTGTTGTCTGCATGCGTCAGCGTGGATAGTGCGTCGACACTCTCGCCGTTGAGAAGGATGTCGAGCTTGACGAGGTTTGACGGGCGGAAGTCATGAATATGATAATCGAACGATGCATATCCCTTGGAGATAGACTTCAGTTTGTCGTAGAAGTCTATCACGATCTCACCAAGAGGCATGTCGAAGGTAATCTCCATGCGGTTTCCTGAGATGTATTCCTGCTTGATAAGCTCACCCCGTTTGCCAAGACATAGGGTCATGATAGGACCGATAAACTCTGCGGCAGTTATGACGGTAGCCCTTATATAAGGTTCCTCGATATGGTCAATAAGAGTAGGATCCGGAAGTCCGGAAGGATTGTGCACCTCATGCTTGTTGCCCTTCTTGTCATATACAAAGTAGGAAACGTTAGGGACAGTCGTGATCACATCCATGTTGAACTCTCGACCGAGGCGCTCCTGAATGATCTCCATATGAAGCAGTCCGAGGAATCCGCATCGGAAACCGAAACCGAGGGCAGCCGACGACTCAGGCTGAAACGTCAGTGAGGCGTCGTTGAGCTGAAGTTTCTCAAGCGATGCGCGGAGATTTTCGAAATCCTCCGGATCGATGGGATACACTCCGGCGAAGACCATAGGTTTTACTTCCTCGAATCCATCGATAGCCTTGTCACATGGACGGGCCACGTGGGTGATAGTATCGCCAACCTTCACCTCCTTTGAGGTCTTGATGCCGGAGATGATATAGCCCACGTTTCCGGCGGAAAGTTCCTTGCGTGGCGAGAGGTCAAGCTTGAGGACACCAATCTCATCTGCATGATACTCCTTGCCGGTAGAGACAAACTTCACGAAGTCACCGTCACGGATAGTGCCGTTTTCAATCTTGAAGTACGCGATGATTCCTCTGAACGGATTGAACACAGAGTCGAAGATGAGGGCCTGGAGCGGGGCCTCCGGGTCACCTTTCGGAGCGGGGATCCGGTCTACTATAGCCTTGAGTATCTCGTCGACGCCCATACCGGTCTTGCCGGAGGCGCGGATGATATCGGAGCGGTCGCATCCAAGAAGATCCACAATCTGATCCTCCACCTCGTCAGGGTTGGCGCTCTCGAGGTCACATTTGTTGATGACAGGTATGATCTCAAGATCGTTGTCGATGGCCATATAAAGGTTTGAGATGGTCTGCGCCTGTATGCCCTGGCTGCCGTCGACAATCAGGAGCGCGCCCTCGCAGGCTGCGATGGAGCGGGAAACCTCATAAGAGAAATCGACGTGTCCCGGAGTGTCGATGAGATTGAGGGTATAATGTTCGCCGTCAAGTTCATAGTCCATCTGTATGGCGTGGCTCTTGATGGTGATACCGCGTTCGCGTTCGAGATCCATGTCGTCAAGGACCTGCGCCTCCATGTCTTTGGCTGCGACGGTATCAGTGCGCTCGAGGAGTCGGTCAGCGAGTGTTGATTTACCGTGGTCAATATGGGCTATGATGCAGAAATTGCGGATATTTTTCATTGTCGATAATGCAAATGAATTAGCCGGATTTCCCTATTGTCTTGGAAATCCGGCTTCAAAGTTACGAAATTTTTCCGATATATCGAAGGAATGTAGCGGAAAAATTAGGGATTCACGCGTTTTGGCCAGTCTAATGTCTCGTAATAATCGTTGATGGCCGCTGTGGCTGAGCCCGGGAAGTAGCAGGAAAGTCCTGAATATTTCGCGGGGTCAAAAGCATTGTTGGTGCCGTTGAAGTTCTTGGTGGAGCATCCGGCATAGATGGTGATCGCGCGGAGTGCCTCATCAAACTCAGCCTCGAGTTCGGCAGCAGCCGGATCTGAGAAATTGAGGTATCTCTTAGTATACTGTCCGAAATCATAAAGGGGAGTCTTGAGACGGCTGTAGTTCTGCAGCCCGGCAGGAGTGGCCGGACATGTTCCCGCCGCATAGATGTCGGCAGCAGCCTGTGCGAGACGGTCAAGACCGTCGGTCTTCATCACCGTCACCGTCACGGCCATATTCTGCTCCATATAGTAATCATAGAAGGCCTTGCCGGCACCCTCAAGATCCGGTTTTGGAGCGGCAAGCATCGGGAGGGTAGTATCGTAGTTCATACCCATGCTCCAGTCTTCTGTAGGATAGCCGGCGATGTAATCGCATTTATTACGGAACTGATAGACGACCTCGACCCCCATCATGTAGCAGAGGTCAAACCATATGTAGTCGAACAAACCGTCGGGGATGGCATAGGCGAGCTCGTCGATGTCGCAGTAATCAGTCACGCCCTGATACTTGTCCATTCCGTAGCTTTTCTGCATGCCACCGGGCACCTGATGGTCAGCGAAATTGGGGATCCAGCCGGTCCCGTGACTCCAGAGTATGAGACCGTAGTTCTCGGCCGGGGCTTCTGAACGTAGATCGGCGAACACCTCCCTCATCCTTACAGGGTCGGTGGAGAAGGTATTACGGTCGTATGACTTCAACGGCTGAAAACTCCATTCTCCAGTGGAATCCTTTTTAAGCTCCGCAAGGGTAGCCTCTGTCGCTGCCTGCGAAGGCACACTGTATAGCACCACCCGAACGTCTCTTCCTAGTCCAGGAACATTAGGGGCTGCCCTTAACATCTCTTTTTTATCAGAAGCCAGATCAGACGATAGGTTGTTGGATGCTACGGCATAGACAAGCACCGTACGTTGTGTACTATAAACTCTGGAAGGCCAGTCAAGCGTATCGTAATAATCGTCGATGGACGCGGTGGCTGAGCCCGGGAAGTAGCAGGAAAGTCCTGAATATTTCGCGGGGTCAAAAGCATTGTTGGTGCCGTTGAAGTTCTTGGTGGAGCATCCGGCATAGATGGTGATCGCGCGGAGTGCCTCATCAAACTCAGCCTCGAGTTCGGCAGCAGCCGGATCTGAGAAATTGAGGTATCTCTTAGTATACTGTCCGAAATCATAAAGGGGAGTCTTGAGACGGCTGTAGTTCTGCAGGCCGGAAGGGGTAGCCGGACATGTTCCCGCCGCATAGATGTCGGCAGCAGCCTGTGCGAGACGGTCAAGACCATCGGTCTTCATCACCGTCACCGTCACGGCCATATTCTGCTCCATATAGTAATCATAGAAGGCCTTGCCGGCCCCTGCGAGGTCCGGCCGGGGTGCGGCAAGCATCGGGAGGGTAGTGTCGTAGTTCATACCCATGCTCCAGTCTTCTGTAGGATAGCCGGCAATGTAATCGCATTTATTACGGAGCTGATAGACGACCTCGACCCCCATCATGTAGCAGAGGTCAAACCAGATGTAGTCGAACATCCCGTCGGGGATGGCATAGGCGAGCTCGTCGATATCGCAGTAATCTGTCACACCCTGATATTTGTCCATGCCATAGCTTTTCTGCATGGCACCGGGCACCTGATGGTCAGAGAAGTTGGGAATCCAGCCCGTGCCGTGGCTCCATAGGATTAGTCCGTAGTTGTCAGCAGGAGAGACGGTGCGCAGGTCGGCAAACACTTCCCTCATGCGAGCGGGGTCGGTGGAGAAGGTGTTGCGGTCGTAAGACTTCAGCGTATGGAAGCTCCATTCGCCCGCCGGATCCTTCTTAAGCTCGGCAAGCGTCGCTTCGGTGGCAGACTGCGAGGCCACGCTGTAGAGGAGCACGCGCACGTCTTTTTCAAGACCGGCCACCAGAGGGGCAGCCGATATCATCTCCCGTTTATCGGCCGCGAGGTCGGAAGAAAGGTTATTGGATGCGACGGCATAGATAAGCACGGTCCGCTGCGTAGCGGCCGGCGACTTCGGCTCGTCGTTCTTATCTCTGCAGGAAGGAAGGACACAGACGAGCGATATTGCAATGAGTAAAGTAAGAATTCTATTCATAATATATATCAACGAAGAAAGTGGATTAATATTGTTATGCCAGTTAAAGAAAAAATAAAGGATATCCGCTGCGTTGTATGTCGCCAAGACTGTACTAATGAAGGGGATTAAACAAAGGAGGGTGGAAATGTGTTAAAAAGAATGAATTTTTTGAATATAATCCTTAAGACAAGATATGAAGAAATCCATCATATGGCTGCTGACAGTGGTCATGGGCATCACTTTCTGCGCCCTGCTATACTTCCAGATCACTTATCTGGAGAATATGGTGAAAATGCGGGAGTCGCAGTTTTCCGAAGGCGCAATGCGCTCCATATACGGGACGGTCGGACTTCTCGAGCGCCGCGAGACAATGCACTTCCTCGAGCAGGATATCCGCACGCTCAACAATTCATACTCCGATTCAGGTTCGGATCCTGAAGAGTTCCTGACCTCGGAAGAGATTTTCCCTATCCCGCAGATCGGCAAAAGTCCGGTGATCGCATTCCGCCCTCCGACAGAGAAGATCGAAAAGCGGTATCACGAACTCCAGGAAGCGATCTGGGAGCAATACGTATATCAGCGCGGGCTTCTCGACGACGTGGTCCTCTCCATATTATATGACGCAGAGCGCAGACCGGTGCTCGAACGTGCCGACGCCGACACCATTCGGAAGGTACTTACCGTAGAACTTGCCAACAACGGACTCGAGGTGCCTTTCAGCTTCGCCGTGACCGACAACAACACCATAGTATATTCCACTGAAAAGTATGACCCCGACCTCTCGGAGAAACAGATCTACAGCGCCCGACTCTTTCCCAACAGCAACAGCCGCTACGAACTGAAGGTGGAGTTTCCTACCAAAGCCAACTACATATATTCCTCCGTAAGGTTTGTGATTCCGACGCTGGCTCTCACCGTCCTTCTGCTCGCTATCTTCATCTTCACGATGATCCTGGCCTTCCGGCAGAAGAAACTCGGAGAGATGAAGACAGACTTCATCAACAACATGACCCACGAACTCAAGACACCGATCTCCACCATCTCGCTCGCCGCCCAGATGCTCAACGATGACTCTGTAAGGAAATCGCCGGAGACCCTCCACCACATCTCGGAAGTGATCAACGCTGAATCGAAGCGACTGAGATTCCAGGTGGAGAAGGTGCTACAGATGTCGGTGCTTGACAACGGCAACAGCGCGCTCAACTTCCGCACTGTAGACGCCAACAAGATAATCGCAGGAGTCGTGTCGACATTCAAGCTCAAGGTAGAGAGATTCGGTGGAAGCCTGAGCTTCATCAACGATGCCGACGAGGCTATGGTGTATGTCGACGAAATGCAGTTTACCAACGTCATATTCAATCTTCTCGACAACGCCGTGAAATACCGCAACGAGGATGTGGAGCCGGAACTCACCGTCAAGACTTCAGACATAGATGGAAAGAAACTGCGCATCCAGATCCGCGACAACGGCATCGGTATGAAGAAGGAAGACCTTAAGAAGATTTTTGAGAAATTCTACAGGGTGCATACAGGAAACCGCCACGACGTCAAGGGATTCGGCCTTGGTCTCGCTTACGTCAACCGCATGGTGAATGTCTTCAAGGGCACCATTACCGTAGAGTCTGAGCTCGGCAAGGGAAGTGAATTCACTATTGAGCTCCCGCTGGCAGAAAATAATGAGTGATACCCAAAGCCTCGACTTCGAGCGGTCTTAAAAAAAATTGACATCTTAAAAGGTTTTTTGAAATTGTTAAAACTCTAAAGCGGTTTGCGCGTTTATATAGTGAGTCGGTTTAGATATTTAAGGAAACAGATATTTGAAAGACCACAACGCGAAGAAATAATTAACATTTAATCCAACATAAACACACAAAACATACAGCCATGGAAGAAAAAATCAAAATACTGCTCTGCGAAGATGACGAGAACCTTGGAATGCTTCTGAGGGAATTCCTGCAGGCCAAAGGATTCAACGCCGACCTTTTCCCCGACGGAGAAAAGGGCTACAAGGCTTTCCTGAAAGGTAAATACGATCTCTGCGTGCTTGACGTGATGATGCCTAAGAAAGATGGTTTCACTCTTGCCCAGGAGATACGTAACGTCAACGGCGAGGTGCCTATCATCTTCCTCACCGCCAAGAACCTCAAGGACGACATTCTGGAAGGATTCAAGATCGGCGCAGACGACTATATCACCAAACCTTTCTCGATGGAGGAACTCGTAGTTCGTATAGATGCTATCCTGCGTCGTGTAAAGGGCAAGAAAGACAGGGAGGTGACTCTGTTCCGTATCGGCAAGTTTACTTTCGACACCCAGAAGCAGGTGCTCGTATCGGCCGACTCCACCCAGAAACTCACCACCAAGGAGTCGGAGCTGCTCGCACTGCTCTGCTCTCACGTCAACGACATACTGGAGCGCAACTACGCGCTCAAGACAATCTGGGTAGACGACAACTACTTCAACGCACGCTCCATGGACGTCTACATCACAAAGCTACGCAAGCTTCTGAAGGGAGATCCCTCCATCGAGATCATCAACATCCACGGCAAGGGCTATAAGCTGATCGCACCTACCGGAGGTGAGGAATGAGTTGATATAAGTAGTGAGTTGTAAGTTGTAAGTTATAAGTTGGGAGTTATAAGTAGAGAAACCTACCTTAATGAAAGCGCTTTATAGAATCTACCAATGGGTGATTGCCGCCCCGATATTCGTCGTAGCCACGTTCATCACAGCCGTGATAACCCTCGTGGGATGCGCCTTAGGGAAATCAGAATTCTGGGGTTACTGGCCGGCCCACTATTGGAGCCGCTTCTGCTGCGCCATTGCTCTTGTCAGGGTGAGGGTCGTAGGGCGTGAGAACATCGACAAGAAGACCTCATACGTCTTCACCGCCAACCATCAGGGTGCTTTCGATATCTGGTCGGTCTACGGATACCTCAACCACAACTTCATCTGGATGATGAAGAAGGAGCTTGAATCCATCTTCATGGTAGGATGGGCATGCAGAAAGGCCGGACATGTATATGTCGACGACCAGAACATCGCCAACATTCGGCACACAATCGCAGAGGCCGAACAGAAACTCAAGGGAGGACGCTCGATGGTGATTTTCCCTGAAGGAAGCCGGTCATGGGACGGCAAGATGATTCCTTTCAAGCGCGGTGCTTTCATGCTCGCGGCGGAGTTCCGCCTGCCGGTCGTGCCTATCACTATCGACGGCAGCTTCAAGGCGATGCCGAGGTTTTCCTACAACATCTGCCCCACTACCATCACTCTTACCATCCACCCTCCGATCATGCCCGGAGAGAAAGGATTCAACACAAAGAAACTCATGGCTGAATGCCGCGAAGCCATTGAATCGGCGCTTCCCGAAGCTGACAAAGGCCTCAGCACCGACCCACGCGTCGGATCTTAATTCCTTAACCCTTAACCCTTAACTCTTAATACTTAACACTTAATATGTTACAGTTTGTGACCGACGCAGCCTCAAGGCGAAGCGTCGAAGACCAGATAAAAGAAGTGCTCGGAGCCGGAGGCAACTGGATTACGATCGACCCATCCGGTATGAGCGACGACGAGGTGAGAAGCCTCGTAGAGAAAATAATGCCGGCATGCCTTGAGAAACAGGCGTTTCTCCTTATAAAGGATAAGACGGAGCTCGCTAAGTCGACCAACGTAGGCGGAGTCGTACTCAGCCAGGACAGCGACACACCTTCTCATGCACGCATGCAACTCGGAGCAGCCGCCGTGATCGGCGTGGAGGTGGATTCCACCCAGCAGATCGACCGCCTCATCGGACTTGACGTAGACTATGTGGTAATGCCGTTCAAGACCCTCGGAATCGACGGAGTAAAAAACCTTTGCCAATATATGGAGCAGAAGGAAATGGAACTTCCGCGTGTGGCCGGATATGGAGTCGGCTACGACGACATAGCGCCTCTTATGGAAGCAGGTTGCAACGGTGTGGCAATGAGCTCGGCTCTGGCCGATGCCGACGACATCGCAGCCGAAACCAAGAAAGCTATCGCACTCCTCAAAGTCTACGAGGAGAAGGAGAAAGCCAAATTAGGTATGTAGTTTATATACCGCCTTAACTCTTAACTCTTAACCCTTAACCCTTAACTCTTAACCCTTAACTCTTAACCCTTAACCCTTAACCCTTAACCCTTA
>JAIDSM010000173.1 GCA_029061225.1 Muribaculaceae bacterium
ATCATTATATGTCCACTTTTAAAAATTCAATTAACCAATAAAAATTTTTTGTGTCTACTTTTCGTGGGGCAGTACATTTTGATGCCCCCTAAAGCAAGTATGCCTATGAATTGTGATAAATCAGATGGTAAAATGCCTATGAATTGTGACATATAAGTATGGAAGTTGCCTATGAACTGTAACAAAATAATATGGAAGATGCCTATGAATTGTAACAATGCAGTATCTTTTTACGTTATTATAAGTAGATTAACACTTCAGAGAGATAGCTTATGTTCAAACGTCAGATACAGGCATCATTACAGCGATGGGCTGCGTCCCCATTCAGAAAACCACTGGTCATAAGGGGAGCGCGTCAGACAGGAAAGACAACTGTTGTCAACGAATTTGCAAAGGAATTCGATACCTATCTTTACATCAACCTTGAGAATCCGCAGGCCGCACTGCTGTTTGATGTTTCAAAAAGCATATCTGATCTGCTTTCCGACCTATTGCTATACTGCAATAAGGAAAAAAAAGAAGGAAGGATGCTTGTGTTTATTGATGAGATCCAAAACTCACCCGCAGCAGTACAGAAACTTCGGTATTTCCATGAAGAGCGTCCTGATGTCTATGTCATAGCTGCTGGTTCGCTGCTTGAAAGGCTTCTTGCCTCCGGTATATCTTTCCCGGTAGGAAGAGTGGAGTATCTTGCGATGCATCCATGTTCCTTTCTGGAATTTCTTAACGCCGTGGGAGAAAATTCGCTCTATGAACGGATCAAGTCTCACCCGACATCCTTAAATGCGTTTCATGACAGATTGATGCTTCTGTTGAATCGTTATGCACTGATAGGCGGAATGCCTGAAGTAGTGGCCAGATACGCTGCCACAAATGACGTGGTTGGTCTATCGAGTGTCCTGCTGAGTCTGCTTGAAGGCTATAGAGACGATTCAGAGAAATATGCAACTTCAAAATCAGAAAAGGAATGTATACGCGCTATCCTAAGACAAGGATGGGGTATGGCCGGATCAACCATTACTTTCAGCGGATTTGGGGGAAGCAATTACGGCTCGAGAGAAATGGGAGAGAGTTTCAGGCTTCTTGAAAAAGCCATGCTTCTCGAACTTGTCTATCCTACCGTCAATACCTGTCTGCCGATAATCACTGAAAGTCGGAAAGCTCCGAAACTGCTCTGGCTTGATATCGGCTTGGTGAATTTTGCGGCAGGAAACCAAAGGGAAGTGTTTGGAGCAAAGGATATTCTGGATGTTTGGAAAGGTCATCTCGCCGAGCAGTTAGTAGGGCAGGAGCTGCTGACCCTCAATGATACTTACGGCTCCATAAGAGCCTTCTGGGTAAGAAATGCAAAAGGGTCGGAAGCGGAAGTGGATTTCGTATGCAATATTCAGTCCACATTAATTCCAATTGAAGTGAAAGCCGGAGTGAACTCCAAGTTGCGTTCGCTGCATTCATTCATAGACCAAAGCCATAAGGCTCAGAACTCGGCCCCCTGTCGTCTTGCGGTGCGTATATGGTCGGGTCCGTATTCTTCCGATACCGTCACCACTCCGGCTGGCAACAGTTTTCTTCTCCTTAATATACCTTTCTATCTCATAGGAGCACTCAATCAGATTTTGGAACCTTATTTGAATGAAGGAATGGCACTTCCGTAGGATGCATGATATAAGCCAAGTGTGGAAGTGAAAACGCGCCAAGTATGGAAGTGAAAACGCGCCAAGTGTGGAAGTGAAAACGCGCCAAGTATGGAAGCGAAAATGCGCCAAGTGCGGAAGTGAAAATGCCTAAAAGATTGATGTTATGCTAAATACGGCTTGTGGCATAAAAATACTTATGAATTGTGGCAAATAAGTAGAGTAGTCAGTTTTATGTCCTGATTTAGGAAACAGGCATATCAGCTCGGAGAGCTGTTATTATGGCAAAACCCCAGGCTTCAAGCCTGGGGTAAGAGATTGAGCCTCAGTAGCCTCGGAGAGGCGCTTCATGACCACAAAGACTACCATCCGATAGCCTTTGGGGTTTGGTATTAATAAAAGAAAAACTTAATATGATTTAGAAAGTAGAAAATCAATGAAATCCTAAGCAGTTCTTTTATTTTAGTGTTATGGGTGAATTTATTCAGTGAATTCAATGACAGTGCCGGTAGCGATTGCCTTGGCCCCGGTGTAAACTAAGATGAACTTATTCTTGTAGCTTACATTTACGTTGATGATAGCTTGAGAACCCGTTAATTTGGCGTTCTTGTACATGTCAGACATAGCTGATTCTCCAAGCGATTTCTTTGAAAGACCGCCTATGCCGAACCAATAGTTTTGGCTTGACTCACCTGATACTTGACCGATGACTTTGTAGTTCTTCTTAGCGAGCACTACTTCTGTCTGAGTAAGATTAGAGTTGGCGGTAGCTTGACGAGAAACTCCACAGCTTGTGCACAGCAAAGCGAGACAAGCAACACTTGCAAACAAAAATTTCTTCATGATGTGAAATTTTTTTGGATCTATGGCATCTCAGGTTTGACCCAATAAACAAAAAAGCGTGAGAGCCGATACCTGTTGTCCGTCCCACCACTTGAGGCCCTGGAAACTGCCTATCACCGTAGAACGGACAACGCAGAAGCCTCACGCGGAATATGTATATCAACACAAGGGCGTGACGCTCACGCGCCGCCATTGCAGTGGGTATACACTCCTTATAGGCATCTACCGTTGTCTCATTCCTGACGGTGATTGAAATTTTCCAGGTTTCAAGTGGTCAAGAAAGAGCGTCAGATAAACGCTTTTATAATATGTAGTTAAGAGCGCACTTGACGTGCGCCGCTACAGATTCCCACCCGCATCGGCCCCGGACCGGGGCTTCTGAGAGTCGGTCTGCATCCGCAAAGTTATAAACTTTTTTCGGATTTACAAAGTTTTTATCTTCAAAATTTGGATTAGGAGCGATATTTCAAGTCTTATTTAAGGATAAATACTTTATTTTATAAATTCACCATTGCCTATTTGGATAGTATTTAAAAATATATTACCTTTGCGGTATAAAAATGGTCGCATTTGCGACTAAATTTATACCGAGTTTAAAAAATGTTAAATCATGATCTGGTAGATTCGTTATGTTCATCAATCGGATCGCTTACCTTATTATCTGATCTTATAGAAACTTATACGATATAGTTTTGCGCCAAGTACGGAAGTGAAAACGTGCCAAGTATGGAAATCGCAGCACAGTGTCCTTGTTTGTACCAGTTGTCTGCCTCGATTCCTTTGGATTTTATACGAATTCGAGGTGTTATTCCTTTGGATTTTGTCTGAATTTTAAGGTTTATTCCTTTGGATTTTCTTAAATCATTGTTTATCTTTGCAATCCAAATTAGTCAATCAATCATGTCATATCTTGCAAGAAACATAGACGCCGAACTCCTGAAATGGAAAGAATCGCCTCGCCGTAAACCTCTTATCGTGCGAGGTGCCAGACAGGTCGGCAAGTCCTTTAAGACTGAAGAAGTGTGAGTGTACATACCGGTAAATATGCAAACGCCTCCCGGAATGATGGGAGGCGTTTGTTATTCTTGAAAGGTAATTTCAATTGTTACTTGCCGAAGATGCCGCCGAGCATGCCGCCGGCTTTTTCCTTAAGGCCGTCGAGCACATTGCCCTTCAGGCTGTCGAGGTTTACGTTTTTGAGTAGGCCGTCAGCGTGAAGCTTGGAGACGATTTCGGTGAAATTGAGGTTCTTGAGGTCAATGCCTTTCAGGGCGTCAGTAACCTTTGCGATGTCGAAGTTATCGCCGAATTTGTCTTTCAGTTGGGAGATGATTGCCTGGATGTCCATAGTGGTGTGTTTTTTTAGTGTGAATATTGTTTTGATTATTCAACGCTTAAGGCCATGAGAAGGTTCAAACTTATTTGAGTTTAGGCTTCAGCTCGTCGGGAGTCTCGTTGGTATACATCTCTACGGGTGCGGTCTCCTTCGTGAAGAAATCAGTGACGGTCTCGGGAGCAAGCTTAATGGCCGGTTTGAAGTCCTCGCTCGCCATATATTCCAGAATCGCGTTGCGCATACGCTTCGCTACCACTCGCTTATCAAGGTCTTTGTCAAGATCCATTGTAGTCATGAAGAGTTTCCCGTTCAAGACATTGGCTTCCACCACCATGCCGAGCTTGCGGCTCAGATGCCATGTGTCTATCGGCTGTATCGGCGACTGATAGTCGGCAGGAAGCTCAAGGAGATTCATCACCTGCGTCTTGTTGAGAAGCTCCCACCAGTTGAGGTTGCTCCAGTCATCGGTCGGGAATCCATGCGCGAAGAGCGGATGCTCAGTGTCTATGTATGCTCCCGTAGTATGGGGAGGACGCATCTTAAACCAGCTTGTGTTCCAGAACACCGGCATATAGTTCTGCACCACATCCTTACCGAGAGTCACCTTCCCGGCTGCCGTAAGCAAAACGTTACCTCCCTTGTCCAGAATCTCAAGGGCAGTCGCGTCCAGAGTGTCGGTGACGAATACGTTTTTGGGTACGTCAAGCACCGCCTCATCCGGGTATACCCAGTATTCCCAGCTGTTGCGCCCCTGATCGCCCACATTAACCGTCAACGTATATTTCTCCGGATTGACCACCTGAGCTATCGGAAGCTTCACTTCTCCTGCCTTGTGGTTCTTTCCAATGGGAAAGTCATGATATCCTAAGATGCCTTGTGCTACGTTGTTTCCCTTGGAGTCAGTGACTTTATACGACACTTTCGACTGTCCGAGGTTTCCTGAAGTCGCGTTCATTACCTCAACCGGTACGCTTGCCGATTCCTTATCTGTGAACACGAACTTCGGGAACCGGGCGAGAGGAACAACCGGGCTGCAGAACTCCCTCCACTGTTCTCCGTCGGTGTATCCTTTCTCTTTCCAGAATACATTCAGGACTCCCTCAAGGGCTGTGCCCTGACCGCTGTAGTCGTTGAGGGCGAGGAGTTGGAATCCGGTGTAGTCGGGAGTGCGCAGGTTGCGCTCGATTTCGTATTTGTAGCAGAGAGTCTGAAGCTTTCCGCTCGACATGAGAAACTTCCTGTCCATTCCCTTCATCCCGTTTTTTTCAAGCAAATCACTGAATATCTCGAAGTTCTTCGCCTTATACGGACCGGTGTACTGCGATGTTTCCGTCAGGTCGGGGAAGGCACACCACTGTCCCTGCTCGTGGGCAAGTATGGGGGCATTGTTTTCCGGGAGAGAGTCGGTCGGTTTGAAGTTGCGGGGAGTGCGTATGTCGTTCAGATAGTCATCATCGCTGGAAGGCATGTGGTTTTTCCATTCAAGGCCGCGTCCGCCACCCTTGACGTGGTACTCGCTCCCGCCGTCCCAGGCCCATCCGCCTCCTACCGAAGCCCCGCAGTAGATCTTCGTCGGGTCATAGTCTTTCATTGTCGCTACCCACATGTCGGTATATGGCACCCAGTTGCCCGCAGGTTCATTGCCGGCGGCAAACATCACGAACGAGGGATGGTTGCCGTAGGCGTCGATGATCGCTTTTCCCTCGTCGATAAGGTATTGGTCGATAGCCATTCCGCTGCGCAGCTTAACGCCATGGTTGGGCCACGACGGACCTTCGGGCTGCAGATATACTCCGGCCTTGTCAGCTGCCGCGAAAGCAGCTTCCGGCGGACAGTAGCTGTGGAAACGCATCATATTGATGCCGTATTCCTTACATTTTTCGAAGACCTTAGCCCACGACTCCTCGTCGGTAGGAGCGAAGCCGGTAAGCGGAAAACAGCAGTTTTCCACCGTACCGCGTACATACATCGGTCGTCCGTTGATCATGATGTCTCTGCCGGATACGGATATGTCTCGCATGCCGAACTGTGTCTCGGCAGTGTCGTCGCCAATATTGACCGTCACGTTGTAGAGCGGTGTGGAAAACTCATCCCAGGTCTTCATCCGGTCGCCGAGGTCTACTGTGAATGTCAGCGTATCGCCGTCGAGTCGCCATTCCCTGAGATTGTATACGTCTGCTCCGTCGTCTGACGCCACACGCGCCGAAACTTTCTTTATCTTCTTGGCATTGCCTCCCTTTATCACCTTGATTTCGGCTTTGCGGGATGCAACGTCCGGATATACACGGACATTCTTGATATAGGCGTCTTTCGGAGTAGCTTTAAGATAGAGGTCTCCGGCGATGCCGTTCCAGTTGCCTTGTGTCTGGTCGGTCACGCTATGTGAGTCCTGACCTACGCAGACATTCTCGATTCCGTTGTAAATCTTTATCTCGATCTTATTGTCGGCGCCGGGAACGATAAATTCCGTCACGTCAAACTCGTGAGGTGTCGACAGCGACATCTGATGGCCAATCTCCTTGCCGTTGACCGTCACTGTAGTCTCGATATGCGGACGTTCGAGATGGAGAATCACACGTTTCCCTTTCCAGTCAGCCGGAACATTGACATTCTTTGAATAGTAGGCGTTGCCTACGTATTCCTTGTCAGGGGTAAGGAAGAAAGGAAACTTTATATTGCCCTTCTCGCGGTAGGGCGCGTAGAGGTCGCTGTAGTAGTAAGACATGTCATAGAGCGAGCCTGTCCATTTCGTATCTGTGTCGACGTCGCGACCCTTACCGTTTGTGAGCATTGAGCCCGGAAGGTTTATCACATCATTGTAGACAGGCGTGTCGCCATATCCGAACTGCCACGAGCCGGAGAGGTCAATTTTATTATCAGCCGCTCCAAACGCTGTTATCGACGACAGAATCGCTATTGAAAGGATTGTCTTTTTCATAAATAAAGAATTTATATTCAATTGATCAGGTAGGGACGCACGAGCCGTGCGTCCGCGTGCCTTATGAATGCCGTATCGGGAGGACGCACGAGCCGTGCGTCCTACAAGGATGTCACTTGCTTATCAGGGAAATACTGCTGACTTCCTCCCCCGGAGTAGTGTCAGCCTCTTGAGGGAAATACACGGGCATGTTTTCCTGAAGCGGTAGTATACGGAGTTCGAGTTTCTCAGCTCCTTCGGGCAACCGCCAGAGACCGAAAAGCATCGGGCGGCCGTTGTAGAAGTTGTCTGCCATGAGTTTTCCGTCGCAATAAAGACGGGCCACGTCCCCCCTGTAGTCTATTTTGAGCAGTACGTTTTCCCGTTCATCTGCTTTCGGAAGATTACTGATCGTATACACTGCAGCGTTTTCGAAATCCTCATCCGATGGCTCTTCGGCTGCCTTGTTTACCCCTATTGTTATCTGGCGAGGCTGCCCTGCTTCGGCTGTCTTTCCTATCTTTGGAGTAGAGGATGGGAGGTTGGTCGTTTTTTGTTCCGGAAGGAAGAGTCGGGATGCTTGTTCAGACGTAAGCAGGTATATGTTGTCTGCTACCGGTCTGTCGGGACCGAGAGCCTTCACATTCTTCATAACCTTCTTACCTAATGATATTTCTGTCGGTATCCCCGGTATCTGCTCGAGGTATATCTTTCCGTCACGCTTTGCGATAAGCTGGGCGGTAGCGTATCGGATACCATCGATATTGACAGGGAAGATGCAGATTGTGCCCGCCGGAATAGTCATGGGTTTTGATGGGAATTTCACACCGCATACGTCAAACTGAATATTCTTCTTTGCTGATAGGTTCTGGAGGCGCTCATAGTTGTTGACGAAGACGAATCCTCTGTCGCCGTCGGTGCGATAGGAGTACCTTAACCCCGAATCCTCTCCTTTTTTCAGATCCTGCGGAGCAGGGAAGGATGCCTCCAATGGAGCGAGCACGTCGCCATAGTCCTGCATGAAGAGATGAAGTTTACGCAGCGTATAGTAATGTGGATATGTCTGGCCGAACTCTCCGAGCGGTGCCTGGAAATCGTAGTTCTTTACGGGAAGGTCGTTGTAGTTGGTGGCTTTTGTGCGCTGAGTTTCGTTGAGGTATATGTCGCTCTCCGGATTTGTACCTCCGTGATACATATAGTAGCCGAGCAGGTTGCTTCCGCTTCCGAGTTTGACTACCGCGAGCGAGTATGCGTCTTCCGGATAGATCCAAGGGCGTCGGTGGTATGCTCCCATCATTCCGCCTCCCAATTCGCATGTAAAATATGGATATAATTCGTCACCCTCGGTCAGTTTCTCTTTCTGGTCTTTCAACTGCTCCGATGCTATGGCTGTGCTGCTCCTGAAGGGCTTGAAGTTGAAAGCCTTGTAATAGTTACCGGCCGTCGGCTCAATTGACCGTTCCCAAAAACCATCCGCATAGTCGCCGTAGAGTGGAATCATCTCTCCGTAGGGTACCGGTGTCTTCAGTTCTGGCCAGCCGGTACGGGTATAGAAGGGGAGGTCGAAACCTATTTCCTCAGCGATTCCCTTGAGCCTCATTAGGTAGGAGCCGTGGCCTCGGTATTCGTTGTCAAACTGGCATGCCATTACCGGACCGCCGTCTTTCCACTGCAGGCCTTGCACCTGGGTGAATATCTGACGGTAAAGGTTTTCTACGGCATCAAGAAAAGCCGGATCTTCTGAGCGTGACTTTATTCCGTTGTCGAAAATCCAGTCAGGGATGCCGCCGTTTCTGGCTTCTCCGTGGCAGAAAGGTCCTACACGAAGCACTACCGGCATTCCCTCTTCCTTGCATACCTCAAGGAATTTCCGCAGGTTTCTCTGTCCGCTCCAGTCGAATTTCCCTTCGTTCTGCTCGATATGGTTCCAGAATACGTATGTGGCTATGACGGTCACTCCGCCGTCTTTCATTTTCCTGACGGATGATCTCCATTCGTCTTCGGGCAGACGGCTGTAGTGAATCTCGCCCATTACGGGAGTGACCCTCTCGCCGTCGATGATGAGGCTCTGGGCATCCCATTTTATGTCGGGTATATTGTCTTTAGAAAAGTCAAAGGCCGTTGCCGGAGTTGCTCCCATAAGCATTGCCGCGCCGAATAAGACAGAGATAAATGTCGATTTCATGATAAAATAGGTTTGTAAGTGCAAAGTTACAACCTTATTTCCAGATATCCAATTCATTTTCTGGGAAAAATGATGGACAATCCTCTCACCTTTAATACAAATGAAGAAAAATCACGGGTTTCCGTGATTGATATATCAAAATAAAAAACTTAATTTTGCATTGAAATGTGAAAAAAACATCAAATAAATTCTATATGATATGAAGATTAAGATTATTCTTACAATGGCATTGTTTTTGGCTGCCGGATCGGTTTACGGCCAGACAAAGGCCAAAAGAGCAACGGGGCGTCAACCCGCAAAGACCGCCGCATCCAAACCGGCAGCCACCAAGGCGATTGGCGCAGTTATCAACTTCAACGGGGGAGAGGATGTAAAGCAGATCGCTGTTGACTCCAAAAATGTCTATGTCGCGATGAGATATACCAAGCGAATGGTGGCGATCGATAAGACGACAGGAAAACTTAAGTCGATAGAGGCCGGACATGAAGTTTCCAGTGTAGCCGTGGCAGCAGACAAATGCTATTATTATGTAGATCGGGAAGGTATATTCAGGTATGATGCCGCCACCGGAGCGTCTGAAGGGCCATTATTTGGATTTACACCTGAAGACTGGTATGCGCCATTGGATATGTATGCAAGCCAAAACGGGCGTTACCTCGTATGCGGCGAAGCTCTCATAGATATAGAGGAGGGGCATATAGTCTCTGTGCCGGGACGTGGTGTAGCTGTCAATAATCTTGGAGGTGTTTATATGACTTCTCCTGAAGCCTATTATGCTCCTCTCGACGGAAATTCCTATCAGGTAAGCAGGGTTGGCACATCAGTACGTAGTCTATATATTGATTCGGACTCAGATAATGTCTATTATTGCATGGATCAAGGTATGGGTGTCACTCCGACAGTGCCTCAGCCGGGTGTAGGGGTGCAGAAAGTAAGTCCGAGCTTCCAGACGGATTCCAACTATGCCCTTTTCATGACCCGCGACGATGAGGGTAACTTTGTGGTGACTACCAATTTCGGAGGAATAGGGTTTGGCGGAAAATCTATCGAAGACCCTTTCAGGATGGAAGAGAAGGTCAATACAGGCGTGAAAAACCAGTGGGGAACAGAGCTTTTCTTTTCGGGTGGCGATAACGTCATCGCACCCGATGGACAGGGCAACCTTATCTTCGGAGATAGCGCTTATGCCTGTGTCTTCATCTATAACCCTAAGGGTATCAACGGCTACTCCGAACTGAAAGGAAAGGCCGTCCGCTTCGAATGATCGGCATTAGTTAATATTTACGTGGGGGTGTTGCAGAACAATATTCCCGGCCTTTTGTAGGGACGCACGGTTCGTGCGTCCGTTTTCTATAAACAGCACTATTTTCGATAAAACTACGGAAATCAGTAATTGACAAGAAAGGATTCAACATGTAATTTTGTAAATGGAAACTTAAATATATATTTACATGAGAAAAACTTTACTAATCGGTACATTGCTCTTATCCTCTGTTTCGATAGACGTTTCGGCTTTTGAGATCAATGTCACGGAACCCGGAACATTCAGGGAACTTATGATCGACACTGAGGAGGATGTATCAACCCTGTCGGTCGTAGGTACGCTTAACGCCGCCGACGTTGAGTATCTGACAGGAAACACAGGGAAGATAACGCAGGTGAAGCATCTCGATATATCCGGCATTAAACTTGTCGAGTCTGAGACTGAACCTTATCGACGATTCTCAATTTATTCGGAAGCGGGAGGAGGCGAATTTGCAGTTTGTTATTATTCCCAAAACTCCAGAATTGAAACGAAGTCGAGTGTTGGAGGCCTCGGAATGCCTGTGCTGACATATTATATCTATGGCACTGATATGGCCGGGCTGCTCGCTGATACAGGTTTTGAGAAAGTGACACTCCCTTCATCAGTCTCATGCGTTGGCGATTATTTGTGTATGCGTGCATTTAATCTTAAGGAAGTTGTATTGCCGGGAAATATCGACCGTATCGGCGACATGGCTTTCAGGCAGACTCAGCTGACGGATATTGATATTCCATCCGGAGTCATGGAAATTGGAGACGAAGCTTTTGAATGGACTCCACTTACATCCGTGTATCTACCTGAATCGGTGACGACTGTTGGAAGCGGGGCTTTCAACTCATGCAAAAATCTTGCCGCTATCAATTTGGAGAATGTCAGGGAAATCGGTAAGGCCGCTTTTATGGGCGACAATAATCTCCGGTCGTTGGATCTTGGAAAGGCGGTTTCTATAGGATACAGTGCCTTTCTCGATTGCCCTTTGAATGAACTCAAGTTTTCCTCAAGCCTCAGAACTATCGAAGACAGGGCGTTTTATCTTGAATGGGCGGAGTTGAAGAAGTATTCCTCTTTGACGGAACTGGTTCTTCCGGAAGGTCTTGAAAGCATAGGTGAGTCCTCGTTTATGAATACAAATCTGCAGAAAGTGAACGTACCGTCTTCCGTCGCATATATTGGAGTGGACGCTTTCCGCAACACTCCATGGGACGGTTCGCTCTCCGGAACAGCTGTCGAAAACGTAGTGTATCTCGGCAATGTGGCTTATAAACTCGTAGGTCGGCCCGAATCTGTAAGTTTCAGGGAGGGCACCACCTCCATCGCCGCAAATGTTGACTTTTCTAACGTGAAGAGCTTCTCACTCCCCAACTCCTGCAAATCATTTTATGCTGCACAAGGTTTCGATAATATCGAGAATGCTGATTTAGGCTCAGGGCTTGTGATAATCGGCGATAACTGCTTCCACGGAGCAGGCAAGTTGACATCGATCACACTTCCCGAATCGCTCGAAGTCATCGGTTCGGGAGCGTTCTTTTCCGCAGGTCTTACATCCCTGACCCTTCCCGAGGGTTTGAAACGCATAGAAGACAGCGGCTGGAATGGCTTTTCTTATACTTTTGGAGAAATGCCAATTCCTTCAATCATGCTACCCGAGGGTTTGGAATACATAGGACGTAATTCTTTTTGGGGCTGCAAGTCTTTGTCCACGGTGCGATTCAATTGCTGTAATGTGGAAGCCGGCGGATATTACGATGATGGACGTGGGCAATACTCGGTGCCGGGGCTGTTTGGTAGCAATGTAGAGAAGATAATTATTGGAAAGGAAGTCGAGAAGATTCCTCCTGGAATATTTGCTTGGAATTATAATCTTGCACGTATAGAGTTTGAAGATTCCGATGTTCCTCTTGAGATTGGAGATCTTGGGCTTTCCGGAATATATGGTAAAAACACCCTTGTCAGGGGTTCTATCGACCGTGTCACGTCTATTGGAACATATGGCATGGAGCACCTTGCATTTCCTGAAGGAACAGATCTTGACTTCCCGAATCTTAAGTCGCTCGGTGAAAAAGCTCTCAATGGCATATCAGGTGCAAGGTCAATTTCGCTTGGCGCGTCGGTCGAAAGCATCGGGCCTGAAGCATTGGCAGGAGCTGCCGGTCTGACGACGTTGCGGTTTGATGTTCCTGATGTAAAAAAGCCTGAGTCCTACAAATGGGACTATATGCTGATGCCCAACGTTGAGCTGGATTCCATCGTAATAGGACGGAATGTGGTCAACATACCGGAATCGTTTTTCAGTAATGCAAGCTGCAATACCCTTGTGTTTGAACCTCGGGAATCCACACGGGCATCTTCGTCACTTTCCATAGGCACTGGAGCTTTCTATTATAACAGAAACTTATATTGTGTCGACTTCCCATCAGACCTTGCTGAAATAGGAGACCGTGCATTCGGTGATTGCTATAAACTTACTACTGTTTATTTTCATAGCCCGGAAGCTCCCTCACTGGGGACGGATGCGATTTATCGGACTGCCACGGTGTATGTCCCCGCGGAGTCAGAATCGGACTACAAGGCCATGATGCCCCGCAACGACGTAAAGCCATATAAGCTGGAATCCATAGTTTTCGACAAGAGCGTTTTGGCGCTGACACCAGGCGAATCGGATTATCTCTTGCCTCGAATCTCTCCGGCAGAGTGCAGCGAGATGGGCTTGATATGGTCGACTTCCGATCCGTCTGTTGCAACTGTCAATGAACGGGGAGATGTCACAGGTGTCAATTACGGACAGGCTACCGTAACGGCAACGATAGCTTTTGACAATACTTTCAAGGCGGAATGCATAGTAAATGTATATGACCCCGATGGTGTGGAGACAATCGAAGCCGGTGAAGCATCTCCAGTCTGCGGATACTACGATCTTGACGGTGTCAGGATTGAAAAACCGTCTGCTCCGGGTATATATATCGCAAAACATAAGGACGGATCAATTTCCAAGATCCTCATCAAATAAACCAAACTCACTCTCACCAAGAAGCCATCGGGAACCATTGTCCCGGTGGCTTAAATTTGTGTATGTATATCGTACATAGGTTAGATTATTCTTGAATTTCAATTTCCTGTGGTTTTTCTTGTATAGCTCGAGAATAATTCATATATTTGCAGTCTACAACTTAAAAATACGCCATAATGTATCCAAAATCTTTCTCCATGTTGCAAACAGGTATATTCTCCGGAATCATCAGAGTCTTACTGGGCCTGTGCTTCCTCTTTTTCTATGCTGATTCCTTCGCCGTCGGCAAATATGAATCAAATGTGAAGGATATAATGGGCCTTCGGCTCTCGCCGGAAGAGAAAGTTGACAGTGTGTTCACATTCCTGTTCAATCATACCGGAGACAGGCAGGATTCAACACATTATGCCGAATGTGAGAAGGTCATCAGAGGTAAAATCTTGCCGTACGCGGCAAAAAAGCAGTTTGATGACCGACTTATGGCTCGAATATATGACGAGTTAGGTATGATGTGCAATCGTCTGGGACCGACACGCATATCCGACACAAGAATTGCGTTTCAAAAGGGGTTGGACTACGCAAGGGCTGCCTCAGACTATTACCGTGAAGGCCGGATCCTGGAGCATCTTGCCAACGCCGAGACCCGCTTCGGCAGTCAGGCTGATGGCTTCAGGCTGTCGGAAGAGGCCATAAAGGCCTATGGAAAATCAGGTACGGAAGCGGAGGAGAGAATCACAAGATGTTATTATACTCAAGCGGTCACTTACCTTAATGTCATGGATCTCGCCGGAATGAGAAAGGTGATACGCAATCTTGAGGAGTTCTCTAAAAAGGCATCGGAAGAGAACCGTGCGTTCGTACTGTATAACCTTTACTCTGTCCAGGAGGCATATTACGGCACATTGCTTAACACAGATTCAAAAATTGACCGTAAAGGTGTGATCGATACGTTAAATCGGGTGTCTCTTGCGTCCGTCAGTCTTGTAGATGGCAACTATGACTATTGGAAGCACACAAGCATCAATCCTACTTGGAACTATTATAATAGAGCGGTATTGCTTCTTGACATTACGGATCCTGTGGATGTGGACAGCATTGAATACTATCTTGATAAAGCTTTGTCGGTAGATCTTTCCGGCAAAGGCGCGGGTAGAATCGAGGCTATGGTGTCGGCTGCCTCTCTGCGAGCTGAGATGTGGATGAAATTAGGCGATTATGCAAAGGCAAAAAATATATTGCTTGAGACGATCAGGATGCTTGACTCTGCAGAAGGATACAATGACCTGATACTGGATAAGGTAGAGGTATATAAGAATCTTCTTGAGATTGCAAAGCAGTCCGGCCGTTATGAAGAGGCCCTCGGGTTTGCCTCCAAAGTCTCCGAGCTTGAGAAGGAGAGATTCTCTGAGGAGAGGGCCAAGGATATAAAGGAACTTGAGATCAAATATGAGACTCAGGAGAAGGAACTCGCCCTTTCCCAAAGTGAATCTCGGAGGGCTACGACACTGATGTGGCTTTTTGCCGCCATCGGTCTTCTTTTGACGGGAGTCATAGCATTTGTGGTCTATGCCGGCAGGCAACGTCGTAGCAGGATGCGGAAAGACTTCGAATTCATCGCGTTGAAGGCCGACATAGGCCGGCAGCTTACTCAGCAGTATGTGGAAGGTCTTGAGAATGAGCGGAAGCGTATGGCACGCGAGCTGCATGACGGGGTATGCAATGATCTGCTCGCCATCCGGATGAGCATCAACGAGGCAAAGGTGCAGGAAAATACCGCCAGACTACTTGATAATTGCCGGGAATCGGTGCGTCGCATCTCTCACGAGCTTATGCCTCCGGAATTCTCTTATGCTTCGCTCGACGAAGTGATGCGCTATATGGTCGGAAAACAGGCGGATACTCTGAAGGGAAAGATAGCGATATCTTATGTGGCCTCGGCAGAGGGTGGAGAATGGACGGATATTCCGGATGCCGTAGCCCTTGAGGTCTATCGTATAGCGCAGGAGGCTATAGGCAATGCCATTAAGCATTCCGGCTGCAGCGAGATAAATGTCGAAATGACACTGTCCGGAAATGAACTGAACCTTAAGGTTGCGGACAACGGTCTTTTTGTGATTACACGCGATAAAGGCTTCGGCCTTGAATCTATAAGGAAGAGAGCTGAATCAATCGACGGCAGCATACGGATCGACCGTAATGCCTCGGAAGATGCTGACGGCGAACGGCCAGAAGGCACGACTGTCAGCCTGAAACTTAAAATTGAAAATAGGAATAAATAGGCTTTGATATAAAAATCACGGATTTCCGTAATTGTTTGGCATTGTATGTTGAAGTAACTTTGCAGTTGCAAAATACCGCTTCATATACCTATCAGCAATGCTTCAGAATTCAAATCTGTCACAGATGAAAATAGCAGTAGTCGATGATCACGACCTCATACGTGAAGGTCTGAATGCCATACTGAAAAGCCATGGTGTGACTCAAGTCAATAAGTATGCCACCGCGATGGAACTTGTCGAAAGTCTGGATGCCGGTGAGCGTTTTGATTTCTATATAGTTGATCTTGAACTGCCTGGTATCGACGGTTTCGTGCTGATGGAAATGATAAGGGCGAGGTGTAAGGAGGCTAAAGTGATAGTGAGCACGGTGCACGACGAGATCTGGACTCTTCGTAAGCTTCTTGCGCGCGATGTAGACGGTATCATTTACAAAAGCGGCGACGGTAATGATATCGTGGAGGCGATCAATGCCATAATGGAGGGGAATAAATATTACAGCGAAGCGGCCCTGCGATCTCTTGAATACGCCTCCGACAATACTCAGCATCCATCTGAAAGGGAACTTGAGGTGCTATATCAGATTGCCAAGGGCAAGACCTCACGCGAGATCGCAGCCGCAATGTTTGTCTCTGAAAACACTATAGAGGCCCACCGTAAGTCGCTCTTTGCGAAAGTCGGAGCAGTAAACGTTGCCGACCTTATAGTCAAGTCGATTGAAAAAGGTTATCTTAAGAGTGGCGTGAAACCATGATCTGTCGCTATATGAGGCGGGGGCGAATCACGCCGGTCGTTCAGTGTATGTCTTGGGTGACTAAGACAGCGACAGCATGTCGTTTTCCCGGGTAATCTGATCGACGCTGGCAGTCCTGTCATTCTCTACCATAGCATCAAATTCCAAGGCCCCTTTCTCGATTTCTGTCAGCGGAAGCTCAAGTCGTAAGTCCTTTCCGCGTCCTAAAGCTGAATTGTCGAGGGCCGCCTCCATTTCCTCAACGCTGCCTGCATTCAGCGCTGCATTGAATCCGGACTCGGAAATCACGTATCCTAAAAGATCAATCCATCCTTCATTAGAGTCTGCGCCCCGTTTTGATGGTTCGGAAATCTCCTTGTTGTCAATCGAACGTATATATTTGCATAGTGCAAGCTGATATAGTCTGAGTCCCTTTTCCAATGAAGTCGGTTTTATCTTCAGACCTTTGTAGTTTATGAACCCATCCTCTTCCGCTTGATCGGCCTTTAAGCTTTTTATCGTCTCGATTCCTCTAAGGATCATATCGGTAGTGTATGGATTCAGAATGCTGTACGTCATTCGGTCGTTGAGCTTTATCCCGTGTCCGAGTCTTCGGTCTCGTTTCGGCCATTTCTCGCCGTCGCGCTTCAGCCCAAAGCTTTTTAGCATGGCTCCGGGCACCACGATAGTGGAGCCGTCCTTGTCTCCGAAAAGATAGGAGAACGGAAATTCCGAAGTATCCGGATGTGTCTTATGCTCACCCATGACGAGGGAGAATGCCCCTATACGGGATCCATGCATAAGATAGGAGTTGGATGAGGTCTTCACACCTCTCTCCAACACTCCCCAATGCACAGGCCCGAGCTTATACATATGGTTGCTCATGTTTGTTCCGGAGCCGGCGTTCATGAAGGCAGTCTGGCATCCGATAAGAAGAGAGCTCTTGTGCATGCTGACGGTGTAGGGTCCGGCAAGAACTGCGCAGGCTTCACCGTTCTCCATCGAACAGTTGGCGAAGAAGAGCGAGTCATGCGAGGTGAAACCCTTGTCGAGTACACTTCCTTGCCCCACATAAGTGTCGCGTATGAGGCTTCCTCCGCTGACCATGCCGTCTTCTATTATGAAGTTCTCAGCATCCACTCCATGCCCTACATAAGCGATCCCTTCTTTTACCTTTACCCCTTCATCCTTAACACTTAACTCTTGACTCTTAACACTTAATCCATCACGCCACGCGTTATTGACGATGCTGCCGTTCTTCAGGCGGGCTGCCCCTTCAATCTTCACTCCCGGCCATACGCGTACGTCTATGATAGGGCCGCAGTCGCGTATTTCGGCATTGGCGCCTATCTCAGGCATATCCTTAAGGTTTCCCGCAATCTCTGAGATGTGCCGGTCCGTCATCGGAATCAACTTCTCCCGGGCATATTCAGGCATCCTGGCAGCGATGGCGGCTATTTGTGCGGAAATGCCCGGATAGATTCTTACCGGTCGGGTTCCCGTCTCGTCCAGCACAGCGACATCGATGCCTAACCCGAAAGCGGGTGTCGCTGTGTTCTCGATTCTTGCTACGTTGACTATTCGCGCTCCATCGCCGATACGGACGTTGGAAAGTCCTCCGGGTACGTTGATGATGACAGCATCCTTGCCAACTTTTACCGGTCCGCTGAAATAGACGTTGCGGATTTTGCTAAGGTCCGTTCCATCAGCTATCTCCACCTTGCTCCAGTCAGAACTGAAGCAGCCCTGACGTTCCAGAATTTCAATTTCGCTCTCTTTCATATCCACACACCCTTGTCCATTAATTCACAATGCACAATCCATAATCCTGAGAAATAAACCTTAATTAATCATTAATCATTAATAATTAAATCCTTAATCATTAATAATTAATATTTAATCTTTAATCATTGCCCATGTCCTCATCATACTTCTGGAAAAGGAAATCGTTGTATGGAAATCTCTCCACATGTATTTCCTTTGCCTTCTCGTAAAGCAGCTCCTTAAGCTGGTCGATATTTGTTTTGTCTTTGGCTGAGATGAAGACGCAGTTGTTGTTCATTTTCGCCATCCAGGTTTTCTTGAAGTCCTCGAGGCTCATGTTCTCGCGCGTGGCGGGAGTGAGGTCGTCCGGATCCTTAGGTGTATACTTGAATGCGTCGATCTTGTTGAAGACGAGTATCTGTGGTTTCTGGGCTGCGCCGCAGACATCACTGAGTGTCTTGTCTACCACCTCGATCTGCTCCTCGAAATTAGGATGGCTTACGTCGACTACATGCATTAGCAGGTCAGCCTCGCGCACCTCGTCGAGCGTCGACTTGAATGAGTTGACGAGATGGGTGGGAAGCTTACGGATGAATCCCACAGTGTCTGACAGCAGGAAGGGAAGGTTGTCGATAGTGACTTTCCTCACAGTCGTGTCGAGTGTAGCAAAGAGTTTATTTTCTGCGAATACATCACTCTTGCTGAGAAGGTTCATTATCGTTGACTTCCCGACGTTGGTGTATCCTACAAGAGCTACACGGGTCATATTGCCGCGGTTCTTACGCTGAATGCTCTTCTGCTTGTCTATGTCCTTGAGCTCTTCCTTAAGCCGTGAGATTTTGTCGAGGATGATTCGGCGGTCGGTCTCTATCTGGGTCTCGCCCGGTCCTCGCATGCCGATACCGCCCCGCTGACGTTCGAGGTGGGTCCACATTCGTGTCAGGCGTGGAAGAAGATACTGATATTGCGCAAGTTCCACCTGGGTGCGAGCCGTAGCGGTCTGTGCCCGCTTAGCGAATATATCGAGGATGAGGCTTGTGCGGTCGAGTATCTTTACTTTGAGTTCCTTCTCTATGTTGAGCACCTGCTTCGACGACAGGTCGTCGTCGAAGATCACAAGACCTATCTCATGCTCTTCCACATACTGACGTATCTCCTCGAGTTTGCCGGTCCCGACATATGTGCGCGGGTTAGGGTAGTCGAGTTTCTGTATGAAGCGTTTCTCCGGCTCTGCTCCTGCTGTCTTGGCGAGAAACTCAAGTTCGTCAAGATATTCGTTCACCTTCGCTTCGCTCTGCTTCTGAGTGACAAGGCCCACAAGGACTGTGCGCTCGTTTTCTTCCTTATTTATTATATTGTCTTCTATCATGAGGTCATATACACTGTTTATATATGATAAACGCTTGATATATGAAAACGTTTCACGCCCCCCGCTTCTTTCGCGGAGGGCGCATCCGTTTATGAGTCAAATTACCGGTGACGTCCAACGTCCAACGTAAAACGTCCAACGTCCAACGTCCAACGTCCAACGCGATCACGCCAGACGTGCAAGCAGATCGGTCAGAAACCTCCAGTATTCCTCTACAGAGGGGATATAGGCCTTTTCATTCGGGCTGTGGATATCCTTCAGGGTAGGACCGAAGGATATCATATCCATTCCCGGCATCTTCTCGAGGAATATGCCGCATTCAAGACCGGCGTGTAGCGCCTCTACTTTTGGCTCGTAGCCGAAAAGGTCCTTGAAACTCTCTTCCGCCGTCTTCAGAAGCTTGCTTTCGGGATTGGGAGCCCAGCCTACGCTCGGGTCGTTGGTCACTACCACGCATCCGATGTTCTCGTAGAGGGCTGTGATGCGGTCGGTGATTTCTTCGCGCTTGCTGTCTACTGAAGAACGTTGGTGGGTGGTGACTACCACCTTATCGTCGCCTTCCTTATGTACGCTTGCGAGGTTTGACGATGTCTCTACAAGTCCTGGGACCGCGAGACTCATGCCCTGCACGCCGTTCGGGGTGCCGAATATCGTCGATACCAGAGGACTGACATATTCTGGCGCGATCATCTTCGCAGGCTTCTCACGCATCGAAACTGTGAAGATGAAGGATTCTCCTTCGGCCAGACGCAACTCATCGTGGATAGTGGCGTTGTAGATTTCCGCCATCTTCTCGAATGCCTCTTCATTGCCGGCGGGTATGCCGACGAGAGCCTTGGCCTCCCTCGGAATGGCGTTGGGAAGGCCTCCTCCCTGGAAGTCGCTCAGCATTATCACGCCAAACTCATTCTCTGCAAGCCAGAGGAAACGTGCGAGAAGTTGGTTGGCATTGCCTCTGCCGAGATGGATCTCCATTCCGGAGTGTCCTCCCTTCAGGTGGTCGATATGCACTTCATACCAGTCGAAACCGTCAGGGGCATCCACTTCCTCCATCGGGTAGGTGGCGACAGTACATATGGATCCGGCGCATCCTATCACGATCATTCCGTGTTCCTCTGAGTCGAGGTTGAGCAGGATGCGTCCGCTGATAAGGCTGGCGTCGAGGCCGTTGGCTCCGGTCAGTCCCTGCTCCTCGTCTACGGTGAAGAGCGCTTCAAGCGGGCCATGCACCAAGTCAGGATCTATCATCGCGGCCATAGCTGATGCGCACCCCAGGCCGTTGTCGGCTCCGAGCGTGGTGCCTTCTGCACGCACCCAGTCCCCTTCCACTACCGTAGTTATAGGGTCGTTGAGGAAGTCATGCTCCACATCGCCGCGTTTCTCGGCCACCATATCCTGATGTCCCTGAAGCACCACTGTGGGAGCGTTTTCGTGTCCCGGAGTCGCGGGGCAGTACATGACTACGTTGCCTACCTCGTCGGTGGCGTATTTCAGTCCGTGCTTTTCCGCCCAGCCCACCAGAAAATCCTTCATCCGGTCGAGATGATGGGTGGGGCGGGGCACTTTTGTTATTTCGTCGAAGCATTCCCAGACGAGCTTCGGCTTAAGGTCTGTTATCTTCATTTCTTGTCGCTTGTTTTCTTATCGTTTTTAAAGCGGTCGTATTCCTTCGCCATACGTGTGTGGTATCCTCGCTTGGCATACGACGGGCCGTTGTATTTTCTTGCGAATGTGGCCCAATCTTTCTTACGTAGCGCGTCGAGCATGCCGGAGTTGCGGATGAAGACTGCAAACATTTGCAGCTGGCTGAGTTCTGACTCGCTGACTTTTTCCACCATCTCTTCCACGCTTTCGCAGCCGCACAGCTTATAGTTGAAGCCACCTATCTGGAACATTCCCCAGTATGTGCCCATATCGGCTGCGTCGGCGTTTACTTTGCGGGCGTTCGTAAGGGCTGTCCATTCCTTAAGCCCGTAGCCGGAGAGTCCGGATGGTACTTTGGCGTCCTTGATCTTGCGTCCTTTGGCTTTGCCGCTGTATTTGTGATAGAGCGACTGAACGAAATTTGCCACAGGAACACCGGGTGCCCAGAAGCCCTCGAGTGTGGATCCCGCCTCGATTCTCACCACAGCCTTGATCGCTGCTACTTCCACTCCGAGCTCTTCTGCCACAATCCGGAAGTCTTCATCGGTAAGGGTATCGTATTTCCCTTTTCCTGCGTCTTCCGTCGAGTCGGTGAGTACGAGCGATACCATTTCCGACACTTCTCCGTCAAGCGTCGAGTCGTTGCGGCTTTTGTTGCGGCTTGAGTCGGAAGCGGTGGAGTCTTCAGCGGTCATTGATGCCTCGGCAGCTCCCGCACATGCTGCGGAGATACTCAGCACCGCAGCGGTGGCGAAGGGAAGCAGCCGCTTCATGACTTCGCTACTTTTTCGAGTGTCAGGCAGAGATGCTTCCAGAATTTCTCTACTGTCGGTATGAGAAGCTGCTCGTCGGGAGAATGCACTCCGGTCATGGTCGGACCGAAGCTCACCATGTCGAGGTGGGGATACTTGTCAAGGAAGAGTCCGCATTCCAGTCCGGCGTGGATTGCCTTGATGGCCGGTTTTACTCCGAAGAGTTCCTCGTATGCCTCCGCAGAGATCTTCATGATGGGGGAGTTCATATTAGGGGCCCAGCCGGGATATCCGTCGGAGTGGTCTACTTTCGCTCCTGCGAGCTGGAAGTGAGCTTCCACCTGGCCTGCGATGTCGTATTTGCGGCTCTCTACGCTCGAACGCTGCGATGTGGTCACCTTGATCTTGTTGTCTTCCTCCATCTTTACGGCTGCGAGGTTGGTAGAAGTCTCTACGAGTCCTTCTATGTCGCGGCTCATTGAGATTACTCCGTGGGGTGCGCTGTAGAGTGCCCTTACGAGAGCGAGCGAGGTCGTCTGGTCAATGCTGTATTCCGGCTTTTCTGCCTCTTCTATCTTTATGCATACGCTGGGTTCGATACCTGCGTATTCTTTAGCGATTTCAAGCGAATATGCTTCAAGGGCTGCCTTAACGTCGTCTGCCAACTTGGTCTCGATTCCGAATACAGCATGAGCTTCACGCGGGATTGCGTTGCGGAGGTTGCCGCCGTCAAACTCCACCAGCTCGAGGTTCCACTTCTGCGAGCAGTTCCAGAGGAAACGGGCTACAAGCTTGTTGGCGTTGGCACGCCCGAGATGGATGTCGCCGCCGGAGTGGCCGCCGAGAAGTCCGCTTACGCTGACTTTCATGTATGAGAAATGGTCGGGGGCGAGCGAACGTTTGTATTCGAACCATGCGGTGGTGTCGATGCCGCCTGCGCATCCCACGAAGATCTCGCCGTCGTCTTCGGAGTCGAGGTTGATCAGTATGTTTCCTCCTAGCATGTCCTCTCCGAGGTTTTGCGCTCCTTCAAGGCCTATTTCCTCATTGACTGTGAAAAGGGCTTCCACAGGTCCGTGCTTAAGAGTGGGGTCGATCATCACTGCCATCGCGGCGGCGATTCCTATTCCGTTGTCGGCCCCTAATGTAGTGCCGCGTGCTTTCACCCAGTCTCCGTCGATATATGTGTCGATCGGGTCTTTCAAGAAGTCATGCTCTATATCGCCGTTCTTTTCGGCCACCATGTCCATATGTGCCTGAAGGATCACTGTCGGAGCATTCTCGAGCCCGGGAGTTGCGTCTTTATGCATCAGCACGTTGCCGCACTCGTCTGTCTTGACGGCTACGCCGTGTTTCTTTGCGAAATCAATGAGAAACTCTCTGATCTGCTCTTCATGGCAGGAGGGACGCGGAACCTTGGTCACTTCGTCGAAGCACTTCCAGATCAGTTCCGGCTTAAGGTCTTTTACTTCCATTTTCTATCGGTTTTTTATGCTGTTTATATTGGTTTTCAATGGTAGGTTGTCGTTTTCAGACTCCAAAGATATTAAATTTATTTCATTTTAACAAATCTTTTACATTTCTTAATGCTCTAATCGCGAATTTTTATTAATTTTGCATTCGGATAGCGCCCTCCCTCCGGATGGACGCTTATAGCTACATGGTATCATCAAACACAAAAGCAATATAATGAAAAGAAATCTTTACACAGTCCTGGGCCTTGCGCTCGCTTTCTCAGCAGGCGTCGGCATGTCTTCATGCGGCGGCTCCAAGGAAGAGAAGGCGGCTCCGGCTGCAAAGGTGGCAGCCTCCGACAGCCTGACGCTCCCCAACTACCGATATGTTGATATGGACACTCTGCTGACGCGCTATATCCTTGCGAAAGACTACAATGAGGAGATGATCCGTATGCAGAACAATCTCGAAAGCGAGACCAAGAAGCATCAGACTTCCCTTCAGTCGCTCGCTTCCCAGATTCAGAACAAGGTGCAGAACAATTCCTATCTCTCGCAGGAAAGCTTCGACACCGATCAGCAGAAGCTCGCCTCAATGCAGAGCAACGCAGAGCGCAGCGTAGGCATGATGCAGCAGAAATACGCCGAGGCGGCAGCTAAGGCTCAGCAGGCCGTTGCCGATTCCGTGACAGCTTTCATCGAGATGTACAACAAGAAGCATGGCTACGACGCAATCTTCAATAAAGCGGCGGCGCTTCACTTCAATCCCGCGCTTGACATTACCGACGAGATAGTGGAAGGTCTCAACGCACGCTACAACAAGATTAAGAAATAAATAAGGTATATGAAAAGACGTCTGCGCATACTCCTCTCTGCAGCTGCGGTCCTCGCCGCTGTCTGGTATCCATCGCTTTGCGAAGCCAAGGGATGGGAGGCTGTGCGTGTCGACGTCTCCGGCCTCAACTCCGTTGCCCACGACAATGATGTGGAGATCCGTGTGTCTCCCGGTCATGTCGTAGTGGTCGCCTCGCAGTCCGTACAGATAAAGGTGTTCACGATTCTGGGGCAGGTGGTCAGCAGCGAGACTCTTCCTGCAGGCACAAGCCGGTTGCAGCTATCTCATGGCGTGTATATCGTGAAGGTGGGCGACCTCACCTGCAAGATAGCCGTTTGATTTCTTGGACTCAAAGCATTCACTCCTTAAGGACCTTAAAGACCTTAAGGACCTTAAATTTTAACCCAATATGGAAATAGATTGGAAAAACCTTCCGTTCGGATATGTTCCGACAAAGTTTAATGTACGTTGCACTTTCAGCGACGGCAAGTGGGGGCCCATTGAGGTCACCGATTCTGAATATATCCCCATGCATATGGCGGCGGCCTGCCTTCACTACGGTCAGGAGTCGTTTGAAGGCCTGAAGGCTTTCCGTGGAGCCGACGGAAAGATCCGAGTCTTCCGTATGGATGAGAACGCCAAGCGGTTCATCCGCTCTGCCGAGGGCATTATGATGGAGCCCCTGCCTGAGGATATCTTCTGCGATATGGTGCGTAAGGTTGTGGCGCTCAATGCGGAGTTCGTGCCTCCTTACGGTACAGGCGCGAGCCTGTATATTCGTCCGCTTGAGATCGGAATTTCACCGCAGGTAGGTGTGAAACCCTCGAAAGACTATATGGTGGTGATGTTTGTCACTCCTGTCGGTCCTTATTTCAAGACAGGTTTCAGTCCTACTAAGGTGTGCCTGAGCAGAAACTACGACCGTGTGGCTCCGCTTGGCACCGGCGCCTTCAAGATCGGCGGCAACTATGCAGCGTCGCTCAAGGCCGGCGAGCTTGCTCATGATATGGGATATTCGGTCATGCTTTATCTTGATCCTAAGGAAAAGAAGTATCTTGACGAGTGCGGTGCCGCCAACTTCTTCGGCATACGTGGCAACAGCTATATAACTCCTGCTTCTGATTCGATACTTCCATCGATCACCAACAAGAGCATCTGCCAACTTGCGGAAGATCTCGGCATGACTGTAGAACGTCGTCACATTCCGGTGGAGGAACTGGAGACTTTCGAGGAGGTTGGAGCCTGCGGAACTGCTGCTGTGATTTCTCCTGTCGGAGTTATCGATGATATAGATACGGGTAAGAGCTATAAGTATGGCGACGGCACTCCCGGCGAGAAGTCTACGATGCTCTATAACAAGCTGCGTGGCATCCAGCTCGGCGAAGAACCCGATACCCACGGCTGGGTGGAAGTCATCGAAGAAAACTGATAGTAGGGTAGGGACGCACGACTCGTGCGTCCGCCTCAGAAACTAACAATTATGCATTATGCATTATGACTTGCTTTAGCTTGAACGAAGTTAATTATGCATTGATATTAAATAAGTACTACGAGGAGGGCACCGCCCTCCTCGATTTGCTTCTGACCCATTCCGAAATGGTAGCCCGTAAAGCGCTTGCAGTAGCGGAACAAGCTAATCTTGACATCGACCGCGACTTCGTCTACAATGCAGCGATGCTTCACGACATCGGAATATTCCGGTGTGATGCGCCCGGCATATACTGCAACGGCACTGAGCCATATATCCGCCATGGATTGATCGGTGCGCAGCTTATGCGTCAGGAAGGTCTTGAGGCATATGCCCGTGTATGCGAACGCCATACTGGCTCCGGTCTGACAGCAAAAGAAATAGCGGAAACGGGTATGCCGCTTCCGCCTGTAGATTTTCTTCCCGAGACCATGGAGGAGAAACTGATATGCTACGCCGACAAGTTCTTCAGCAAGTCAGGCGACCCGAGAGAGGAGAAGCCGTTAGACCGGGTGAGGAAATCAATGGCTAAATTTGGCCCCGATTCGCTTGCTCGTTTCGATGCCCTTCACTCTTTGTTTAATGATAAATGATCAATTCTCAATGATCAATTGAATGTGCCTCTCAAGACTTAAGTAGGAATTCATAATTAACTTCGTTCAAGCTAAAGCAAGTCATAATGCATAATGCATAATTGTTAGTCTCTGAAATTCAGAAGATAATACATTTATGATTA
>JAIDSM010000174.1 GCA_029061225.1 Muribaculaceae bacterium
GGAAGGCCAAGATCCATCTGCTAAAGGTAAAGATCATTATGCCTCCCTTCGTTTTCAACTAAATTAGGAAAGAGCCCAACTTACTAAGATAAGGGTCAATCCTCCCAAAAGCATATTAACTTTGCACTCGGAAACAAGATCCAATGCATCTCCGTTTCAACCGCACCTCATAGGAGGTCGGCATGACGACCTCAGAGGAGGCGTCCGATCCGGATCCGAATGTCCGATGACTAATTATGAATTATGCATTGTGCATTATGCATTAGATTAACTTTCCTCACGGGAGCATGATGCCCGACGGCGCGCCCCGTGCCATCGCCTATGGAGCCGCAGGCTTCCAAGCCTGCCAAGTCCTGTCTTGTCCGCACTCTTAAGACTTAAGACTTAAGACTTAAGACTCAAGACTTAAGACTAATCTCCTCGAGCCTTGGAAAGAGAACAATGACAAGTCTGCCACAACCTCCGGCTGTCTCTTCACTGCGTGACGGTTTGTTCCCCGCATAGGTCGCTTGCGACCCATTCAAGCAGAACTTCCACTCGCTTAGTCAGCCGACAGTCAATACATCGACAGGTGTATATCGATGATCATGCTGCTGGTATGATGCCTGACGGCGCGCCACAGCCATGCCATCCCTATGCATCCGTACGTCCATCGTCCAACGTAAAACGTCCATCGTCCAACGTATTGACACAGAGTATTGACCCTTTTGGCCGGTGACATGACCGCATTCATCGCCCTATACTCTCTCCGGTAAAGGTACCGGAGCTATTATTGATGCTTAAAGGCGCGTGGCTGAGTTTTTTGCTCGCCCACGCGCCTCTTTTTTTTATTCAAAAGAATTCCGCGAACTCTCTGCCGCTGTGCGGGAGCACAGTCCCGACAGAATTTCTTCTCCAACGAACAGTTTTTTCAGGCGAGGTGGATCGATATAAAGCAGGGGCGGAAAGATGGGGTTTTGCACAGAAGTTGCTCGGTTATGGTGGTGGAATCAAAAAAAATCATTATTTTTGCAGTTTGTAATGTAAGTTTTATTAACTTCAACCTTGAGGGTTGAATAAATCTGATCTTTATGAGAAAAATTTTACTTGTTGTGTTTGCTTGGTTTGCATGCATTTGCGCGCAGGCCCAGACAGAGATCATCACCGCGACCCCGGAGGGTACTCTTTATCCTACCGTGCTGGGTTCCAGTCAGAAGACCTATCTTACGACCCAGGGCGGATTCGGAGCCTTTTCGGATAATTCCGGTTATCGCTCAAGTATCGTGATTGATGGCGATGACATGTATATCCATAATATAATCCGCGAATACCCGGGCATAGATTCGTGGGTTAAAGGTCATTTTGTCTCAGCGGACGTCGTGGAGTTTGAGTTTCCGCAGCCGGTGGCCGTGGATCCTAAATCGGGGAATGTGCTCTATGCTGCTATGCTGAAGGCTGTACAGACAAACTCCGGTATTGACCTTGTGGCTGATACGGAAGCTCCTGTCCTGAGACTTAAAAGCAATGAAGAGCGCAGCAAGTTTTCCCAGATTATGCCGGAGACTGACAACAGCACGCTTAGTGTTTATTCCGGAATGATAGGTCTGGTCGATGCAAAGGGATCGTTCAAGTCATATGCTGAGCAGAATGTAAGCTATACTATATGGAACGAGCTGCCGTTGACCCCGTCGCCGAATCTTGAGACACAATCTTATACTGCTTCTTATCTTGATTCTTGGAATGATTCCCTGAAGCGCTTTGTGAAGGTTGGTGTCGATGGAGAAGAGCTATGGATCTGCGGACTCTGCGATGCTTTGCCCGATGCATGGATCAAAGGGTCCATTCAGGCGGACGGAAGCGTCATCTTCAATACCGACCAGTATCTTGGAGTAGCCAATGATTACCTGTATTTCATGTGTTGCGCACAGAAAAATGGAAGAGATTTCTCGATGACGGAGACCATGACGATGAAGGCCGTTGAAGGAGGATACGAAGCAGATGGTCCGATTCTCTTCAATCTCGGATGCAGCCGTGTCTTCCTCGGCATAGCTGTCAATGAACTGAAACTTACCGTTGTCGCTACATCCGACCCCATTCCTGTAAATCCCGAATTCGGAGATCCAGAATGGTCCGACAGCGAGGGCATGGGAATTGCCGATGTGCTGATCCTTCCTGAAGATGTCAACGGTCAGGCACTTGATCCGGAGAATCTTTATTACCGTGTCTTCTTCGACGGTGAACTTGTTGCGCTTGAATACGATGAGGCCGGCAATCCTATTACGGAACTTAAATATGGTAAGGAGTCTGATCTGATATTGTTCGCGTATGACTGGCACTTCATATTATTCCTTGAGCCATTGAAGTCGATAGGAGTGCAGTCTGTGTATAAGGTAGACGGCAACGAGTATTGCAGCGAGGTGGTTACATTTGATTTCCCGCAGTCGTCTGTGTCGGCACCATCCGTCGACTCCAAGCAGCCAGTTGGCGTAAGCTACTATTCCATTGATGGAGCTCCGCTTTCCGCTCCTGCCGGTATCTGCATAAGTAAGACTACATATTCCGACGGTTCGGTGTCTGTAGCCAAGATTATGAAAAGATAATCAGTGGACCGAACTGAATATAAATACAATAGGCATGCCGGATATCTTTTCGGCATGCCTATTGGTTTGTGTGGCTTTATATAGCGAAGCGGGCGGTGATGACCGTGGCGCCAGTATTAATCTTCGGCGAGGCCGTCGTAGTCTTCGGGGAGGTCGCCGAAGCGGCCGTTGCGCAGGTCGTCGATCCATTGCATCCATTCCTGATCCTTGCCTCCGCCGGCAAACATCTCCTCGATGCTGTCCATGTCGAAGTCGGGATTGATCCACGAGTAACCGCCTCCGGCAGCTACGTCGGCCTCGATGGCTTCCATAAGTTTGCGGTAGTCTTCGGCGTTGTCGATGCGCTGCACTGCGAAACCTTCCCTGAAATTCCTCGTGCCGCTATCAGCTCCTATGGAGGAATCGCGGAATAGGTTGTCGATCTCGGTGAGGGCCAGGTCGTGCTCGAGGATGTCGGGATTCTCTGACTTGAGAAACGAGTCCATCTCGCTTTTATAGAAAGCGGAATGGAGTTCGTTGGCATCGTCCTCCATAAAGTCACTGTCGTCGAAGGTGTCGTCGCAGACTCCGAGGTATTGGTCATCTTCGTGAGGGGTGTGGAGCATCTCGCGCCAGATGGCTACCCGTTTCTCTATCTTTGTCATGTCTGCGTATACGTTTCCTTCACGGTCTACGCGGCACATGCTGAGGACTGGATAGAGGAAATCGAAATCGCCCCGCCATCCACCGTCGGAGATGGAGAGTTTGCCGGTCCAACGACCGTTGACCTCAAGGTAGGGGAGGTCTTCGATTCCGTTTTCGGCTATATGGTCTGTGATGGTGTTGTGGATGCGCTCGGCGAGATCCGGAGTGTCAAGAGCGGCGTACTTGGCTATGAGCTTGGTGCGTGCCATTGGTAGAGAGTATAAAGTATTGAGTATAGAGTATGTGGATAGGTTTATGTGGCAAAGTTACAAAAAAACGGAAACATATGCAAAGATTTAATGAAAAATGACTCGAAAACAAGGCTGTTTTTCTGCGATTGTTTGGTTATGTCAGGATTTATGAGTAGTTTTGCATCAATAGAAATAACTTTTTAATCTGACATCATGGAAACCAACGAAATCATTCAGTTTGTATCAGACGGATTCGACAAGGCCAAGGCCGGCGTAGCCGTGGAGACCTACCACACCATCATCAATCACCCCGATATGCGTGTCCTTCCTCAGAAAAGCCACTATCCGATGGGGTGGATCATCTACTATGCGCTTCATCAGAGTCCGGCGCATGCCGTGCGTGAGCGGAAGCAACTGCTCGCCCACTATCTACGCCTCAACGTCGCGAAGCCCCATAAACTGCATTCCATGATACTGACAGAAGCTTTCCGGCTATACGGTGATGTTAAGTCTTCAGAATCAGTCTCGAGTCTTCAGTCTTCAGGGGAGTCTCGTTTTTCAATCGTGAAATTCGCTGAGCTGTGGAATCTCGCGTATATAAGGCCTACTGACTGGAACCGCAAGGAGCATGAGGGTAAGCAGCTACCGTCGACTGTGGAGAAGCTGATAACTCATTATACCGACGAACTCTATGGGATGCGTGTTCCCGCATCGGATGAGTTTACTGGTATCATCAATCAGGCTATGGTGGCTTATCCTCCGACCGACCGTCTTTTCGCCCAAAGGGCGCAGATACACGAGCTTGCGGGCGAAAAGGAGTCGGCAGTGGAAATGCTCCGAAACGCCATCCTTGCCTCGTCGACGAAATTCTACCTTTGGAGCCGTCTGGCAAACCTGATCACAGACAAGGATGACCTGAGGCTGAAGGTCAGCCTCCTCTATAAGGCGCTCCGCTGTCCCGGTCAGGAAGATTTCAAGGGCAAGATACATCTCCAGCTTGCAGCGGCTCTTGCGGAGGGAGGTGCGTTTCCGCAGGCAAGATGGGAGCTTAACCATGTGAAGGAGTTTTACGGAAACAAGGGATGGAATCTGCCTCGCCTCTATAAGGAGACTGAGAAGAAGATCCCGGCCGGGACGGAGGCTGCCGATCCATCGGGAATATACAGGAAGATAGAGCATCTGGCGGATGACTTCATCTATGAGTCGCTGCCGGATATTCCTGTAAGGAAAACCTATCATAAGCCGGCTGCAGAGACGACCGACCGCTATGGGAACCGCCGACCCGGGCAGACGGCATGGCGGGTGACTGATGCGGAAGGGAATAACTACTGGTTTAATCCCGGCAGGTACGGCATACAGGAGGATCTGCCTGCGGATACTCAGCTTACAGTGAAAGTGTTCGGAGGCAAGCTGGTGAAAGCGAGATTAATTATTGAAGATTAATCGCTTCACCTTCGACAAACCTGCTGACACGGATAAAATTACCGTTCAGGTGTTATATTGATAAAATGAATTTTTAATATGGAGAAGAAGATATATTTTGCGGGAGGATGTTTCTGGGGAACGGACCATCTTTTCTCACTTGTGGATGGGGTGGTGAAGACGACAGCGGGATATGCCAACAGCGTGGTTCCGTATCCTTCGTATGAGCAGGTGTGCACCGGGCGTACCGGAGCTGCCGAGACAGTGGAGGTGGTGTATGATGACACCAAGGTAGGGCTCACCGACCTTATGTCGATATATTTCCGTAGCATCGATCCGACCACCCTCAACCGTCAGGGCAATGATATAGGCACGCAATACCGTACCGGTATCTATTATACCGATGCATCAGACCTTCCGGTAATCGAGGCTTTTGTAGCAGCTGTGCAACGTCGCCATAAGGAGCCGTTGGCTGTAGAGGTGGCGAAGTTAGAAAACTTCTATCCGGCCGAACTGTATCATCAGGAATATCTCTATAAGAATCCTCAGGGATACTGCCATGTGGATCCGGCTCTATTCGAAGAGGTGAGAAACCGTAAGCCGCGCAACCTTGATAAGGTGGAACTGCGGGAACGGCTCACTCCATTGCAGTGGGAAGTGACGCAGAACGGTGCTACGGAACGCCCCTTCATCAACGAATACGACCATGAGTTCCGCAAGGGAATATATGTCGACATCACCGACGGCACACCACTCTTCGTCTCGTCGAGGAAGTATAATTCAGGATGCGGTTGGCCGGCATTCTCTCGCCCGATAGATCAGTCGCTGATCACCGAGCATACCGATACCTCGTTCGGGCGAGTACGCACGGAAGTGCGCTCCGCATCGAGCGGCGCGCACTTGGGGCATGTCTTCCCGGACGGACCGCAGGATGACGGCGGCATGCGCTACTGCATCAACTCCGCCTCCCTGCGATTCATCCCTCTGGAAGATATGGAAGCCGAAGGCTACGGCGACTATCTCGGACTGGTGGAGTGAACTATCTTCCGCCTGCGGTGGAGCGGTCGGTGTCGCCGCTGACGTTTATGAGCTTGTTGGCTTTATGCTTTTGGCGCCCCCACTGCAGGTTATAGTCCACGCTGATGTAGGGCATGCTGAAATCCGTGCGCATATGACGTTCGTTTGTATTCCATTTGCTGAGGTTGATTGATCCCTGGTCATATCTTCCGAACGGCATGAAGCAACCTACCGAGAATCCCCACTGCTTCCAGTTGTAGGTAAGGTCGATAAGATTGAAGTCTTCCCCCCAGGATATCTTTTCGCCCCAAAGGTCGCGCTGCGCGCGGACATACTGGGCAGACAGGGTAAAGCCCCAATGACTCAGCTGCATGGCGAGGTTGCCGCTCCAGGCGCTGTTGGTTAGGGTGTAGCCTGTGCCTCGCATGCGCTCGGCGCGCCACTGAAGGTAACCGCTCAGCATAAGCCAGTCGGGAATCACCTCGATCTGGGGAGCCAGGAAGAGGGAGATGTTACGCAAACCACGGCTGTTCTCGTAGGTGGTGATGAGTCTCTCGCCTTCCCATTTCAGCAAGGGAGTGATGGCGTCGGGGGAGGAGTAGGCCCGAATACCAAACTGGCCATATACATGGGGTATCTGGAAATTATACCGCAGCGTCAGCATATAGCTGTTGGAGGTCTTTAGACTTGGATTTCCGACGCGCCATTGGAACCCGTCGATCTGCTGCGGATTTGGATTGGTCTCAGCGAGCGAAGGAGTCGATTGCCATGACTCGAAGTTCAGGCGGAACTGGTGGCGCTGATTGAGGGAGTATGTGACGGCGGCTTGCGGACGAAGGTTCCAGCAGCTACTTCCGAGCCCAGTCTCGCGGAAAAGTAAGTCGGTGTATTGAGCACCGAGTCCGGCGGTGAATGTGAACTTATTGACGCGCTGGAAGTATTCCACGAAGAAATAGACTTTGTCCTGACGCTGATGGAACACTTCTCCGCCGAGGTTTTCATAGGTCGACTTGTTGCGGTTAGCGGTATATGAAGCTCCGGCGGTAAGACGCGACTTGCTCCAATTCTTGATGTAATCGGTCTCAATGGCATAAAGCTGATTTCGGTCTTTGATGTCGGTATGGATATCGGCGAGATATTCGCGGGAATCAGGATACTGCTCCATGTAGTCGGAGAATGTACGGCCCATGTAGTACTGTGTCTTGAAATCTACCACGAGCATCTGCCGCCCGGCGAAATGCTGTTCCCAATATGCTGACAGGGATGGCCTTGAGCCACGGGTCCCCTGCGCGTCGGTAAGCAGCACATCGCTGGCTCCGGCGCTTGACGACATAAGTCCGTAGTAAGCCTCCTTATTGGTGGGCTTTATTAATCCTCGTGCGTCGACCACAACTATCGTGGTGTCAGGTTTGATGTAATTGTATGTGGCCCATAAATTCCCCATGGAATTGTCGATTCGGCCTCCAAGCGGTTTCTCATCACGTGTCAGGCTTGTTCCGTCGGAAAAATTAAATGTTTCGTAATAGTCACGGTGAGCCTTAAGGTTCTGTGTCAGTTTATAGTCACCTCCCACTTCAATCTGGGAGTGTCCGAAGTTGAACTTTACATTTGAATTGTATTTTCCGAACGCCTTATTCAGACCCTGCATTGCGTTGAGCATGAATGCTCCGCCTATGGTAGGATTGGTTACAATTAAATTGAGTACGGTATTGGCTCCGTTGTATCTCAACCCCGGATTCTCAATCCATTCCACACGCTTTATGGAGGAGGGGAGTAGGTTCTTCACCTGCTCTACGGATGCCTCGCGTCCGTTGATTCGCACCTGCACTGCCTGCCCGGCTGAAGTGATTGTGCCGAGGGCGTCGCTGACGGAGAGTACCGGTATCATGAGGTTGGCGAGGAGCTGCACGCCGTTCTTGGCGTTGTCGACAGCACTTTGGGACGGGTGGTAGACGTCCATATCTACCTTATGGATTACCTTCGGGGCCTCGATCACAATTTCGGCAAGTTCAAGGGAAGAGAGGGAATCGGGAATTTCTGACTGAGCGAATGCATGGCTTGCGGTCAGCAGCGATAGGATGATGGAGATGATTATATGTTTCATAACTTTCTCTATGTTTTGGTAATGCAAAGTTAATGTTGATTTGATTTCCGGACAATACCCAAAAGGGTATGATTTCCGTTTTATCTGTTTTTAAGTTTCAGGAGGGTGTCGATCAGGCTTCCGTCGATGTTGATGCCTTTCTCCTGAATCTTTTCATTGACTTTCCGCTTTGTATCCTTAAGGACCGTTGACTCCAGATTTTCCCATGTCAGGATTTCCGTGCAGTCGTGATTGGTGGTGACGCGTGCGTTATGCTCGGTTTGATTGCCTGTGGAGTCCACGACATAATATATTACCACGGCCTGGAGTCTGTCGCCGTCGAGGTCATGGGTATCCGACATCCCTACGTATTCGAACTCCGGAGCTGAATCAAGATAAGCCATCAAGGCGTGCTGAATATTTCGGTCTCTCCGGTCTCCTATACCCATGCGGCACGATGGGAGAAGGAGGTAGGCGATTGCCAATGCAATGGCGAACGGGGTAAGTTTTCTTTTCATTTTTACATCGGTTTTTGTGATTTTTCCTGATGCAAAATTACGTCTAAAGGACTTTTAACTCCAAATATAAAAGTCTTAATATGAGAAATGCAACTTGCTGAAAATCAGAAGTTGCATTTCTTAAAAGTCTAAATATTCCAATTGTTGGTCTTAGTACATGCTTAACATTCTGTATGGAAAACCTGTATCTCTTTATGGTCGGATAGTGGATTTGATACTTGGGGAAACGGGGTTCATAGGCTACTTCAATTCCAATTCAATGTCTTCTATTGAGGGCAGAGAACTTTTGAATTCGTCGGGAATGAACTTGGTGAGTTGGAACTCGGCAACTCCGATAGGCTGAGAGGACGATTCAAGTGCGTACTGCGCCAATACATTATCTTTGTCTTTGCATATCAGCAGTCCGATGGTCGGATTGTCTTTGTCTGTTTTTAAAATATGGTTTACCGCAGTCATGTATGTGCCGAGTTGTCCGATGTCTCCGGGTCCGAATGAATCTATTTTGACCTCAATAACGCAATATGCATGTAGTTTTATGTTATAAAACAATAGATCAATGAATTGCTCAGTATGTCCGATTTTTAAGCGATACTCTTCGCCTACATAAGCAAATCCGGAACCAAGTTCAAGTAAGAACCTGGATACATTTGCCATCAGCGCCTTTTTCAGTTCTCGTTCTTTATAAGGTTCAACCATCTCCGTAAAATCAAAGATATACGGATCCTTCGTCAGTTCCTGAGCGAGATCACTGTCTGGGGCCGGAAGCAGACGGGAGAAACTTGTCACTGCCTTCCCTTGTCGCAGATGGAGATTCGTTTTGATGAAGGATTTCAATACTTTTCTTGACCATCCATCTTCAACTGTTTTTCGGATATAGAACATAGCGGTATCGACTTCTCTTTTCTCAAAGAATTTATCAATGATAGTACAATGATGTCCCCAAGGGATTGAGAATATAATCTCTTCAGAATCTTTTTTAGAATTGCCAACAACTTGTTGGCAATTTGTATCAGCTTTATGATAAAGAAGATACATCTTTTTCATATATTGGAGGTTTTGGCGTGAGAAACCATTTGATTCGGGAATAGCCTCTTTTAAATCCTGACTGAGATTCTCATAGAATCCACTGCCATAGATATTCTCCGCATCTCGCGCCACTATGTCACGACCTACAGTCCAGTAAAACAGAAGCATTTCTTGATTTACTTTTGCGGCAGCTTTAATCTGACTGCGTTTGTATCGTTCCTTCAACTCCTGAATCCACAGAGCGTAATTGTCATCGGTTTTAATAAGTTTACTCATATCATGGAATTTTGATTGTAAAATGTAGAAATAATAGATTATTTGCTTTCCTGATTGCGGAGGAAGGCGATGATGTCTTCTTTCTCGGGGACTCCGAGTTTCTTGCGGATGGAGGATTTGCGGACGTAGATTGTGGAGGTGGTCTGGCCGGTGATGACGCTGATCTCTTTCGTGGAGAATCCGGCTACCATCAGAACTATTATCTGCTCTTCCTTTAGGGTGAGTGCGTCGCCATATCTTTCATGCAGCTTGCGGTAGAAGCCGGAATAGAGGCTGTCGATGATATCGAAGACATTATTCCAGTCTACGAGCTCACCGTTGGTCTCGCCGTTTAGCGACGAGATCCTGCGCAGCATCTCACGGTTCTGCTCCGTCGGGGTTTCGGCCACCATCTTGATGATGCCGAGCTGCCTCAGCATCGCGCTTCGCAATGCCGAGGAATCCTGAACGATGGATTCTTTAGGGTCGGGAGCGGATTTATATTCCTCTACCATTTTCAGGAGAGCCTCAATGCGTTCCTCCATTTCCCGCTCACGCTGGCGGCGGACCATGATGATCCATCCCGCTCCGGCTGCCACCAACAAAGCAACGATGCCTATTATCAGTATAAAGACAGTCTTTTGCCGACTCTCGGCTTTGTGTGCCAGTGCGCGGCTTTCCTGCTGCAATGCACCTCGCTCGGATTCCCATTGCGAGGCCTTCATGCGGTTGAAGCGCTCGCTCTGGCGATTGTTAAGACCATTGATATGCGTCAGCCTCAGGCGTCCATTGCGCTTGAAGTCGATCATCGCATGAAGAAGGTTGCTGTAGCTACGGTAGTAAGCGTCGTCTTCCTTCCTTAACGTCAGTGCTATACTATCGCCAACGGCAAGATGACGCGATGCGTTATTGAGATCGCCTGTATTGAGAGCATTGATGGCATATTGGAAATGGAGATAGTCGGCCGCTCCGTTTTCCGGACCGGCCTTACGGAAGATATCCGTAATCATGTCATCGCTTTCGGCATTGCGGTCAGCCTCGGTGAGCAGCTGAGTCCGTTCAAGCTCAAAGATGAAATCCTTATTATCCCAGTTATTTATACGGGCATAGTCTATAAGTTCATCAATCAGCAGGAGGGCAGAATCGGTCTCTCCGGCATATTCATATCCCGCTAAAAGCATGTATTTCGCCTCCATCTTCCTAAGGGAATCATTCTCAAGAGCATACAGCCTTTTTGCCAAAGGAATCAGCGGCTGTCCATGATATTCCGATGCCCCGAGCAGAACGCGAGCCCTCAGGGTCTCTACCATCACCGAGTCAGGCACACCGTACAGGCTGACAAGGGAATCAAGCATGGCGATCGCTCCCGGAGTGTCGCCGACCCAGAACCTATACCATGCGGACGCCATCCCGCTCCTGACATCCTTCACTATGTCTCTGCCACGATAATAATCGTGGGCAAAGTATATCAGTGAATCCGCTATCATGGAGCGGTTGCGCTTCATGTGTCCGTAGGCCTTCAGGTAGATGAGCTTCGCCCTGATGGAGTCTACATCAATATCGGACAGATCCATGGCATCAAGAAGCGTCAAGGCGCTGTCGGCGTTGACGGGCATCATACTTTCGATCTCTTCCAGAGCCTTATTGTAACTGGTTGTAGATCTGGAGCAGGCAGCGATGATGCAAATGGCGGCGATTATCAATATGTATATCTTTCTCATAGGGTGAGTTTCAGTGGTATTGGTATGCAGATGCAAAATTACGAAAAATTTTTTGTTTTTTGATTATGTGGGGGGAATTGATTAACTTTGTGGAATATTAGGGAAAATACCAACTAACGCTAAACGCTTGATATAATGAATATATACGGAATCAGATATCTCTCCATAGTATTGGCAGCCACCGCCATAAGTCTTTGTTCATGTTCGCGCGGGGTCACGGTCAGTGTGTATAATCCTACGGCGACAGCCCGAAACGGGCTGGTGGTAGAGATAGACGCATCCTCAATCACAGCCAGACTCGGCAAGGCATTCAGCGTGAAGGATGCTGATGGGAATGCTGTGACATCGCAGCTGACTTACGACGGCAAGGTACTCATCCAGAGTGATTTTCCCGGATTAACGACACGGAAATTCGTTTTTAAGAAGACTAAGGATGGCGAGGAAGTTGTTCCTGCTGATACATTCTGCGTAGGGCAGATACGCCATGACATGCAGGATGACTTCACTTGGGAGAACGACCGAGGAGGCTATCGTCTTTACGGGCCTTCGTACCGCAAGGGGGGCGGGAATGTAAGTGGATATGACATTTGGACGAAATCGGTGGACTATCCGGTGTTGGCCTCTCGCTACGATGACCATATGGCCGGGAAGATTTCCTACCATAAGGACTATGGCAACGGGATGGACGTCTACACGGTAGGGCATACTTTGGGGGCCGGGATGAACGCGCTCGTCTTGCCCTCGGACGAGATCGCCTACCCGTGCGCCTATCAGGAGTGTGACATTATAGAGAACGGTCCGTTGCGTATGACTGCAAAGATAACCTGTTATCCGGAGACTATCGGTGAAGACAAGGACGTGGTGGAGACCAGGACCATCACGCTTGACAAGGGTTCATGGCTAAACAGGACGGAGGTGAGCTATGAAGGTCTTTCGAAGGAATATGGGCTTATCAACGGAATAGTGGTGCATAAGCAGAATCCTGACGGGTATGTATTGGATGAAGGGAAGCGGTATTTAGTGTATGCCGACCTTACGGACAATCCCAAGAATGACAACGGCACAATCTATATTGGAATTGTCAATGCAGAGGAGCCGGAGAGCACAGCGTATGAAAGTCTTGAACCGAATGTAGGGGATGCGGTAGGGCACATAATGTCGCGTACCTCATATAAGCCCGGAAGCAGCTATGTCTATTACTGGGGTTCCGGGTGGAGCAAAGGGGGAGTGACGGATATGAAGGCCTGGACAGAATATCTCGGCGGATTCCACGACGGTCTGCTTCATCCTCTTGAGGTAAGAGTAAAGTAAGGTCGCCGTCAGATAGCTATAGGATATATCACTATGGATATGCGAAAACTTATATTTCTGCCTGTTGTGCTGGTTATGACAGGAATCTGGAGCTGCTCCAGGAAAGTTCAGCAGGTACAGACGGGTATTGTACAGGATGAACTCGTTGCGGCCATTCAGAATAATATTCCTGAAGCTGAGGCGTATGGAGAGGAGGAAGGAGGAGTCCAGGAACCGGCGTGGACTTACTTCGAGCGACTTTCGATAGCCTTCGACGGAGACTCTACATTCATAGGAATGAAACCTGATATGGATTTTCCCGAGTGGTATTCCGGTTGCTTTGTCAATGATAGGGACAGACTTACCATCAACGTGATCGGCGACACGGTGGAAATGCGTACCATGCTGAATGATCTGCTTGGAGGGAATGAATTTGACTTAGGAGTGGGAGTCTGCAATAAGACGACTCAACAGAGGACGCTGCGCCTTCTCCGCGAGGCTATGGAAAGATCCGTGACAAAACAGGACGTCGGTTTTTCCTCACGGGAAGACGGCACGATAGAGGTCACACTTACAGGAGACTCCGTCGAGGCTGTCGATAGATTCAAAAGCGAGATATTCGACTCTCCGATATTGAGATTCAAAACGATGGAAAGCCTTGAGATAATCTTATTGTGAATATGTTCGGAGGGTTGAACGAAAATGTACTTTGCAATAATGCATGTTTTGCAGGAATGCAAAGTATATTTTGCGATTTTGCATATATTGTTTGGAATGTAAAGTATATTTTGCTAATTTTGTGTTCGTAAAACAGACTAAATAAAAACTATGTCGAAAGAGCAGATCATCAATAGGCCGTTGTATATGGATCACATCATATCTCTTCTTAACAGAGGAATGATGTTGTTTCTTGTTGGACAAAGAAGAGTTGGAAAAAGCTACCTATTGCTTCTTCTTAAAGCCTGGATAGAGAAAGAAAAGGCAGAGGCCAATGTATTTTATATCGATAAGGAGCGTATTGGCGATTCCGATATAAATTCAGCGGATGAATTGTATGAACGTGTGGCACAGAAACTGCCTTTAGGAGCTGAAAACTATCTGCTTATCGATGAAGTGCAGGACGTACCGTCATATGAGAACGCGTTGAGGCGATTGTATGCTGAAGAGAGGTGTCAGATTGTAGCGACAGGCAGCAATGCGGAGATTTTTTCTTCTCAACTCGGTACGCGACTGTCAGGGAGGTATATAGAAGTACCGGTATACAGTCTGACATATCTTGAATTTCTTGAATTCCATAATCTTGAAGATAATGATTCGAGTCTGCAGAAATATCTGTCAGTAGGAGGATTGCCCGGTCTAAGTCTTTTTAACATAGATGACAACCGACATATCAGGGATTACCTTTTCGGTGTGTTCAACACCATCATGATGAAGGATGTAATAGAGAGGCATAAGGTCAGGAATGTGCCTTTCATGAGTAATCTGTGCCGATTTATAGCCGATAATATAGGAAAGATTATTTCCGTAAAGAATATTGTGAATTATTTAAAATCAAAGGAAGGAAAAGACGCTGCCTCCGACGTGACTACGTCGACGTATCTCAATCAATTGGCGTCAGCGTTGTTGCTGTCGCCGATCTACCGTTTTGAGATTCATGGGAAGCAACTCCTTGAGCAAAACTATAAGTACTATTTTTCCGATCATGGGCTGAGAAATCTGCTTTGCGACTTTAATGTGCGAGGAAGTATTGAAAAGATAATGGAAAATGTGGTTTGGCTTCATCTTGTAGCCCATGGTTTTGTGGTAAGGGTGGGGCAGTTACGCGCAGGAGAGATAGATTTTGTGGCCTCTAAGGGTAGTCAAAGAATGTATGTGCAGGTGACCTATATAATGCGAAGTGAAGAGACAGAACAAAGGGAATTTGGAAATCTATGGATGATTAAGGACAATTATCCCAAGTATCTGATCTCGATGGAGCCGATAACGGGCGAACACAATGATTATCCCGGAATCATACATCTGCATTTACGTGATTTTCTCAAGCTTCGGTTTTAACTCGGTGCATGGGAGCTATAATTATCAAGCGTTTTAAATGAGAGGTTTTTCAACAAAGACACTCGGGGAATTACATTGCGAAGACAGAAATATATTACAAAATGTCCAAATGAAACACACAAAAATTTTGAGTGGTCAGACTTTATTTAGATTGTATAACCGTAATTTCCTGCCGTGATTTCCCGGAAAGAAGATAGAGGTATAAATTCCTTTTTTTATTGGTCTCATTAGGTGTTGCGGTAAGTACAAGCTTATATTCAGCAATAAAGTATTTGACAGTCAACCAGTCGGTTGTCGTTTCTATATAATCCTTGTCCTCTGTTAAAAGACCACTGTTGTTGCCATCTCCATTATAATCAAGCAACTCTATCTGTCTGATGACTGGGGGTAAATCATTGCTTCCTTTTATATCGATGGATTCTCCCTCACCCGATATATTTATTTTAGAAGGAAACCCGAAATCTTCTTCCGGTTCGCAAGAAGTACATAGGCAAGACATGCAAGCGAAAAAAAGACTTAGCCTCAATATGACAAGATTCTTCATAATGTGTAATTATCTATTGATGCTTCGTAATGATATACAAGTTGTCGGAATGGTTCATATTTTTCATTGCCTATCCATAGTTCAATTGGAGACAGATTGAACATAATGGAGTTACGTTCATTATGAAAAACATCTCCGCCGAAGGTTTGATCGAAGACAATCCTGACTGGTGACTGATCACTATGGTCTCCAGATACCACCACGTCGCCTGGAAGCAGAACGAAACTAAACATCGTATCATCCATCTGCAGAAAATCATAACCTGCCTTAACCACGACAACACTTATTTCTCTGAGTCGGGAAGCGAAGGCTTCATCTGCTATTGTGGAAGCCATGGGTTCAAGATCCATATGGATAGTCAAGGAATCCGTTGACACGACTTTACATTCATTTCCTTCCGATATTCTGTCTCCGTGATAATACGACACCCTCATATCACCATAGTATATACCTTTCATTTCAAAAAGAGCATTTTGAATATGGGTCGTTGTAAACCTCGGTTCATCTTTATTACAACTTGAAATGAATATCAGAGTAACAAACAAAATAAAAAATGTTGACTTCTTCATGTATTTCCTTTTTACTTCCCATAAGGGTCAATAGGAAGAGTTATTAAAATTTAGTCAAGGTCATTATATGTTCCGCTGGAAGAAACGCCCGCAGTTTGATCTTGTCGTTTGTGCGTTCCATTACAGTCCAGTAGCCAGTTATGGCACCGTCGAATGTAATGGTATTACCATTGATCTTATAGGTAAAGCTTCCGTCTCCATAACTATTGCCATCGTCATCAACGAAGATATATTTACCTTTTGAGTATGTCTGGAATTCTGCGATAAATGAAACAGATGCAGTTTCCCCACCTTCCTCCATGCAGACATCAAGACCTCTCCAAGTGGTGTGTAAGAGTTCTTCACGACTGATAGCGTTTTCAATATTGTCATCGTGGCTACACGACAACAACAGAACACTTACGAGAATAAATAGCCCAACAAGGGATACGATTGACAGGATAATTTTTTCTTTCATGTTTTCATCAGGAAAATTTGATTTCCGGTTGCAAAGTTAGCCGGAATCGGGCGTTGGATGGAATATTTAGGTGCGGAAAAAGTGCGGAAATGGGGCTCCCGCACTTTTCCCGCACTTTCTTAGTGTAATAATATCCTTACAATAAGCGTATTATACCGTCGATGACCTTGCTTCCAAGTTTTTCCTCAAATACCCGGTAGCAAAGCGTCTCACGGCGATATGATATGGTCCCTTTCGTCCTTCCGAGCAGTGAGATCAACTGAGTCGGGGTCACGCCGCACTTGATGAGAAGGGCCAGCCTGTAATCCTGTACCGAGAGGCTCCCTCCTGTCAGGAGATGCAGGTTGCTTTTGAAGTTGGGCGAGCTTTCAGTGACTGCGCTCTCTAATTTTTTCCACAAGGAAGATTGTGCGGGAATGACCTTGTCTTCGGAAATAAAAGCTTGCAACGAAAGATACGCGTCAGACTGTAGAATAACAGCAGGGATTCCTGAATATTTCTTTCCGCTGTTATAGATCGAAAGCAGTTCATTCCGCAGGCGTATACGCAGGTCTTCCGTAGAGTCATTCGTGGCTGTCGAGACTGGCGCTGGAGTCTCTTCCTTACTTGTCTCGACTATATTGTTCCTTTCAAACAACTCCTTTTTCAGCCGCTCCACGTCGTCAAGGGCTTCATACAGCAGCAGCCGCTGCTTCCGCCGCATAAAGTTTATCCATAACAGTACAAATGCCAGGACGACAGCCACCAGAATGATACCAAACAACCAAAGGAGCATCTCGTTTCGTTGACTTATCGCCTTGAGTTTTTCCTTTTCGTGTGATTGATAGTTATAGAAGGCTTGCTGGTTAATGGTCAGCTGTGACTCGTTCTCATCGTAGTATCGCTCAAGGATATCCCTGTATTCCGCGACATATTGGTATAAGGAATCCGCAGGCAGCAATTGGGCGAGCTGCGGAGACAGGAGCGTCTGGTAGCCAATCTCATGGTGGATAGGATCCGCGCTGTGCATGAGTTCATAGGCATAGAGATATGCAGTATCCAGTTTCCCTGCATCCAGATATATAGATGAGGCATATGCTATGGCGCTGTTTCGAACTATCGGCTTAACCAGATCAGGAGTGTGACGTATAAGTAAAACCGCTGAGTCGATATCTCCTAAATATCTTTTGGTAGCTGCGAGGTACATTTCAGACTTAGCTTTATGCCCGATGGGTAGGTTGCCGCTGAGGCTGATCGCCTCCTTAAAAAAGCGTTCCGCCTCTTTATAATTTCCTTCACGCAGATGGTTGCATCCTAAAAGCTGAAGGTCATAGACTACAGACATCGTGTCTTTCATCTCCCGTTCGATCGCCAATGCTTCCTCAATATACGGGGTAGCCTCCTTGTATAGACTCATTTTATTCAACAGCCGTCCTGTCTGGCTTGCTATGCGTGACCTTAGGTCCGGATTTTCGTCGGCAGGAGTCATATCAAGAGCGTTCTGGAAGTATCTAAGGGATGTGGGATAATCCCCGAGATCGCTAGATACACGTCCTCCATAATAAAGTGCCTCCGCATATATATGGTCTTTGTCATGTCTCTCATAATAGGATATGACATCCCTGATAAGGCTGTCTGATCTATGTGCTATATATGCCTTGTCGTTAGCCTTGATTGTAAGCAGGTCGAACAGATGCCGGTCGGCTTCAGACAGCTGTTTTGAATCGATTGAATCAAGGTATGCGATGGCTGTCTGTGGAGAATCCGAGACAATCTCGGATATTCTTGTCAGGTGTTCATCCGGGGCAGTGTGTGAACACGAATATAGCATTACGGCAACGGCAGTCAGCAGCAATACGAACATACTATGTTTATGCGGGAAAAAACTTTTTGCCATTTGAGAGGATTTGCGTATAGACCATAAACAAATACAAAATTAATCAAAATATTTGATATATCGGTTATGATAGTCCAATATATCATAGTAGTCATTATCGCTTCAGACGTTTGAAGGAGACTCACCGGCGGACGCACGAGGAGTGTAATGCTGTTCAAATAAGAAAGCATGGCCATAGTTACCTTTTGCCGTCGCGGGACGCGCCCGGAGGTCGCTAACTACACTGGATTACTGAGACTCTAATCCGGATTATAGGGAGTGGAGGAAGTCGGTGATGGCTTCGAGGACTTCGGGAGAGATGGTCTCTTCGATTTCCTTGTATTCCGACACGTCGCCTGTCTTGACGTGCTGCATCATGTGGTTGAGATCCGGATAACACTTCACTTTGGCGCCGGGCGCGTTAGCGTGTGCCGCCTCAAGATTTAGCGATGGTGGAACCTGACAGTCCTTTTCGCCGTATATTATAAGAGCCGGGATCTTCAGCATCTTCATGTCGGATGCCGGATCATATGCGAGGAAATATTCCATCCAAGGATTGATTTTTTGCAATGAAAGGGTGGCTGATATTGTCTCACCCAACTTGCGTGTGACCGAAGAATCATTCAGTTGTGGATATATCTCCTGCAGCAGTTCGTCGCTTACGGTCATGACGGCAGGGTTGTCAAGACGGTATCGGTTAGCCTTGAGTAGAGCTGTAGCAAACTGATCGGCGACCATGGGGTCAAAACCTGAATTAACCAAGGCATTCTTATTCTGATATGCGTTTATTTCCGCACCACTCACTGCAGGTCCGGCTATCGACACCACGAAATCAAGGGTCTCAGGCTTTGCTCCGAGCATATAGGCGATAAGTCCGCCTTCGCTGTGGCCGATTAAGCCTGTCTTTCCGAAGCGTCCTGTTTTCTTTAGGTGACTGACGGCTGCCTCGGCATCGGCTGCGAAGTCGGCGGTAGTGGCTGACATCATGTCGCCGGTCGATTCCCCCATTCCGCGGTCATCGTAGCGGAATGACGCCACTCCGCAGCGGGCGAGATGGTCGGCGATTACGGCGAACGGTTTATGCTCGAAAAGCTCCTCGTCACGGTTCTGCGGACCGCTGCCCGTAACAAGTATTGCCAAAGGAGTGTTCTTATCGGCATTTTCGGGGATGGTCAGGGTCCCTGCAATCGTTCCTGCATCGGTCGTGATCTTCAGCTCCTCGGTCGTATAGGGGAAAGGTGGCTGTGGAGTCTGGGGGCGGTTTGGTTTGTCTACACCCTTAGTCAGCTCAAGCGGGAAACGCATGCCGCTTTGCATAAACTCTCCTTTGATAGCGTCACCTTTGCGAGTCCCGGCAAACCCGGCCATGATTTGTGGAATACTGACATTTACTGAGTCTTGGGACAGAAACACGAGGTTACCCGTTATGCCATAGGCGCCCTGGTCGGGGGAGTCGATAGATACGGCATTGTCATCGATGTGGAATACGAGTTTCATGGACATCTGCGGAGTCACTTTGAGGTGTCCGCTCCAATCTCCGGTAAGATTTCGGGCACTGATATCGAAGGCTGTACAATTTACAGCAGAGCAGAGGGCAAGCAGGAATATTTTGGTAGAAATCTTCATAATGTTGATGTTTTTTTTGGTTCCATTCACAAAATTAGTAAAAAAAGACGTAAGGACGAGGATATATTCAGTTTTTTTATTAATTTTGTGACATATATTACAGCTTTCAAGCGGAGTACGCAAGGGGGCGAGAGTGCAGTGTGAACCAGATGATATATTTCACTTAGAACCAGATAAAAGTATGAAATTTGAAGGAACCAAGTATGCTTCGCGTTGGGACGCATCGACATGGCTGTTGTTGCTATTTTCGGTTTTAATGTGCATCTTGCCGATACTTCTGGATGAAGGCTGGGTGGGCCCCGTGATATCAACCGTCGGTCTGGTAGGGTTGTTCGTTGGCTTGTTTCTTGGGACCTACTATAGGATCGACGGCGACAAACTCGTCATCTATCAGTTCTTCTCGCTGACAATCCTCCCGATCGACAAGATATCGGAAATACGTCCGACCAAAACGATTCTGGCTGCACCAGCTACCTCGTTGACACATAGGATAGCCATAAAATTCTCCGACAGGAAGGTCTTGAAAAGTTCAGCTCCGTTGGTAATCTCGCCGGTAAGGGAGGAGGAGTTCATCGCGCAGCTTACGGCCTTAAATCCCAATATAATTGTAGAGTAATGACATTACGCTATAGAGCTTTGGCTCTTGTCTTGACGGGAATGTGCTTTTGTTGCAGCCCTGCGGAAGACAAGAAAGCGAGCAACTTTGAATTCTCGACCAATCGTGGATCGTTCAGCGGTACTCTGACGTCTTCATGTTCCTGGCAGCTGGAGGCAGGGTATCATTATATGCTGTGCAGATATGTCGGTGTCGGTGGCTCTATCGGTCTGTGGAAGGTTTATTTCGAGGAAGGCAGGGCACATGGCGATGACTGGGAAGTGGATTGGGACGACGATAACAATAAACCGGAGAATTTTTATCTGCGTCCTTCCCTGCTACTGAAGACTCCGGCCATAAAGATAAGGAGTGTGGATTTAGGTCTGTATGCGGAGCCGGGTGTGATGCTGAATGTGCCGTATACACAGGTATGGGTCAGTCAGAAGATTGATCGGCACCGATATGAGAGCAAGCGGGTATGGACCAACGGGGGCCAATGGTTTGCGGCGGATCTGAGGGCCGGAGTATACCTTAATATAGGCCCTTGCGGACTCAGCGCGGGATATATGATGTCGAACCATGATGTCTACAGCCAGTTCCGAAGTCTGTCATACCGAGGCGTTTCCTTCAAGCGTTTTTATCCCCGGAAGCCGTTCATGCAGGGAGCCTACCTGGACTTGTCGTATTATTTCTGATTTCGATTTAAGATATAGACGATTGAAAATTTGGATTACAGATAAAATTAGGTTATCTTTGCATATCCAAAATACAATCAGGTATGGAAGAGATAAAGACACCGTATATAAATATACAGACCGACTTCGGTTTTAAGGAAGTATTCGGGCAGATAAAGAACAAGAAAGCCCTCATACGCTTCCTCAATGTCCTGTTTGCCGGTAAGCTGACCGTAAGGGACGTAGTATATCATGACAAAGAAATCCTACCTTCGGAAGAAAAGGGAAAAAGGATTGTCTACGATGTCTACTGCACTATCAATACCAGCAAATCGGAATCGCCATTCTTCCCGGTTGCTCAGAAGAGCGGAGATGAGGAAAAGGATAAAAGTGAACATCATTTCATTCTTGAGATGCAGAACATCTACATCCAGCCGTTTGAGGAAAGGCTGGTGTTCTATGCGTCTAAAATGATTGTCGGACAGGGTAAAGCAGGCTGGGATTACGAACTTGCCCCAGTGTTCGCCATAGCTGTCACGGACTTTAACTTCAACCATATGTCGCCTAAACTGGTAAGGGATGTCATGCTGGTCGACAGGGAAAGCATGGAGCCTCTGACCGACAAGGTACATATACTTCTATGCTCTCTAAAGGAGGTTCCGTCAAGATGGGAGGACTGTAGAACAGAATTGGAGGAAATGTTGTTTCTAATAAAAAACATGGAGAATATGGACGACACATCAGTAGCATATAAGGAAGGGAGGTATCCTGAGGTATTTGAGGCGGCCAAAAGCAGTCGGCTGAGACCATCAGATATAGTGGAATACCGTAAATCGCTTGATAGGCTTCGCGATATCCAAAGAGGCATAAAATATGAGACAGAGAATGCCCGTAGGAAAGCTTTGGAGGAAGGACGTGCGGAAGGACGTGCGGAAGGACGTGCGGAAGCAATTGCGGAGAAAATAAGAAAGGCAAAGGAAATCGGCATTTCCGATGATGTCATCGCCATGCTTTTCGGGGATGAAAATATATAACCGAGCTGGTGACTACTAGAAGTAAATAGAAATACCTTATCTATCCGACTTATCCATCTGCGATTGGATGTAGCCCACCATGGCAACAGGATTCTCACATCCTATTACGTATTGGCGACTATTCTTAAGCCGGATGAGGAAGCAACTGTCGCGGCTGCCGTAGTATCCGAAATAGGTGCCTATCATTATATCGCTGAAATATCCCCAGTAGCCGAAGAATCCTCCGCTGCCGCAGAGTCTGAGACCTCCGGCCGAGGGATAACATGTGTCTACAGCCTGAATGTCGCTATAGTCGAAGGATTTTGATCGGGCCAGAAGTCGATGGAGCGTTATTCTATTCTGAGTCGCTTCAACCGATGTCGGGCAATAATATAGTCCGGAGAGGATGACCAGCGCGAACATGACGGTAATCAACACTTTTTTTTCATGATCTTCATGATCCAGAAATAGCAATATGATCATGACCGCAAATATGATCAGGACAGCTGCGGTGACCACCCACGAATAGATGCTGAATCTGACTTTGTCTTTCATTATGTAACGGTTTATTAATCTGTTTCTTCAAGAATGAAAATGCTCTCGACCGGTTTGCCGAAATACCGGCTAATCTTAAGGGCCAGCGGAGTGGATGGGAGAAACCGGTTTTTCTCTATGGCTACGATTGTCTGCCGGCTGACTCCTACGGCTTCGGCAAGTTGCTGCTGAGTTATGTCGCGCTCCGCACGCTCCACCTTAATCCTGTTCTTCATCTGCGAACATCTTATTGTATCGGTGCATCTCCAGGCGGAAGTTGCATACGAAAAGAATAGGAAGGATGGAAAGGTTGATGAATGCAAATATAATAAAGTCGACTCCATTGATCAGTATGGTGCATGCCACCAGCAGAGCAACATACGCATATATTGAGTTTAATATTGACGAAAGCCGGATAGATGAAGTCATCTCGTCTTCAATCCGCTCCTTTGAGCAGACGATAAATAGCGAACCGAGTGCAATCCCGATAATGACAATGTCGTTTACGATGGTTTCCGTCATTCCTTCATACGATAGATGGTCCATTATTCCGTCAAATGGCAGAAATCCGGAAAAAATGATACCTCCGGCAATCATAGAAGGGACGAACATTATCCATCCTATCAGCTGGAAAATGTGAGGGAACAGCAGATTCTTCATAAGCATCGTTTTTTAGAGAATGATTATTTCGGATGCAAAGGTAAATAATATTTTCCAAATAGACAAGTATACTTTACATTTCTTTTTATTAATTCAACTTTCGCAGGCGTAAGTTGAGGGTTATAACCTTTAAGTGAGCTTGCGAAACTTAAATTAATTGACCCCAGTCGGTGGTAAATTCAGGTCATTTTAATGATATCTTTTTGGCGGCATTGCGCTGCCGGAGGATATAGATGCCAGGGGTAAGAGTTAGGGGGTAAGAGTTAAGGGTTAAGGGTTAAGGGTTAAGTCGTCAGTCTTCTGGGTTAAGTCTTGGAGGCTGCCAGAACCATTGATCGTCGGATGTGGTATATCTGGAATTGTCGTATTCGAAACCTGAGGGGACGAGTGTTACGGCACGACCTGTGGGGTGGTCGGTCTGCCCTTCCGGTTCGGCCTGATTGAAAGAGTTGGCTTCCATTAGATATAGGTTCTTTGCCATATATTCATCAAGATAGTATTCTTTTTCCTCCGTGTATCTGTGGTTCCAGTTTGCGTCCTCGTTAAGCATCAAGGGCATATCGTGCTGCAGACGGTATCTTACCTCGCCGGGATGAAGCAGGAGTCCGTTTTCATCTGTCACGAAAGCAGCGAAAGTGGGATCGACCCAGATCCATTTTCCCAATGACTCGCTCCAAGCCACGGAAATCACATGGCAGTCGTTGTCGTTTTTCCAGTCTTTAGACATGCAGGTGATGTATCTGGATGGAATGCCAAGCGAAAGGAGTGCCTCTGTCAGTGAGATGGCGAGCGCACGGCAGTTGTAGCCACAGCTGTCGCGCCTTGCGGAGTCGTAGGTATTTCTAAGATTTCTCGCTCCGGGTGCCAGTCCGTTGCTCCCGCTGTGGGGAATGTTGTCGTGAACCCAATAGAGCACGTTCTTGATACGGTCAATGTCAGTGCCGCTGCCGGCCACGCTGTCGAGGTTGAAGCGCACGCGCGACAGTGTCAGTAGGCTGTCGGAGGGTGAAGCATATGAGAAGCTGATGTCGGGATGGTTTCCAGACGTGTATTCCGGGGATTCCTTGAGTATGTCGAGCTTGGTCTTTACGTCGTCTCCTATGTTCCAGGCATATTCCATAGCGGATTCAAGGGCCGGGAGCTTAGGGCTGTCCATATACTTCAGAAAGGGGATTATGGCTTTTGCATCCTGATAAGCCATTGCCCTCATCCATTGTCTTCCGCTACGTCCTGATGCAGTCAGGGCCTCTATCTGCCATTGCGCAAGCTTTTCAAGGTCGGAACGCAATCTTTCGTCGCCTGCAATCCTCTCGAATGTGGCTTTCGGGACATGGGTCTGCATCGGCTCAGGATTGATTACCGTACCGTCGAATACATATCCTTTAAATGCTGGACATTTATATTCTTCTGTGACTTCAGGAAGGTCTGCGTTGATCACGATGCTTTCGAAAACTATCTTTTCGATGTTTGGAGCATTATATATGAGACCTCCTCCTCCGGTGCTTCCTACAGGGCCGCGGAAGGTGATTTTCTTAAGTTTCGGGCAATGGGAGGCCATAGAGCAGTCAAAATGGCCGAGAAGTCCATCGAACACAACTTCCTCAAGCTCCGGCATGCCATCGAAGGCACCGCCAGGAAGATAGTCGATGTTGCTGAATGTCACTTTCTTCAGTCTCGGGAACGCGTAGCCGCTCAATTGCCCGATATTGCCGACATCCGGGATAAGGATTTCTTCGGAGTCGCATGAAAAGACGAGACTATCGGGAAAGAGAGGCTGAGTGTCGCGGATGGGGTCGGTGAAGTAGCCCGGATCCTTGATCACGACATTTTCTGCGGTTGACGTAAACGGGGAAAGAATAACTGCGGTCAGGAGTATCAGAGGAATCTTATGCATGCCGGTAGATTTTGGATGTTGGTATATATATTAAACGCACAACGAGTGCAGAACATTACCTCTGTCCTTGAAATTTTTGCAAATTGCCAGCGATGAAAAGAAAAGGGACGCACGAGCCGTGCGCCCCTCTAAGGTAATTTATAATTTTTCGGATCACTTGGTCTGGAGAGGAGTCATGTGGTAGCCGAGAGCGTTGAGCTCCATCTCCATTCCGGCGAGGTACATCTGGTGGAGGGCTGCTACAAAGCATCCGAAGGCGGCTTCTGTGCCGTTTTCCACCTGTTCGTGGGTCAAAAGGCTATGGACGCGGGACGCGCACTCAGCGACCAGTTCTATCACTTTGTCAGCGGCCTCACCTTCATATCCGAGGACAGTCTTGACGACTGTTTCGTCAAGGTTGTCGAACCCATTCTTTTCGCGTAGGGCCTCATAGTAGTCGGTGCGGTCGGCGTTGGCCACCCAATCGGTGTCCCAGTAATATGCCATCGCCATTCCGACGAACATTATCCAGCCGAGAGATACGACGGGATATTCCTGGAATTCCTTGGAAGCGTCAGGGAGATAGGCACGCCCGATCATCGCCCATTTCTCCTCTACGTCGGGACATTCCGGGACGTGAGGGTCGAGAGCTTTCTTATACTGGAGGAAGCTCGTCAGGTCTTCCCTTACCTTTTCTTCAAATTTCTTAGCTATTTCCTTGCTATCGTTTTCCATAATAATATTTAGTTATAAGTTTTTAGTTGTCAGTTATCAGCGTCGTCGGTTGACAGCGGCTGAATTATACTCATGGTTAAAACGTATGTAGTGGGAGATTGGTTGTTGTGTCAAATATTAATTACCAAAGATTAAATGAGTTGGTTCTCATCGTTGTCGTCGTTTTCATCGCTGTCAAAGAAGTACAGAACGATTTTTTACATGTAGGATAATTTTAGCCTAATCCAGAAATTTGGTCAAATTTTGGGATTGTAATCCTAAAAATAGGCTTAATTTTTGGATTAGCGAGATTTTTATCTTAATTTTGTAGGCGTAAATTGAAACCGATATGTATATAAAAAGAAAACTTGAGTATACAGTGGCCAACCGTCTTTTCAGGCGTAAGGCCATCATAATATTAGGTGCTCGGCAGGTCGGTAAAAGTACTCTTATGGCTCACGTGACAGAGAATCTTGATTTGCCGGTATTGAA
>JAIDSM010000175.1 GCA_029061225.1 Muribaculaceae bacterium
CAGCTCGTAAACCTCACCGTAAAGGAAGTAAACGAACTCGCTCAGATCCTCAAGGACGAATACGGTATTGAACCCGCCGCTGCAGCAGTTGCAGTAGCAGCAGGCCCTGCAGCAGGTGCACCCGCCGCAGAAGAGAAGACTAACTTCGACGTAGTGCTTAAGGCACCGGGCGCAAGCAAGCTCGCAGTCGTTAAGCTCGTGAAGGAGCTCACCGGCCTCGGTCTTAAGGAAGCAAAGGAACTCGTTGACGGCGCTCCCAGCGTTGTTAAGGAGCAGCTCCCCAAGGCTGACGCAGAAGGCCTTAAGAAGCAGCTCGAAGATGCTGGCGCTGAGGTTGAACTCAAATAATCTTTCAATAGCAGCATAAGCTCTATTCCCCCGCCTCCCGGCGGGGGAATTCAGTATTTTAGCTCATAGTGCGCATATCTGAGGAGGCGAGGGGGCTTGTCATGCACCCGGACACTGAGGACAGCGCAGATTTTCAGATTCCTTTCCTGCGCGAAAGGTTAATCTGAAAATTATTTGTGTATTATAGCGTAGCATAAAACTCTTGTTTTAAGTTTATTTATGTTGCGTTAACACTTTTTAATTAAAACGGGAGCGTTATTAGCTACCGAATATAGATATAAAAGAACGGCATCTCTGCCAGAATAACAATATCTTAAATGTCACAGAATGCACTTGCCAAACCTCGCGTGAACTTCGCGTCAGTGAAGAATCCGTATCCTTTCCCGGATTTTCTGGAGGTTCAGCTCAAATCCTTCAGGGATTTCCTACAGCTCGACACTCCTCCGGAGGATAGGAAGAACGAAGGCCTCTACAAGGTGTTTGCCGAAAATTTCCCGATAGCCGACACAAGGAATAACTTCGTTCTCGAGTTTCTCGACTACTACATCGACCCCCCGCGCTATTCTATTGAAGAATGTTTCGAGAGGGGCCTGACCTACAGTGTGCCTTTAAAGGCCAAGCTGAAGCTTTACTGCACGGATCCTGACCACGAGGACTTCGATACAAGTATTCAGGACGTATACCTCGGTCCTATTCCTTACATGACCGATCAGGGAACATTCATCATCAATGGTGCCGAGCGTGTGGTCGTCTCACAGCTTCACAGATCGCCCGGCGTATTCTTCGGACAGAGCATGCATGCCAACGGAACGAAGCTCTATTCAGCGCGTATCATTCCTTTCCGTGGAAGCTGGATCGAATTCGCTACCGACATCAATAATGTGATGTATGCGTATATCGACCGTAAAAAGAAACTCCCTGTCACTACCCTTCTTCGCGCTATCGGACTTGAAAGCGACAAGGATATCCTTCAGGTCTTCAATCTTGCCGAGGAAGTGAAGGTCACAAAGACCAACCTTGAGAACGTAAAGGGAAGAAAACTCGCCGGACAGGTGCTCAAATCATGGATAGAAGATATCAGCAGCGATGAAATCGGTGAGGTTATGACGATAGAGCGCAATGAGGTCGTGGTAGACCGTGGCAGCATCATTTCGGACGACAATATCGATGCCATCCTTGAGTCTGGCGTGAAGACGATCATGCTTGAGAAGGAAGACGCCAACGCCATCGACTACAGCATCATCTTCAATACACTCTCCAAAGACAACTCCAAATCGGAAATCGAAGCGATCCAGTACATCTACAGGCAACTCCGCAACGCTGAGCCGCCAGACGACGCGTCGGCCCGCGAAGTGATCCAGAACCTCTTCTTCAGTGAGAAGCGCTATGACCTCGGAGAAGTTGGACGCTACAGAATCAATAAGAAACTTGAACTTTCCACTCCGATGGACGTGCGAGTACTTACCCGCGAGGACATTGTGGAAATCATCAAATATCTTATAGAGCTGATCAACAATAAGAGCGACGTAGACGATATCGACCACCTCTCCAACCGTCGTGTGCGTACAGTAGGCGAGCAGCTTTACAATCAGTTCAACGTCGGTCTGGCCCGTATGAGCCGTACCATCCGCGAGCGCATGAACGTGCGCGACAATGAGGTGTTCACTCCGACAGACCTGATCAATGCAAAGACCATCTCAGGTGTCATCAACACATTCTTCGGCACAGACGCGCTGTCACAGTTCATGGACCAGACCAACCCTCTGGCCGAAATCACCCACAAGCGTCGTCTTTCAGCCCTCGGCCCTGGCGGTCTGAGCCGCGAACGTGCAGGCTTCGAAGTGCGAGACGTACACTACACGCATTACGGACGTCTATGTCCGATCGAGACTCCTGAAGGCCCGAACATCGGTCTTATATCCTCTCTCTGCGTTTATGCGAAGATCAATAATCTCGGTTTTATCGAGACTCCCTACAGAAAGGTGACCGACAGCGTCGTAGACCTGAATAATGAGGATGTCATCTACCTGACGGCAGAGATGGAGGAGGGAAAGAATATCGCGCAGGGCAACGCTCCCCTCAATGATGACGGAAGCTTCATACGCGATAAGGTGAAGGCTCGTCAGGATGCCGACTTCCCAATCGTGGCTCCGAAGGATATCGAGCTTATGGACGTGGCTCCGATCCAGATTGCATCTATCGCTGCGTCACTTATTCCCTTCCTTGAGCATGACGACGCCAACCGTGCGCTCATGGGTTCGAACATGATGCGTCAGGCTGTGCCGCTGATGCGAAGCGAGGCTCCGATCGTCGGCACCGGCATCGAAGGTCAGCTCATACGCGACTCCCGCACGCAGATCATGGCCGAGGGCAACGGAACCATCGAATATGTCGATGCTACAACTATCCGTATCAACTACGACCGCACCGAAGACGAGGCGTTCGTTGAATTCGAGCCGTCGCTCAAGGAATACAGGATACCGAAATTCCGGCGCACCAACCAGGGAACAACAATCGACCTGCGTCCAATCTGCGAGGTGGGTCAGAAAGTAAAGAAAGGAGATATCCTGACGGAAGGATACTCCAGGGAGAAAGGTGAGCTTGCGCTTGGACGCAACCTCAAGGTAGCGTTCATGCCCTGGAAAGGATATAACTATGAGGATGCCATCGTGCTCAACGAGCGCATGGTGAAGGAAGATATCCTGACATCCGTGCACGTAGACGAATACACACTTGAGGTTCGCGAGACGAAGCGTGGCATGGAGGAGCTCACCTCCGACATCCCCAACGTAAGCGAAGACGCTACCAAGGACCTCGACGAGCGCGGCATCATCCGTGTCGGCGCCTACGTAGTGCCGGGCGATATCATGATCGGCAAGATCACGCCTAAGGGTGAGAGCGATCCCACTCCGGAAGAGAAGCTACTCCGCGCCATCTTCGGCGACAAGGCGGGCGAGGTGAAGGACGCTTCGCTCAAGGCAAGCCCGTCGCTGAAAGGTGTCGTGATCGGCACCAACCTTTTCTCCAAGGCTGTCAAGACACGCACATCGCGCAAAGCCGGCAACGAGCAGATAGAAGCCCTTGAAAGGGAATACAAAGAGAAACTCGATGACCTTACCAACATAATGGTAGGCAAGATGGAGAAGCTTCTCAACGGTGTGACATCTGCAGGCGTTAAAGATTTCCTCGGCGACGAGATTATCCCCGAAGGACAGAAGTTCAACGGTGCTAACTGGAAGGATTTCCCCTACGAGACAGTCAATCTCAGCAACTGGACCAATGACGAGCGCATCAATGGAATGATAATGAAGCTCATCACCAACTATCTGCGCAAGTATAAGGAAATCGACAGTGAGCTTCGCCGCAAGAAATTCGACATCACGATCGGCGACGAACTCCCTTCCGGCATCATGCAGATGGCAAAGGTCTACATCGCCAAGAAGCGTAAGATCGGTGTCGGCGACAAGATGGCAGGCCGTCACGGCAACAAGGGTATCGTTTCGCGCGTGGTGCGTCAGGAAGATATGCCGTTCCTCGAAGACGGTACCCCCGTGGATATAGTGCTTAACCCGCTGGGTGTGCCTTCGCGAATGAACCTCGGACAGATATTCGAGACTGTACTCGGATGGGCGGGACGCGAGCTGGGCGAGAAATTCGCCACTCCCATCTTCGACGGAGCAAGCCTTGACGACCTCAACGAATGGACAGACAAGGCCGGCCTTCCTCGCTACGGAAAGACGTATCTCTATGATGGAGGCACAGGCGACCGCTTCGACCAGCCGGCTACCGTCGGTGTGATCTACATGCTTAAGCTCGGACACATGGTTGAAGACAAAATGCATGCACGCTCGATCGGTCCGTACTCCCTTATCACTCAGCAGCCTCTTGGAGGTAAGGCTCAGTTCGGTGGCCAGCGATTCGGAGAGATGGAGGTCTGGGCTCTGGAAGCATTCGGAGCCAGCCATATCCTGCAGGAGATACTGACCATCAAGAGCGATGACGTCAACGGACGCAGCAAGGCCTACGAGGCAATCGTCAAGGGAGATCCGATGCCCAACCCGGGAATCCCCGAATCGCTCAACGTGCTTCTGCACGAGCTCCGCGGCCTTGGCCTGAGCGTCACTCTCGACTAAGACGCGCTGCCGTCTTTCGG
>JAIDSM010000176.1 GCA_029061225.1 Muribaculaceae bacterium
CACCCATACCTACACACGCCTATTCGCCGGCTGCGTCTGATGTTTATAATAGAAAGCGGAAACACTGTATATGCAGTATCCGGTTATGCAGGTGGCGTCTACAGCTTCCCCGCAGACTTCGATGTTGAAAACCATGCGGCACCTGCCGTGGTCATTGCGTTTGACGAAGCTTTCGGCGGTAAATATATCGACGGTGGCCTCGTGCTCCGCACCAACGACGAGAAAATGGAGATCATCAACATCAACGATGGCAATAAGGTCATCAATAGCGGTGCCCCTCTCATCTCAGCAGAGAAGAAAGCTGAGGTTTACAACCCCGAGAATGGCGGCTGGAATGTAGTAGACGGCACTGAAGCCACTCACTACGGCAAGCACACCATGGCTGTCGACGGCAACTACCGTTATGTAGGCGGCGGTCAGGGCGCAAACGGCCAGAACGGTCTCCGCGTATATGAGGGCACCGGCCTTGCTTGGGAGAACGGCACCAACACAACTGCCGTATCCGTTGAAGGCGACTACGTATTCGCAGCTACCGGCGCAGGTCTCCGCGTATACGAGAAGTATAACGGCACCGAACTGCCCCTCTTCGCATTTGAGGTTCTGAACTACGACGAAGAAGGAAACGCCGTTAAGAATGAAGTAAGCAACAAGTTTGAGGCCGGCACAGACGCTCACTCCTGCAACTTCGTGAAGTACGATCCCGAAAGCGGCCTCGTATTCGTGGCTTGCGGCCAGAGCGGCGTTTACGTCTTCAAGCTCGACACCACCGTTGAGGTTCCTACCAACAAAACAGGTATAACTACCGAAGGCGGTTACAACGACATTAAGGACATCGACGAAGGCGACACCGGCAAGTTCACAGTTCCTGAGGCTCCCACAGTCGAGGAAGGCAAGGACTTTGCAGGCTGGGAAGACGAAGAAGGCAACCCCTACACTCCCGGTCAGGAAGTCGTGCTCGAATCAGGCACGATCATCACCCTCAAGCCCATCATCAAGGATCACGAATACAAGTACACTCTCAATTTCGTAGGTTTCGACAATGAGACTGACGGTATCGAAGGCGTTCCCGCTCCAATGAAGAGCGATACGAATGAATTCAAGATTCCTACCACCAAACTGGTATGGGGCAAGCGTAACTTCCACGGTTGGCACAAGGATATGGATGCCGACTTTGAGGATCCCAACATCATCGCTCCGGGTGCTACCTTCAAGATTCCCGGTGACGCTGCTGAATATACACTCTACGGTGTATGGTCATCACCCATCGAAGGTGGAATCGGAACCGAGCCCGAGCCCGAGCCGGAACCCGAGCCGGAACCCAACGATCCCACCATCGGCGGTGAGGACACAAACGGTAAGGGTTGATAAACGCTTTCCACTTTAAATGTAATTGAATATATCATCCATAAAACGGTAAAAACAACATGGCAAAAAAACATTTTGGAACTAAGTTGCTCACTACCGTTCTCGCAACTTTCGCTCTGGCATCATGTCAGAGCGAAAGCACATTGCTTGAACCGGTCGCAGACAATCTTTGCGACGTTGAGCTGACTGTAATAGCTTCCAAGGGTGAAGTAACCCGTACTAACCTGAATCTAAGCGAAGACCAGAAAAAACTTCTCCTTACCTGGAAAGTCGGGGATATCATCCATGTAAGCGAAAACGATGGCTTATACACAGGCACTCTGAAAGTGACTGAACTTTTAGAAGAGGGTACCAAGGCTAAGTTCAAAGGCACCATCAGAACCATCAAGGAAAACGGCAAGCGTACATTCAAGTTCTCCTATCTTGGAGCTGAAGATCCATATACCGGAACAAGAAACCAGCAGGCTGAGCCTAAGGTCTATGACTTTACCAGCCAGGTAAACAGCGGTGTCAATGCTCTTGCACAGAACGATCTCCTTGTCACTGACGGTGAGGTTGACATTCAGGACGGAAAGGCTACATTCGAAAACCTCTTCATGAGTCGTCAGTTCGCATTCGGTCGTTTTACTCTTATTTATAATGACAAAGCTCTTGAATTCGGAGAAAACACTGTAGTCACTATCAATACAAGCACTAACGACATCCAGACCGGTGCTACGTTTGACTTCAAGTCTGAAAATGTGACTTCTGTCGGCGGTCAGTCCATTTCACTCACCACTTCTGATAATGACTTCTATGTGACTTTCGTTCCCGGAAGCAAGGAGTCTGCCTTCAAGTTTAATGTAACCGTCAATGGTGAGGAATACGAAGGATACAGTGCTGAATTCCTCATTGAGAAAAACGACTTCTTCCGCAGAGGAGCTGATGTTGAAGTTGGTGAGGCTATGCCTATCTACATGAAGAAGACTGACGGCAGCGACGACGCTCATGACTTCACACTCATATATAATAAGAACTTCGGCAACAAAGACACTTGGAAGGATTCTCAGAATGTAGTAGGCAATGTCTGCGATTTCAATGTAAAAGAGTATAACAAAATTTTCAATGACGAAGAGGGTATCAATGAAGGTTATGACTTCGTTGAATGGAATACAGAAGCTGATGGATCCGGTACAAGATACGCTGAAAATTCTGTTTACACCATGAACCGCGCCAACGGCACAGAGGCTACTCTCTACGCAATATGGAAAGAAAGCGAGTACACCTGGAATGTAACATGGAAAGACGGCTACACTGAAAAACCTGTTAAGAAAGAAAATTACACAGGCAAGAACAACTACGACATATCAGGTGAATATCCTGCTGATCCGACTCGTGAGGGTTATACTTTCTCCCATTGGGCTCCTCAGGTATCTAAACTTACAAAGGATCAGCTTGAAGTTGAGATTGTAGCTCAGTGGAAGAAGAACATTGTTGACTACAAGCTCACCTACCACCAGAACCTTAACGGTTCCACCCTTACTGTTGACGAGACTCCCGACCCTGCCACTACCGCTGATTCCTATGACTTTACAGTAGTGAAGTATGATGATCTCGGAGGAGTCTGGACTTCAACACATGATGGCTATGATTTTATCGGCTGGAACACTAAGGCTGACGGCACAGGCAAGGGATATGCAGCGGGCGATTCTTTCAACGTTACTGTTTCTCAGCCGACCGGCAACCTCTACGCTCAGTGGGTCAAGTCTAATATCGATTATTCAATCATATACGAGGACACCAACGGCACTCAGCTCAAGAAATATGATTTCCCGAGCAAGCTTGAGAAAGTTGATGTCAATGTAAACGACAATGCTCCTCAGGTGACTGCTCCTGCAGGCTACGAATTCAAGGGCTGGGCTGTCAAGGGTACTACCGAAGTTAAGACCTCTGTCGAGCTTACCAAGGCTAAACCGACAGTTACCGTAGTTCCCGTATTCGCTAAGAAGCCGACCGTTTCCACTCCCGGCTACGACCACGGCACATTCAATTAATCAGACCCTTTTGATCTCTTACAGAGAATTATAAAATTCAGAATATGAATTTCTTCAAGAAATCAATATATGCGCTTTCTCTTGTGGGCATGGCCGGTCTCTGGTCCTGCTCGCAGGAAGAGATGCAGCAGGGTGGAAGCGAACCGACTCTGAAAGGATCGCCCGTCAAGCTGACGCTCACCGTCAACCGTGGTGATGCTCAGACCCGTACCTTACTTACCGAAAACGACGCCACCGGCGGCCTCTTCAGCGAATGGGCGGAGGGTGACATCCTTTACGTCTACGATTCTCAGAAAAATCGCCTCGGAGAGCTTACGCTCGAGACTGGCGAGGGAACTCCCGTGGGCGTCTTCTCCGGCACTATCACTGCCGAGGAGGGTAAGCACACTCTCACCTTCTGGTACTTCAACGAGGATGACAGCCATTTCTCGGTGGAGGCTGACGGAAACGGCACTCGCGTGGCTGTCGATGTCACCGATCAGAGCTTCTTCAGCCTTGAGGAACTCTCTGTAATGGATCTTATGTCATCAAAGCAGTCTGACGAGTACGACGAAGTTCCTGTCATGGTGAAAGACGGAAAGGCTACCGTGATGCAGGATGTCACGATGGTCTCCAAACTCGCCATGGCCCGCTTCACCCTCTCGGGTCTTCCCGAGGATGCGGATGGTACGCTTCAGATCTACGATGCGGACAACAAGCTCTACATCAAGGACGGTTTCGGCATTGTCAGCACCTATAGCGAAAGCAAGCTTGCCGGAGGCGAAGGCGCATGCATTGAAGTGTCAGGCGTGACTTCTGAGAAGAATGATGTATATGTCGCATTGATTCCGAACAGATTCAATGCTGACAAATACAGACTCGGCTTCAAGTTCACCGACAAGAACACCGAAAAGGTCTACAGCTGTGAGTTTACGGAATCTACCGAAGTTCGTGCAGGTATCTACTACACCTCTTTTAATAAGGAGGCCGGAGCGGACACAGGCACATTCAGCGGCATCCCCGTAGCCCTGACCCCTGAATCCACCGAAGAGCCGGAACAGCCCGTCACTCCCGTTTTCGACGAGGATCTTGTAGGACCAGTATTCGAAGTGGATGGTAAGAAGTTCCGCTTCACACGGGCAAACCTTCAGTACAATACCGTTGCTAAGGAGTATTTGATTCCCGATAAGCAGACAGACTTCACCGTTACCTCAGGACATCGTATAGGCTGGACCAATACCATTACCGGAAATCCTGAATTCATTGGTCTTTTCCGGTGGGGAGCTACCGGCATCGAGGATGATGTTTGGAAACCTTGGCCTGCCGATTATTGGTCGGATGTTGCATATTTTAAATCTGCAGCCAATATTCACGGCACTCTTCCTTGCCAGACAAGCGGTAATAATGCTACCATCTCAACCAATAAGACCCTTTGTCCGAATGGGCAGGCTCAGGATACTCCTTATGACTGGGGTAAAGCCTATTCGGCTCAGAAGAATGATGGAAGCCATTACTTCACGCTTACGTCTAAGGAATTGATTGCTGTTATTGACAACACTGTTTCAGTTTGTGGAAAAGTAGACAATATCGAGGGTCTGATCATCCTGCCGTATGAAGATGTCGAAGTAGCTAAAGCTGCGATTACTGCTGCTGGTGGTAAGTACAATCAGTTGTATAAGCTGCCTAAGACCATTGCCAATGACGGCACCAATTACGGATCGAACGATAGAACTAAGTTTGCATGGACTCATCTGACACTGACATATGAGCAACTTACGACACTCAACGCTATCTTCCTCCCGGCGGCTGGTATGAATAATCCGAGCACAGGGTCCAACCCCAAGATGGTATCATCCGACTATAAAGGAAAATGCTATTATTGGACTTCTACACCTACAAGCACGCCTAATGCCATACATCTTTATGTGAATGGTGAGGCTACGACTCAAAACCGCGTGTTTAAAGTGTATGGTTACGGTAAGGGATACGGTCTTTCGGTTCGTCTTGTAAAGGAGATAAAAGACAATACCTCCACTGAAGATACTGTTGGTCCGGAATACTCGAAATGAGGCTTTGATTCAAATCAAACTAATACATTAAACTAACTATGAAATTTTTAAATAAATCGATATACGCACTTTCGCTTGTGGGCATGATGGGCCTCTGGTCCTGCTCACAGGAGGAAATGGTGCAGGGTGGCGACGTCACCGCCAAAGGACACTCCGTGCCCGTGACGCTGACCGTATCCCGCGCTGATGCCCAGACCCGCACCGTCCTCTCCGAGAACGAATTCGGCGGTCTCAACGACGTTTGGGTGACTGGAGATGTCCTCCATGTATATAATAAGGCCGGTGAGGAGGTTGGTACTCTGAATTTGCAGGAAGGCGAAGACACATCAGTAGGTGTGTTCAGCGGTCTTGTAAATGCCGAAGAGGGTCAGCAGGACCTTAATCTCTGGTACTACGGCGACATAGAGTCTAACCCAAATCTTTTAGCTGCTAAATATAGCGGAAGAAATGGACTTAAGGTGGACCTTCATACACAGAATTTCGCTGATGTTAAGGCTCTGTCTGCATTGGATATTCTCTCAAAAGGTGTCACTCTTAATGTAAACGGTGAGAAATCAACCGTTGTCAAGGATGAGACTCTGGAAGCTCACCTTGCAATGGCTCGTTTCTCTCTGAAAGGACTGCCTGAAGGCTCCAAGGGAAAACTCAACATTTATAATGTGGCAGGTTACGGCTCAAATGCTACTTCAGGAGAGGAGTATTACAATACTTTAAATACAACTACTTTGGATTTCGCCCGTCTTGGAAAGGCTCAGACAACTACTGATAAGAAAGATATTGTAGTCGAAAACGTTGAGGCTGGAAAAGATGTCTATGTTGCCTTTGTTCCGAGTGCAGGCTATCAGTTAGGATTCGTATTTACAAACGCTGCCGACGGCAAGAAGTATTCATATGCGTTTGAAAATAAGACTCAGCTTGAAGCTGGTAAGTACTATACTGCTTTCAATGAGGAAAGCGGTAAATACGGCGCTGTAGAAATAACTTTAGTTGGCGAGCCTGAAGAAGAAGTCCTCGACCACAGTAAGAATCCTCTTGCTTTGTGGGCTGAGAGCGATCTGACCCGTTCCGGTTCAGGAGCTGATGCAGTGGGTAAATTCACTGGAAACTACAAAACTTCCGGCTATTTCTATCAGTTCGGTCGTAACTATGGTCATCAGAATTATACCGTTGTAAATAACAATTATGAAAAGATTGGTGTAGCGAAGATGAATAGCAGCTGGACAGGAGGTACTTTCTACACATCTCTTTATGGATATGTCAATGGTAGCACCCTCTCAAACGTCTATAATGGCAGTGGTCTAAATCAGAAAGCTAAATGGTATTCTTCCACTACTAATTTAGCTTCTTATCCTGAATATTTCCTCGTTGCCGGCAATAGCAACCTCCAGAACTGGGACGGAGAAGCAGTATTCGATACAAGCATCCAGCACAAGCATTCATGGTCTGAACGTGCCGCATATTACGGATATAACAAAGATGTTTGTCCTGATGGATATAGGCTTCCCACATTGGCTGATTGGAAGAAGATACTTCCTAAAGGTGGCCATATATACTCTGGAAGTAGCTTTGCAACCTTCTCTGAAATAAAAGAAGACGGCGATGTTAAATATGCAGTTCGCTGGAGCCGAGTTACGGAAGGAACAAAGACTCAGTATCTCAAGATTGATGCCCTTGTAATTGGATCAAATGTTGAATCAACATCCGAAGTAAATTGGTCTGATGAAAATGTTGTTACCCGTTACTTCAAGGCTGCCGGTATGATTCGTCCATATTTCTACCTTGCAAAGTTCACTAATCAGGGAGTGGTTTCGTATCAGTGGTTGGAAAAGGCAACTCCACAAGGTACTATAAACGCAACTGTAACAAGCATAGGTGCAGTACAGGTATCGATTACAAGAGATGATAGCTGGCTCAGCGGTTTCTACTGGGTTGATGATCCCAACCAGTATTACATGGAATTCCGCTTTGATGCAAGCAATCTTCAGGAGCAGGGCTCTTTCATAAATGTATATCAGCCTGAAGTGCCGATTGCATGTAATATCCGTTGTATCAAGAAGTAATTTGACAATAGCATAAATAAGAGAGGGGAAGGGACTCTCTTTCCCTCTTACAAGGTTGCCGACCGTTGATTCGGGTCGGCAATCACCAAACAACAATAGAAACTAAATGACTATGAACTCAAAATACGTTTACGCCTTTGCAGGACTGCTCCTCGGACTGACAGCCTGCAGCAATGAGGACCTGATCTCCCAGTCAGGTCAGCTAAACGGCGAGACTGTCTTTGTCTCACTGAAAGTCGACCGTAATAAGGCCGTGACAAGAACCATCATCAATGAAACCGACACAGAAAACGGCATCGGCCTTTCCAACGTCTGGGCGCAGGGCGATCAGGTGACGCTCATTTCAGCGACAGGTGCGGTTGCCGGCACCCTCACCCTCGAAGGTGCTGGTGGCGACTCGGAAGGAATCTTCAGCGGCGAGGCTACAATCGCCGACGGCGAATACACCGTCTGGTATCTCGGAGCCGACCCGGCATATGCCCGTATTGACAACGGTGTCGTTGTCAACGACCTTGCAACCGCCGGATGCGATGTAAGCGGCAGTTTCAGCGACCTCAACAAGGGCGACCTTATGAACTCGAAAGTAAGTATCATAGTCAAGGACGGCAAGGCTACCGTAGCCGAAAGCGTCACTCTCGCCTCGCAGATGGCGATGGCTCACTTCACTCTCGGCATGGACGGCCTCGACACTGCCCTCGCCGCCGAAAACGCCAAGCTGACCCTTTCCTACATAGTAGGCGAGACCCCCTACAGCTACAACATCACAAACAAGGAGGCTGATGTCTACGTGCCACTCTTCCCCGGCGAATATGCTCCCTCCTTCACCCTCACCTCTGGCGACAAGACATACACCTACGCCTTCGCCAACACCACTACCGTTCAGGCCGGCCTCTACTATTGCGGCGATAAGGACAGCGCGACAGGCGGCAGCAACGGCATCAACGTTTCCCTCAAGGATCCGTCCGAAAAGGACCCCTACGAAGGCTACGAAAACGAGGATCCCCGCAACCCCCTCCACAAATTCGCCAAATACAACCTCGTCCGCGTCGGTGAACGCGGCAGTCTCGTAAACGGCTTCGCTGAATCCGAGACCGAAAACGGCGCCCTCTACCAGTGGGGCCGCAACTACGGATACATGGACACTAACGGTATCTACAAACCGGAAATCGTTTCTCCCGATGAAGACTTCACAAACTACATTGATGCCTTAGGCCTGTTTGATGATCCCGACTCAGAGTATGACAGGGTTCTTGATTACTACGTTTACAATCCGAATTCTAACAGATATTTCATTACCAGCGGTACGGCTAAACGTTATACTCCTGAGCATCCTCAGTATTCATTGTGGTACGACGCTCCCCGTTCGTATTCCACTGTTGATGATTTGAAAGAACATCCGGACAAATATTTCATGAATGGCACTCCAGGCACCAAATACTTAGGCTATGGCAGCTATTATATGGGGTTGGATCAGTTCAATAATCAACCTGATTATTGGCTTTCGTCTTTCGGCAATGGTGGAAGTACATGGGAAGAGCGTGCAGGAAAATGCGGATATACCGCTGTTAATCCGTGTCCTGATGGCTGGCGTATGCCGACTCTCGAGGAGTTCAAGGCTATCGCACCCGAAGGTCAGGGTCTCGACCAGAATAAGAACATGGCCACAATGCTCTCAAATTATGCCGAGGTTCGAAAAACAAAAGATGGTGTAAACTATGTCATCCGCTGGATTTATGACTCATCAGCAATTACGGTTGAAGCTGTTGTGGTTGAGACTGCAATAGCCAAGAGTCAGGTGAATTCAAAATTCTGGGATGATAACAGAGACAAGAAGGTTGTCAGAGTGTTCCCCTTCACAGGCTCTATCGTGCCGCTGGTGTCATATGCGGATGATGCAGAAGTAAATAACGTTTATATCATGCGACCCTATCATAGAGGTTTCCTTGATATAGGATTTATTGCAGGTGCATATGGCCCCGCAAATAACGGAACATGGACTCTCATAGGCCCGGGCAATAATGCTGGAGCTCCATTCGGTGGCTATTGGATAGATGAAAAGAACTACGCGTTCAAGTTTGAGGCCAAGGAGATTTCTCATGGCACAAATACCTCAAACAAGACATTTACCGCTACTTCCTGCTTGTTTGTCGGCTCAGCCGAACCTGTCATGGGCTATGCCATCCGCCCGGTAATGGCCAAGTGATCAGATGAGCGTACCGACCGAATAGACCTAATCGTCAAGGTGCTTTCCATCGCACGCACTCCGTGCGGCGGAAAGCACTCAGTCACGAAATAGAGCGCCGAACCAACACATGTAAAACGAATTTTTTGATCAATGCGAAAGTTAGTGCATCACGTTCTCTCCCTATTGCTGGCTACCATCGGTTGCCTCCCTTCGACGTATGCCGCCGACAACAAGGGGGGCAGCGAGATCATCGGACGCTTCGACCGGACTTTCGACTCCCTCGATAATCTCATCTTCGGCAACAAGGATAAGCAGCCTTCTATATATACAGGTGGCGCCATCATGGGAATACAGAGCCCTGACAGCCTCGTCATCTCCCCGCAGCTCGACAAGGCTCTCCGCGAGAATACGGCTGCCAAGATTCATGAAGGCAACGGCCTCACCGGACTTCAGCTTACCGGACAGACTTATTACCGCATAGCGGGTAACGGAGGCGTAGACGAGGTGGACGGAGAGACCGGACAGGGTTTCTACCGAGCCAAGGTGCAGGCCGAGATAAGATGGTATCTGCTGCAGAGCTCCCTTTTCGGGAAGAAGGGACGCAAGAAGGTGGCACAGCTCGAGGAGCGGATTGCACGGGCCGGTTATGAGAAGGAGAAGACCGACATCAACGAATTTCAGGTGCAGCAGAACATCGACCAATACTACGACAGCCTCCTCTACGGAGTGCTCATCCATAGGGTCGACCTCCTGACAATGCTCGACGACGCGCAGCGTTACCTGCTCGGCAACGAGAACATTAGCAGCGACGACATCGTGAGGACCCTCAACGACCTCCTCGACGCGCAGCGGAAGCTTTCCGAGATCGAACATAAGTATCCCGCCGCCGCTTCACTCGCGGGGGTCCGCGCCACGACAGTCAGAATCGACTCCGCGGCTCTGGTGAGCCACGTGGCAACGGAGCAGGGCGACATGAAGATACTCCGCCTTCGCATGGATCTGCTCACCCAGAAGGATAAGAACGTCAAGTGGTGGAGCCGGATCAACGTCGCTCCTTTCGTGCGATATTCCAACTACTTCCGCCACGGACTGCCGAACACTTACAATCTCGATGCCGGACTCACCTTCACGATACCCCTCAATGACGAAGCCGCCCGCCAGAAACGTACGATACAGTCGGAGCGTGCAGTGCTCGAGGCGGAGGAATACCGTCTCAGCCAGCGAGTGGCCGACAAGACGGCGCTCGTGATAGCCGAGGTAGGACGGCTCGACCGCGCTTCGGCAAGCGAGCTCAAACGCATCCGCGAGCTCCGGGGATACATAGCCCGGCGCACGGAAGCCTACCGCAAGGGGTTGGGACAATATAACAGGATGGCGCGCGCCAAGGAATACGCGATGTATATAGGCTGCCTCGAGCGGCTGATAGAATACCAATACCGCCGCGACTGCCTCGTAGCAAACCTACAGTCGCTCCTTCCCGACGAATCGATCCTCCGCTTCTGTCACTTCATCGAAATTAAAGATTAAAGATTAAATGAAAAACTTCACCTACCGCTCGCTCGACGAAAAAGAGAACATAGAGGAGATACTCAAACGCCGCCGCCGCAAGGTCAACCGGCAGCAGATAGTCTCGATCCTCATTTTCATCGCCATCTTAGGCTCCTTGGCCCTCTACGTCGGCCATCACCTATACTATACCGTGCTCGACGGATACGTCAGCGTGGACACTAACCGCGTGCGTACCCCCTTCGACATATATCTCGACAGCGTCTATGTGAAGACAGGCGACATAGTAGTCCCGGGCGATACCCTCTACTCCTACTATATGCTCAATATGCTCATCGACAACGCCAACCCTGACGAGGAGCCCCCGATGGTGGCCGTCAGCCGCAACTACAAGCTGCAGTATGAGACGGCCAGGCAGCAGATCGAAGTGCTCAAGGTGCGCATAACGGAGCTCAAGAAACAGATAGAGCGCGAAGACCACGACATCGCTCTCGGCCTGAGCAGCAACTCCCACAAGCTCGACCTCGAGCGGGAGCTCAAGGAGACGGAGGCGCGGCTGAAGGCCCTTCAGGCGGAGTTGGAGACACTGCGCGAGACAAGGGAGGAGACAAAGGTGGTCTTCGAGCGCCAGCGCCGCAATTTCGGCGACACCAGCCTGATACCCCAGATCTACGACGACGCACGCTCCGCATCCATGCGACGCGCGATCTCATACCGCCTCGCGAGCGACTCCTCGCTCATCACCGACGTGAAGGCCCCGACACGCATGATATTCTTCAAGCAGGAGGAGGTGATGACGAAGCAGCACCTCAACCTCGAGGCCAACAACCTGAAGGTCGTGGCCTACGTGCCGGTAGACAAAATGAGCAAGATCACCAACAACTCAAAGGCCGAGATCGTGGTCAACAATGATGTAAGCTACAAGGCACACGTCAGCGTGCTCGGCACCAGGACAGAGATGATACCTGAAAACCTCCGGAGCTACTTCTCTAAGAAGAACACCGCCGTGATAGCGCTCTTCGAAATCGATCCCGACCAGACGCTTCCGCTATGGTCGCTCGCCAGCGGAATGCCCGTGCAGGTGAGGGTGAAGAACTATGGCTTCGGCAAGGAGGAGGAAGACTCGCTGAAGACGAAACCCGACTATCTCTGGTTTACGACCGGCCAAGGCGTGATGACGGAGGAGAAAGACGGACACCTTGTCCCCATCAACGACTCCATAGCCATCAAGAGCCTGGAATCAAAGAAATGAGTATTGAGTATTAAGTATTGAGTATTGAGTATTGAGAATCGAGAATTTGAAATTCACCAAGATAAATCCTGATTAATCCCGATTAATCCCGACAACCTGACAACGACATATAAATGAACCAACAAGCACCATACAGCATAGTCACAAACAGAAACCAGCACCGCATACTCGTCATCAACGAGCCTGTCAACGTAGACCAGGAGCGCGGCCTGCAGTTTGAAGACTTCGACGCGATCTTCATCAACGTAATCGACAGCGTGATGGACCGCAACATGCTCGCCATACGCCTCGCATCGCCGCTCCTCTCCGAGAAGTGCCGCTTCAAGCCGTGCTTTGTCACACGCCGGCTTACCGGTTGGCTCGGAAAGGCTGAGGTGATAGTAGACGGCTACGCCACGACACCGACCGACGACTCGATGGCCAGGACTATCGAGGACATATACTCCAACATGCGCCGTCAGAAATTCCTGCTCGGCACGCAGCCCGTAGTGACGCACGCGGAGGAAGTGATCCGACTGTGCAGATACGCCATCTCGCGCGGACGTTTCACATTCTCCTCCCAGCCTACTCCGGGGCTCGCGGAGGGATATATGGCCCTCTACTACTATACCCTCTGGTTTGCCGGACAGCAGACCATGCAGGCCGAGGAGCGGGATTGGTTTCATCAGCAGCTCCTGCGGCTCGGATACATACGCCGCACCCGCTTCATCGACCGAATCCACGTCTGCCCGATCTGCCACAGCAGTCATCTGCTCTTTTTCGAGACCTGCCCCGAGTGCGGCAGCTCCGACATACAGGAAGAGCCGGTGATCCACCATTTCCGCTGTGCAAACGTCTCGCCGGAGCATACATATCAGCAGGACGGAGAGCTTATCTGCCCGAAATGCAAAAAACAGCTGAGGCATATAGGCGTGGACTACGACCGCCCCTCATCCATATATTCATGCCGTGCGTGCGAACATACCTTCATGTATCCCAACATGAAGGCCCTGTGCACCAACAACCGGCGCGCATGGCGCCCGGACGAGCTGAGGCCCGTAGACGTGGAGGAATACGAATTCACTCCTGAAGGAATCAGGGCGTTCGCGAGCAACGATGTGGAGAAGACCCTCAATCTGACCGGTTTTTATGGATACTCATCCATGACCGACTTCATCGCTTACCTGAGGCAGTTCTCCACACCGGAGGTTCTCGGCGACTCGATGATCGTAGTGGGACGTCTGTACATTTTCGATCCCGCCACAGATGAGATGGCAGGGCAGGACGCTACCCCTCCCGTAGTGCAGACACTGCAGAGATTCTTCAACTACAAACAGGCGATGTGGGGCAACAACTACTACCTGCTCTGCCGCGTGCCTGCAGGAGAGGTGGCGAAGGCGATCACCGACATGGAGTTTGAGATCAAGGAGCAGCTCCACGACTACCAGGAAAAGAATCCGGGTTTCGAATTCGAGCTGATAGACACCTACGTCTACCATCCCGGAGAAGACATAGAGCATTTCATCAACCGCATAGAAGAAGACAGAAATTAAGGATGGACTACATATTCGGAATAATCGACGGAATCATAGCTTGCTTCACGGCCAATCTCTCCTGGGATTACCTCGTGACGACATACTGGTTTCTTCTTTTCGTAGAGTTCCCGCGATACTACCTCACCGACATCATCGCAGTCTCTAAATACGGTATGACCTGGAAGAGCCGCCGCAAGAGCGAGGAAATGGCCCGGCGAGCCCTCTATCTCGAGCGCCCGCTCGTGACCATTATGGCCCCGGGCAAGAACGAGGGCAAAAACCTCTACCACCTCCTCGAATCCCTACGGGAACAGACCTACGATAACTTCGAGATCATCATAGTCGACGACGGATCGGACGACGCTACCCCTTTCATCTGCGCCGACCTGCAGAAGGCGGGACACATCAAGCACTATTTCCGCATGACCGACCGAGGTGGAAAAGCCTCGGCCGCGAACTACGGCATGGAACACGCGAAAGGCAAATATCTGGTGCACATCGACGCCGACTCCTCGCTCGACCGCAATGCGATAGAGGAGATACTGCTTCCCTTCTACATGGACCGCGACGTGCGCGGAGTAGGCGGGTGCATCAAGGTGCGCAACGCCGACGACTCCATGTGCTCATCAATGCAGGCTCTGGAATACCTCCGCACCATCATGGTGGGGCGTATGGCCACTGACATGCTCGGCATCTTCCACATAATATCAGGAGCCTTCGGGGCTTTCGAGACAGAGACGATACGCCAGCTCGGCGGATGGGACATAGGCCCCGGACTCGACGGCGACATCACCCAGAAGATCCGCAAGGCCGGCTACAAGGTCAGATTCGCCAACAAGGCCATATGCCTGACCAACGTGCCTGTGAAGTGGAGCAAGCTCTTCATGCAGAGGCTCAGATGGTCGAAGTCGCTGATACGGTTCCGTGTGCGCAAGCACCGCGACATCCTCACTCCCAACAGCAATTTCACCTTCTCCAACATGCTCTCCAATCTCGACTGCATAGTATTCGACTGTGTCTTCAACTTCGTCTGGCTCTTCTACATCATCACCCTTATACTCAGCAACGCCGACCGCATCTTCGACATCATGATAGTGGGATGGCTGATACGCCTGACATTCTCCATCATCTCCTTCGCCACAATGCAGGCTGTCTCGGAGAGATCGAAACAGGAGAGGAGGCTCGGCGCCCTGCTTATATTCCATACCCTGTATATGGGATATTTCCTGAGGGTGGCGCGACTTATAGGACACACCGTGGAGCTTTTCTTCTATAGCTCATACCGCGACAACTGGAATCCGAAGAAGACCTCTTCAGTCGCGCTCGCGGAAGGGATGTAGACAGCTGAAAACTGAAAACTAAAAGACAATGAGAACCGAAACCATAGGAGTGATAGGACTGGGATATGTGGGGCTGCCCCTTGCGGTGCTGCTGGCATCGCGCTATGAGGTAGTAGGCTTCGACATATCCCTCAAGAGGCTCGGCGAACTGCTCGCCGGACACGACAGCACGCTTGAGGTGGACGATGAAGAACTGCGACGGGTACTCGGCAAAAGCCTTATGCTCACTGATGACGTCAGCAAGCTGAAGCAGTGTACATTCTACATCGTCACAGTTCCGACGCCTGTGACCAAAAACCATGAGCCGGATCTCAAGCCGCTCGAATCAGCATCACGCACTATCGGAAAGGTGATAAAGAAGGGTGATATCGTGGTCTTCGAGAGCACGGTCTATCCCGGGACCACCGAGGAAGTGTGCATCCCCGTCATCGAGAATGTCTCCGGACTGGAGCTGAACCGCGATTTCTCGGTAGGATACTCTCCGGAAAGAATCAATCCCGGCGACCGGGTGCATACCGTCGACAAAATCGTGAAGATAGTCTCGGCATCCTCTCCGGAGGCGCTGGAGAGGGCGGAAAAGGTGTATTCTTCCGTCATATCGGCAGGCACTTACAGGGCTCCCTCAATAAAGGTGGCGGAAGCCGCCAAACTGATTGAAAATACCCAGCGCGACGTAAACATCGCTTTCTTCAACGAGGTCGTGAAGGTGTTTAACTCTCTTGGCATAGACACGCAGGAGGTGATAGAGGCGGCTTCTACTAAATGGAATTTCCTACGCTTCAATCCCGGACTTGTCGGGGGACACTGCATCGGAGTGGATCCGTATTATCTCATCAGGAAGGCGGAGCTCCACGGGATGCACCCGCGTCTTATCGCCGAGGCCAGGAATGTCAACGAGTCGATGGGTTTCTATCTGTCGGACAGCGTGGTCGACGCGCTCAACCGACAGGGTAAACCGCTCATAGAGTCGAAGGTCCTGGTCCTGGGTTTCTCATTTAAGCCCGACTGTCCGGACATACGCAACACGAAGGTCTACGACATCATACAGAGCCTGGTGCGCTACGGCACAAAGGTTGTGGTCTTCGACCCCTGGGTGGATCCCGAAAAGGTACGGCAGGAATATGACGACATCACTCTGGTCTCCTCGATAGGGGAGGCGGCGGCGCTCGGCCCGTATGACGTCATCGTGCGGGCGGTGGCTCACTCGGCTTTCCAAAACATAGACTTCTCTGAGTGCCGCACTTCGGACTGTGTGGAATGCGGCATAATCGCTCCTAAAAATAACTAAAAGACCTCATAATGCTGAAAAGACTCCTGATATTTATTGCCCTGCTGCTGCCGACGGTAGTCGGGACGCTGGCAGCCGAAAATAATGGAAGAAAGCGTCTGCTCATCATCAACGGATACCATGACGGTGCCCCCTGGGCCCAGGACATCATCAATCCGATCCTATACGACATCTCGAAGCGCGACAATTTCTATGCGCCTGAGGTGATCTACCTCAGCAATACCCTCATACATGATGACAAAGACTTCGAGGTGATGGAGGAAGGTCTTTTCAGGCGTTTTAAGGATAAAAAACCGGATTTTCTCGTGCTCGTGGGCAACTTTCCCTTCACTCTACGAGACAGGATCGTCAAGGAGTGGGGTAATGTCCCGATGCTGCTGGTCTGCCAGTCGCTTGAATACGGTACGCAGCGTTTCTATTACACTGATCAGAGCGCGGAGGAGGAGTGCGAGGATCTGAGGCCGCTCAGCGAGCTGCAGGGAAAATACAACTTTTCGGTGGTGCATATACCCAACCTCTACAAGCAGACCATCGACATGATGAGGCATATGTTTCCCGAAATGGAGAAGCTCGTCTTCGTGGCCGACGCCCTATACATCAACCGTCATCTCAACCACGAGATCCGCGACTACATAAAGGAGAACTACAAGAGTATGGAATACGAATGGCTTCTCGCCGGAGACGATACAAGCGAGAAGCTGCAGCAGTATCTCCTCAGCAAGGACTACAACATCGGACTGCTGCTCTCGACCTGGTATTACGAACGCATGACCATCCACGGATATCCGCAGCTGATCGCGGGCGACGCGCATCTCATTAAGAGCGTGAGGCATCCGGTATTCAGCCTTAGGGAGGCATATTTCAGCTATGGCATCACCGGGGGTGTCTTTCCCTCGCCGGAGGAATTTTCAGAATATCTCAAGGATGGGCTTTCCGATCTGATATCAGGCACCGACATGGCCAAGATACCCTTCCGGACGGTCAAGACGGATGTGCCGATCATCAACTACGAAAAGCTCGAAGGTTGCGGACTCTCCGAGAAGGATTGCCTGCCGGGTACGGTTTTCCTTGACAAGCCGAAAACAGTCTGGGAGCAATATTACGTGACATTCATATTCGCGATAATCGCGGTTGCAGCCCTCACGATCGTGGGGGTAGTGGTGATGGTCTTCCAGCGGCGCAAGATAGAGCTTCTTGACCAGTCGAGGGAGAAGGCTCAGGAGTCGGACAGGCTGAAAATGGCGTTTCTGGCCAATATGAGCCATGAGATACGCACTCCGCTCAACGCTATCGTGGGCTTTTCGCGGCTTCTTCCCAAAACAAAGGATCCCGAGAAGCAGGCGCGGTTCGTAGAGACGATCAATGTAAACAACGACCTTCTGCTGAAACTCATAGGCGACGTGCTCGACACCGCCAAGATCGAATCGAACACGCTTGACGTGCACAAAGAGCCGACCGACGTCAACAAGGTGCTCCAGTCGGCCGAAAGCACTGTGCGCTTCCGCCTGCGCAAGGGTGTAGGCCTCGACCTCGTGCTCGAACAGCCGGACTGCATAGTCTACACCGATACCGTCAGGCTCAGGCAGGTACTCGTCAACCTATTGACAAACGCCATAAAGTTTACCGAGACAGGGTGCATCACCTTCGGCTACGAAATGCGTCCCGGGGAGATATACTTCTACGTCCGCGATACTGGGCAGGGAATAGCGCCGGAGCATATAGACCAGCTCTTCACACGCTTCACGAAACTGAACAACTTCAAGCAGGGCAACGGGCTCGGACTCTCCATAAGCAAGAGTATCGTGGAGCTGCTCGGCGGACGGATAGGTGCCGAATCGGAGGGACTCGGAAAGGGAAGCCTCTTCTGGTTTACGCTCCCCTGGCCGGGAGAGTAGATTAAGTATTGAGTATTTAGTACTGAACATTGAGTATTTAGTACTGAACATTGAGTATTATAATAATATAAAAAATTCAACTTACGCAAGCGTAAGTTGAGGGTTATGAGGTCATTAGGTTAAAGGTTATGAAGATGATATGAAATTTCTATTCTGAAACTGATCTATACTGAGTCAAATCTAACTCTATAACCTTTTAACCAATAACCCTTAAGTTGAGCTTGCGAAACTTAAATAAAAAACATATGCCAGCAAATATCAAAGAGATCTTAGCTAACCTTGGCCTGGAGCTGAGAGCCCCGGTCAATGCCATCACCAGTTTCTCACGACTGCTCTGCAACACTGATGACCCGGTGAAGAAACGTCGTTACTCCGATCTCATCCAGAGTAACGCCGCGCTCCTCGAGAGCATTCTCGATGATATGCTCGAGAGGCCGGTGGCGGCCGCCGACGTGCAGGCGGAGACCCTGAAGGAGAATAGCGGCGAGACTGTAGCTATCCCTCCTACAGAGAGCGCTGAGCCGGAAGACGACATCAACCTCTATACGGCGCCTCCCAGGAAGAAAGAGGAAAAGAAGACTCTTCTCGTGGCTGAGGACAATGAGAGCAACTATTTCCTTATCTCATCGCTCCTGGAGGATGACTTCAATCTCATCCACGCCTGGAACGGACGCGAGGCCGTAGACATTTTCGCTGAGCATCGGCCCGACCTGATACTGATGGACATCAACATGCCGCTCATGGACGGATACGAGGCCACTCGTAATATCCGCCAGCTCTCGGAGACCACTCCCATCATCGCTGTCACGGCCTACGCATTCGCCTCCGACCGCACGCGCATAATGGAGAGCGGCTTCAACAGCTATGTCTCGAAACCCATCAACGCCGACCGCCTTATCAGTGAGATAGAACGCCTCACCGGGCGTTGAAGCTTTCGCGGTAGGCGTGCGGGGCTATGCCCGTGTGGCGGCGGAAAAGGCGGGTGAAGTAGGAGAGGTTGTCGTAGCCGAGCGTGTAGGCAACCTCCTTGATCATCATGGGTTCGGATGCGAGCATCAGCATAGCCTGAGTCATCTTCCGATCGATCACGAACTGGGCGGGAGTCCGCCCTACCTCCTTCTTGAACAGACGTATGAAATGGTCGGGCGTCATCCCTACATGGCGCGCAAGGTCGTTGACCATAGGGGTGTCGGCTGCAGAGGCGTCGATCAGCGCAATGGCGTCACGGATACGGATATCCGTGGCGTCATATTTCTCTGTAGCTTCCCTGACGAAGTGCCCTAAAAGCTGATAGATGATTCCCATCGACTCTAGGCGGTCCCATACGGGACGCGCGCGGTTGAGGCGCACGCAGTCGATGAGCGAGGTCTTGTTGTCGTAGATGCGGGGGTCGGGAGCCTTGAGCGCCATCGCCTTGTTGTGCTCGCAGAGAGCCTCGAAGAGTATGCGGTCAAGGTCGCAACCGGGAATCTCAAACGGAAAGTCGTATCGGTCGATGAGGCTTTCGCCGGCCGTGGAAGCCTCTTCGTAGACATGCACGTAGTAGTGGCAGAAACGTCCTTCGCATGAATCGGAATGGCGGGTGAAGGCGGGGATGATATACATGTGGCCGGGGCGCAGCAGATGTTCCTCGCCATCGGCCTTCACCGCAGCGGTCCCTTCGGTCACGTAGTAGATGCGCGTGAAGGGACTCACTATATCCTTGAAATTCCAGTCGGCCTCATGCACGGCATGGCCGACATTCAGCATCAGCAGGTTGCTCTTCATGGCGCAAATTAAAGCATTTTTTATGAGACCGCCAAGTGCTATGTCGATTTTGTACCAAATTTTTATCGAAATCCTGCATCTCCCTCCGCTGATTTATCCTTAATTTTGCAATTAGCATGGAGGGCGGTCATCCTGACCGCCGCGCCGTAGGCGCAATGACGGTGACACGGTGCTCGCTACAAGCCCTTCGGGCTGGCGGTCAGGATGACCGCCCTCCATGAGATCGCTTAAAAAACTAACTCATATGGAATACAGAGAAATCGGACAGACGGGGATGAAGGTATCCCAACTTAGTTTCGGAGCATCCTCGCTCGGGGGTGTCTTCCACGATATAGATGAAGGACGTGCCATAGAGGCAGTTTATGCCGCCATCGAGGGTGGCATAAACTTCATCGACGTGTCGCCTTACTACGGCCACTATAAGGCGGAGACCGTGCTCGGCAAGGCTCTCCGGGGTATACCGCGCGAGAAATACTATCTCTCTACGAAGGTAGGCCGCTACGGTAAGGACGGCGTCAACACGTGGGACTATTCGGGCCGTCGGGCTCAGTCGAGCGTCGAGGAGAGCATGGAGCGTCTCGGCATCGACCATATCGACCTGATCAACGTTCACGACATTGAGTTCGCCGACCTGCAGCAGGTGGCTGAGGAGACCCTTCCGGCTCTCGTGGAGCTTCGCGAAAAGGGCGTGGTGAGCCATGTCGGCATCACCGACCTGCAGCTTGAAAACCTGAAGTGGGTGGTAGAGCATACGCCGAAGGGGACTGTGGAGAGCGTGCTCAATTTCTGCCACTATTGCCTCAACGATGACGCGCTCGTAGACTATCTTCCTTTCTTTGAAGAACGCGGCATCGGCGTGATAAACGCCTCCCCGCTTTCGATGGGCCTTCTGTCGAGCCGTGGAGTGCCTGACTGGCATCCGGCGCCGCAGCCTCTTGTGGAGGCATGCCGCCGTGCGGCCGAATACTGCCGCGAGGCAGGGTATCCTATCGAGAAACTGGCTGTGCAGTATTCAGTCGGCAATCCCCGCATCGCCACGACTCTCTTCAGCTCGGCGAATCCCGACAATGTCCGCAAGAACCTCGCCTACGTCTCCGAGCCGGCTCCCGCCGACCTCGTGGCCAAGGTCCGCGCGATCATCGCCGACCAGCAGCGCGTCACCTGGCGGAATTCGTAAATTAGCTTAAAAACTAAAATTATGATAATCATTGATGCGCACAGCCATTTGTGGCTGCAGCAGTATGCCGAGGTGGGCGGCGGCCGCGTGAGGCAGTTGCCCAACGGCCGCGCCGACTTCTTCGGCGAGGAGCGCCAGATGCTCCCCCCTTTCATGATCGACGGACGAAACAGCGCCGAGGTGTTCCTCTCCAACATGGACTACGCGCAGGTGCAGGCCGCCGTAGTGACACAGGAATTCATCGACGGTAACCAGAACGATTACCTTGAGGACGTGCAGCGTCGCTATCCCGACCGTTTCCTTTGCTGCGGGATGTGCCACTACCTGCGCCCCGGTTTCCTGCACGAAGCCGAACGCCTCATCGAACGTGGTTTCCGCGCTATCGCCATCCCGGCCCACCGGCTGCCCCTCGGCGATGACGACCGCGAGAGTAGTCAGCACACTCCGTGTGCGTCTCGCGTCCGTCTTAACGAGGGTGAGATGATGGATATGTTCCGCCTCATGGAGCGGAAAGGGATCATCCTTTCCATCACACTCGCTCCCGGCGACCTTCAGGTGGCCGAGATGGAAGACGTCATCGCCCGGTGTCCCGACCTCAAGATAGCCATCGGACATTTCGGGATGGTGACCTGTCCCGGATGGCAGGAGCAGATAAAGCTCGCGAGGCATAAGAACGTGATGATAGAGTCGGGAGGCATCACCTGGCTTTTCAATTCGGAGTTCTATCCGTTTGAGGGCGCCATCGACGCCATCAGGGAGGCCGCTGACCTCGTCGGTATGGAGAAACTGATGTGGGGCAGCGACTATCCGCGTACGATCACGGCCATCACCTACCGGATGAGCTACGACTTCGTGCTGAAGACCGATCGGTTGACCGAAGCTGAGAAACGTGCTTTCCTCGGCGAGAACGCCCGCCGTTTTTACGGCTTCGGCGAGCTGCCGGAGCTGCCGTATATCAAGAATATGTCGGAGTGAAAGTATGTAGGGACGCACGGTTCGTGCGTCCGATGCCGGCATTTAGATGTCTTAGGTATGAACTCGGTCCCGACGCGGGCGGACGCACGAGCCGTGCGTCCCTACTAAGTCGCTCTCCTTAAGATTTTTTTCATGAAATATACAACTTATACAATTTGACAACTAAATATGAAACAGATACTGATTGAAGAAAAAGAGAAGATAAGCATAGTTGACACCGAGATGCCGGCGCTTGGACCCGGTGAGGTGCTGATAAAGATAGGATTCGTGGGTTTCTGCGGATCAGACCTCAATACATGGCTCGGGCAGAATGCCCTCGCCATCTCTCCGGTGGTTCCCGGCCATGAGATAGGGGGGACGGTGGAGGAGATAGGCGCCGATGTGCCCGAGGGTCTCTTCCGCAAGGGTATGCACGTGACGGTCAATCCGTACACGGCCTGCGGCAAATGCCCGTCGTGCCGTCGCCGCCGTCCCAACACTTGCCGTGACAACCAGACTCTCGGTGTGCAACGCCACGGCGCGATGCAGGAGTATATCGCCGTGCCCTGGGAGAAGGTGGTGGATGCCGATGGCCTGAGCGTCAAGGAGTGCGCCCTCATCGAACCGATGAGCGTAGGTTTCCATGCCGTGGCCCGCGGAGAGGTGACCGACATCGACACCGTGATGGTGATCGGCTGCGGCATGATAGGCCTCGGCGCCATCGTGCGCGCCTCGCTGCGTGGCGCGAGGGTGATCGCGGTCGACCTTGACGAGAAGAAACTGGAACTCGCCAAGAAGCTCGGCGCGGCCTACGGACTTGACTCCACGAAGGAGGATTTCCACGACCGACTCATGGAGATTACGGGCGGTGACGGTCCGGACGTGGTGATAGAGGCTGTCGGTAGTCCGTTCACCTACAATCTGGCGGTCAACGAGGTGTCGTTTGCCGGACGTGTGGTATGCATCGGATATTCCGCGCAGCCGGTGACGTTCCAGACCAAGCTCTTCGTGCAGAAGGAACTCGACATCCGCGGCTCTCGCAACGCTCTGCCCGAGGATTTCAAGGCCGTGAAGGAATACATGAAGCGTGGCGGCTGCCCCGTCGACGCACTTGTGTCGGCCACAGTCAAGCCGGAAGACGCAGCCGATATCCTGGCATACTGGAACGGCCATCGCGGAGATGTCTTCCGCATTCTTGTTGAGTTTTGAGTAAGCTTTAAGTCTTCAGTCTTAAGTCTTCAGTCTTAAGTCTTAAGTTGTCGGGGGTATCGTCGGTCAAGTAGGGACGCACGGCTCGTGCGTCCGGTGCCGACATTTCGATGTCTTAGGTTATGGATTCGGTCCCGACGCGGGCGGACGCACGAGCCGTGCGTCCCTACTTGACCGCTGACCGCTAAAAAACTATATTATGAACAGTGAATTGAAAAAGGGGTATCCGGAGAGGGATTTCGGGATGCCTACCAAAAGATATGTGCAGACGCTCGCGATAAGTGAGGATCCGGAGCTGCAGGAGCTCTACCGCCGCTGTCATGCGGAGGAAAACGCATGGAAGGAGGTTCTTGAGGGAATCCGCGAGGTGGGGATCCTCGAGATGGAACTTTATATGCACGGCAACATAATGACCATGATAGTTGAGACACCGCTCGACTTCGACTGGGACTCCGCCATGGCGCGCCTCGCCACCCTTCCGCGTCAGGCGGAGTGGGAGGCATACGTGGCGCGATTCCAGGGCTGCGATCCGTCTGCTCCCTCCGACCGGAAATGGCAGCTCATGGACCGCATCTTTCATTTGTATGAGTCTTAAGTCTTGAGTCTTGAGTCTTAAGTCTTGAGTCTTAAGTCTTAAGTCTTCAGTTGTCTGGATTAACGTCGGTAAAGTAGGGACGTACGGTTCGTGCGTCCGGTGCCGGCATTTCGATGTCTGAGGTTATGGACTCGGTCCCGACGCGGGCGGACGCACGAGCCGTGCGTCCCTACTATCTTACTAAGATAAGGTTCTGCACAGATTGCTTCGTATTATCTTTGCGCGAAAAAAGATTATGCAGAATACTTACAGCAGCGCGGCGGAGGCTTGGCGATGCCTGGAGACTTTCCGCGCGGATCGCGCGCGTTGCAAACGCTATGTATACGGCGATCAGTGGGACGACACCATCGACACCGCCTACGGACGCATGACGGAACGCCAGTTCATTCGCCGCCAGGGACAGGAACCCCTAAAAAACAATATCCTCCGCCGCATTCTACGGAATGTGGTGGGGCTTTACCGTTCGCAATACAAGGTGCCTCTCATGTCGGCGAAAGACTCCGGCCTGAAGGGGAAGGAACTCAGGAAGGCCAACGACAGGCTCAGAAGATGGTTTAGCGAAAACCGCATGGAGGAGCTCGCTCCGCGGCTTCTCGAGGAGTTCCTCATATCAGGCCTCGTGGCCGTCAAATTGGAAGGCAGACGGATCCTGCCGGTGACCCCCGACAATTTCTTCTTCCACTCCGACGGCTATGATCCGCGCGGACTTGACGTCGACCTCGTAGGGGAGGTGCACCGCATCAGCTTCGGGACGCTGCTTCAGCAGTTTTGCGCCACCGCCGACGACTACCGGCGCATATCCGACATCTACGGCCCGCACGCACGTCATCCCGATGGATGCCGCATTACGGAGGTATGGCAGAAGGAGACGAGCCTCTACGCCCTCGTCCACGACGAAGAAGCCGCCACGCTCCGCATCGTCCCTTTTGAGTCTCCAGTCACCAGTCTTAAGACTAAAGACTTGAGACTCATCTCCAGGTCGAGCTGGCGCTGCCGCTGGTATGCTCACGACGGCACTCTTCTGCGCGAGTACCCTCCCGCCGAACGCCATCCCTACATATTCAAGGCATATCCCTTCATCGACGGGGAGATACATTCATATATCAGCGACATCATCGACCAGCAGCGTTACGTCAACCGCCTCATCACGCTCTACGACTTCATCATGCGGTCGAGCGCCAAGGGAGTGCTCCTCTTTCCCGACGAATGCATTCCGCAAGGGATGGACCTTCAGCAGGTGGCCGATGAGTGGGGTCGCTTCAACGGCGTCATTCCCTACCGTGCGCGTCCGGGTATCCCTATGCCGGCGCAGGTGAGTGCCAACTCCACCAACATCGGCATCACCGATCTGCTTAAGATCGAGATGCAGATGCTCGAGGACATCAGCGGCGTCTCGCCGACGCTGCAGGGAAAGCTCGTGGCCAACTCCACCAGCGGCACGCTCTTCGCGCAGCAGAACGAGGCGGCGCAGACGTCACTGCTCGACATAATCCGCTCCTTCACCGACTTCCTGAGCCAGTTGAGTCTTGAGTCTTGAGTCTTAAGTCTTGAGTCTTAAGTCTTAAGTCTTGAGTCTTAAGTCTTAAGTCTTGAGTCTTA
>JAIDSM010000177.1 GCA_029061225.1 Muribaculaceae bacterium
ACGGAAAAATCGCGTCGGCCTTGATTTTTTTATTCTGCCGGTGTGGAAATCTCACGATTTTAATGTATCTTTGCATTAAAAAATTCTAAATAATACCACGCTCGCCATGTATCGCATTGTGATTTCGATGTTGTTTGTGTTCGCTATTATTACCGCCAATGCACATTCAACAGACAATCGAGATGAAAAATGTTCACTTGTTCAAAGAGTAGATTCTCTTGAGCATGAATTGTCATACTTAAAATTGAGATATGATTTAAGTACACTTAAATCCGATCTTGAGATATTCTCAAATGACGTTTATACGAAATCTCTTGCAGTTAAACTTGATCTTTATGGTCAAAACTTTGACAAACAATTAGGTGATGCCTACAAGAGATTTTATGAAGCATGTTTAGAAAGACAAGATTCATTCTCAGAACTTGTTGATGCTACCAATACTTCTTTGATATCAAAAGCTGCCACATATCCATATACAGAATTAGAATTAAATGGACTATTACTATATTATAAGTGTATCAATGATGCTTATAGATCATTGGAGAGTTCTATGGACCTTTTGAAGCAGACAATAGATGCTTACTGGAAATTTATTTAAATGTCTCTCTTGGATAATACCAAAATAAACACCTTTGCATTCACAATGCAAAGGTGTTTATTTTATGCAAATATACGCAAGCAATGTACTTCAGTTAATGCTTAGTCCATTTCTATGTGGCAATGCTTCGGAATCCCAGGGCTTTTTATCCCCTGAAAACGGTCATTTCCCTTGTTTTGGGTGGCTTTGCTCCGGAATGACTGGGTGCTTTTCTAACTTTCAAATTGGGTGGCAATGCTCCTGTGCATACATCTCTCGCCAACGGCTTGTATATCTCTGCCGTTTTCAAGAATCCCGGCAAAGTAAATGTGTATTTCGTCGGACCCAATGCTTTCACTGTAACCATCGCTTCTCTCAGTGCGGCTAATATTTCCATTGACGCAATGGCAATGTATCCTGCACATTAGTGTTCTAAGTATTTCTTCAGTGGGGCTATCTAATTTGGCTAAGTTCGATACTCTCATCGCCGATTGCGTAAAGATTAAGGCTGACCTTGACAAGCTCGACCTTAATTGCGAACAACACTTTCATAATATGTTGTCAAGATGCACTTTTCAGTGACTCCCGGCAGTCCCGTCCCACTAAACCCCAGACCGGGGCTTCCGAAGTGCTGTCTGCAGAGGCAAAGTTACAAACAATTTTTGGATTTGGCAAATGATTTTTTTGATTTTAGATGGATTTTGGTGTAAAGGGATGGATCGGGGATAGTGTGCACACTTTGTTCGCACCACAATCGCCGACGGTTGGGAGGGGGAATTAGCATGAAGCGCTTCTCCGAGGGTATTGGGATTTGAAGAAGGGGGATGATTATAATTGATTTTAACCTTCAAAATTAAAATAATCGAATATTCAAACTTTATATTCGAAAAAAAGTTGTATCTTTGTGAGTTCAAAAAGAGACAAAGATGAAGACACCTAATCAGATAGAGAAAATTAAGGCTGTGATCCTCTATATTATGCAGAGTTTCCCCGCCGGGGTGGACTATATCAAATTGTTTAAGATATTGTATTTTGCACAACGGGATCACCTTGCAAAATATGGTAAAGTTATTGTCGATGACTCGTTTCGAGCACTAAAACATGGCCCTGTGCCAACTTATACATACAAGGGATTACAGATTGCGGAAGGCAAATCATTGGAAGGAGATTTCAGCAATTTCATTAAAAACCTTCAAGTCCGGGAGAAGAAGGTGTATGCAGCTTCATTACCAGATATGGACTATATTTCGGGAGCTGAAAAGCGTAGTCTCGATGCCTCTATTGACAAATACAGGAATATCGACCCCTACGATTTGTCAGACCTGTCTCATGATTCGGCTTGGAAAGAAGCGATAGAGCGCATGCAGGATGATCCTCAGAAAAACTTCATCACCATCATAGATATGGCACGTGCGGGGAATGCATCCAAAGAAATGGTAGACTATATCCGTGAGAAACAGATTCTTAAGAACGCATTATCATAAGTTGGCATGGATGACCTAAGAGTTGCGCTTGAAAAACTTAAAGCGCAAATGGAAGAAGCTGAATTAGCAGACATGTCTTCGGTCAAGGTCGGCGATATCATTTATGTGCCATTGGATGAGGAGGATGGGCTGACTCTTACGCAAGGATATGACACTCGAAGGAAATATATAGTCATCATAGGATTCACTCCGGAAGGAGTCGCTATCGGAGCCTTGCTCATAAACTCTGCTATCGATCCGTCAAAGCGTTCTTCTGAAATGATGGACTGTCAATATCCCTTGCTATTGAGGCATTATCCAGATATTCTTGATTATGACAGTTGGCTTGACTGCTCAGATATCTTCGAACTATCCAAGGAAAAGATTTCGGAACGGAAAGGTAAGTTAAAAGGATGTCTGATCGACGATGACAGAACACGTGTATTGGATTTCTTACGAGAGACCGACGTTTTTGATAATATCACAAAGCGGCGATTTGGTTTGCTATAGGCTTTCTTCCGAAGTGCAGTCTGCAGAGGCTAAGTTACAAACAATTTTTAGATTTGGCAAATTATTTTTTTGTTTTTTTGCACGCGGAGTTCGCGAAAGGACGGAGGAGGGAATTGAGTATGGAGTATCGGAGAGCAGTTTGGAGAATACCACTTACAATATTTATTGCATTTTAGTTGTTATTATTACTAAATATTGGTAACTTTGCAAATAAAACAGATTGCATATGAGAACGACATCAGTAGCCTTAGGCACATATTTTGAGGACTTTATTAAGTCGAAAATATCTCAAGGTAGATATAACAATGCCAGTGAAGTAATTCGGGCAGCCTTACGTCTGCTGGAAGAAAATGAACAGCAGGCGATCCAATTAAGCGCGGCCATTGAAAGAGGACTAAATAGCGGTATAGCTGAAAATTTCGAACCAACATCATTCTTAAAGACCTTAAAGGCCCAACGCAATGCCTAAATACCGACTTACAAACCAAGCTGTGACAGATCTCGCCAGAATATGGAACTATACGGCTGACGAATGGTCAGAATCACAAGCGGACGCTTATTACGATATGCTTATAGATACCTGCGAAAGAATTACTGAACATCCCAGTTGGTTTGGTAAAAAATATGACGAAATCCGTCAAGGGCTTCTCGGATGTAAAGCCCGCAGACACATTATATTTTATATGGTAGATTCAGAAGGAGATATCGTAGTGATCAGGATACTTCATGAAAGAATGGATCTTAGAAACAAGTTTTGACTTCATTTGACTCTATAATTGACGTGATAGGCTATGTAGCTCTGGGGTGGCTGGCAGGAAGTTGCCGGGGTAACGCACAGAGGACTGTGCTTACTACATTGAAAAAGCTGGAATCCAAGGTAGGGATTCCAGCTTTTTGATTTGGTAGAGATGGATGTCTGGACCGTATGGGAGGAGGTTGGAAACCTCCATTCCATTATGGCGGCTCGGGGGCGCCAGGAAGCCGCCGTTCCATTGCTACGCAGTCTAAGACACTCTTCAATTGATCATTGATAATTGATCATTAATCATTAACCATTAGTCATTGGCAACAAGCCGTACAGCGTAAACCTTCGCATGGTTGGTCTCGATGTTCATATTTTCGTTGTCGGGAGTGAAGGTAAGGGTCAAGGTGTGTTGGCCGGCGGTGAGCTTCACGGGGACGGTGTTGCTCCAGCCAAGGTCGGCCCAGTTATTGCTGCCGCGCTGAGGCATCACTACGAGACCTTCCCTCTGTCCGTCGACGGTCAGCGTGCGGATGGCGCACTTGTTTTCCGTATTCACTGGACCATTACCGTTGGCATACTTGACCGATACGAAATATTCGCCGGGCTCGGAGACATTGACTGGAACAGTCAGCGTGGTGGTCTTGTCGATATCCTTGCCTTTTGCGTCAACCTCGATTATCTGCTGCTTGCGCGTCGAACGGGGTTCGGACGCGAAACCTTCCGTGCCGTCGCCGGCCACGCCGATCACCTGATACTCGCCAGGAGTCTTGGCATCGAACGTTGTAGCGTGTGTACGGGCCACTTCCTTACCGTCCTTGATCACTATGTACTCGCCGATATACTCGATCGGATTCCATGTCAGGACATCGTCTTCAAGCCATGCGATGGGAGTAAGCGGTGCGTTCTTCTGCGCCTGGCGGTTGACCTTCATGGCAGGAATCGCATTGTCGGCCATAACAATCTCGATGTTCATCTTGCCTTTGGCCTTGTTGGCGGCTATGAAAGGCTTCTGCTCCTTACCGTTGACCTTGAAGCTCTTTATCTCGTTGCCGTAACCGCTGACCGTGATATTTAGGTCAGCGTCACGGTATTTGAAGCCTTCGAGCGTACGTGTCCCGGCAAGAGCCTTAGGCACGAAGGGATGGAAAGCGAGCCCATCCTTTTGGAAGTCGATACCGAAGAGTATCTTGTGGGTCAACGCAATGTTGCCGCTGAGGCACCACAGCATGTTGGAGGAGTTAAGTTCGGTGGCGATGTCACCGTTCTCGATGTTGAAGTTCTCCTTATTGGTGGCGAAGAGAGCGGCAGGACGGAATACGCTTCCGATGGCCTCCATCACGCCCTCCTCGTTTCCGGCCTTGGCGTTGGCGAGTCCCCACCACGCTCCTACCCAGGGCCAGAGCGACTTATTGTGGTAGGAAGGGATGTCGGCGATGGAGGGATAGAATATCGTAGCACCGAAAGGAGTGGTAGGATTGTTTTCAGTCACTGTCTTCGCACGCCCATCAGGCGCAACATCCCACATGATAGCCAATGACTCGCCGAGAGTCTCTGCGCGGGGATTAGTGATGAGATTGTCGCGTCCGTAGAGATACATCGCATAGTAGCCTTTATCGTCCATCCAGAGATGGTCGTTGATGGCCTTGGCGATCTTTTCAGACTCAGCGAAGGCCTCGGCAGCCTCCTTCTTGTGGCCGAGGATTTCGGCCGCTTCTCCGAACACTTTCCATGCCTGGGCGTGAACCACCGACGTGGATAGAGTCTCTGTATTGTAAATGTCAGCGCACTGCATCCAGCGGGGATGGCTCTGCTCGCGCCAGTCGATGAAGGAGGTCTCCCCCTTCACGAGGCCCGTCTCAGTGTTGTAGAAGGCCTCCCGGTCGGTCTCGAGCGAGCGCTTCATGATCGGATAGATGTATTCGAGCCATTTGCGGTCGCCGGTCACCTTATACACCTCCCATGCGGCCACGCACCATATCTCGCGGTCGGTCGATACCGGCCAGGCGCCGCCGCTGCCGGTGTCCTGGATGATGCGGCCGAGCGGATCCACCTTCTTCATAAGCGAGATCATGGATGCTTCCGGCTGCATATAAGCCATGGAGAGGAGGATGGAGTAGCTGACGTCACGCGTCCATACTCCGGCCCATTCCTTACCGGTACGGAGGGTAGTGTCGGGTTCTACAGCGTTCACCATCTCATCGAGGCCCATATTGTAGATAGCCTCGTGAAGGCGGTTTGGCGTAGTAAGCTTCGGATAGGAACTGATGTCGTTTTTTAGTTTCCACTGCTTGTCTATCCCCATATAGTAGCCGGGCTGGGCGCTATAGGTAGATACTATTTCGGTAGCGGAGGGAGCGGTAGCCATGTAGACTCCCTGCGTGATGGTATCGCCATGCCATACGTAGGCATCGGTCTCCACTATTGTCTGGGCACCCACAGTCGCACCTGACAGTGCCGCCATTCCTATCATCACATGTATCGCTTTCATTCTGGTGAATATTACTTATTGAGTTTTTCTGATTTTTATTACAAAATTAATGTTTTTTCGGCTTGTTTGCAAATTATTAGCCGGGAAATCGGCTTGCCACCCTACGACAAACCTTCTGCATGGGAAAAATGTGTTTTGCCGTAAGAAGTTCGGCATGTGTCCTTCTGAATTCAACCGTTAACAAATCTCAATAATTCTTTTTTCCCCTACAAAAATTAGGATGTGAGCGGTATATTTATTAATTTTGCGCCTTAAAAAACCTGTCACGTTTTTTTCAGTGTCCAATCTCTCCGCGCAATCTCTCCATAAGCGCACCCGAATGCGCTAACGCAATGAAACTAACGTAAACTAATTAATATCAATAATTCACTAACATCAAAAATAATACATGAACAAAGTATTTCTCAAGACACCAACCGCCATCGTTGCGGCCATGGCCATCTTGTCAACTACAGCATGTACGGACAGGAACGAGCCTGCAGCTTCAGGTGGCCTCGGAGGCGATGGCATGATTCCTCTTGTGTTGAAAGGAATACCACGCCAGAACGCACCTGAGGAGACAACGGAAAAGTTGTCTGAGGTAAAAGTGTATCATTTTAAAGGGGAAGACTTCCTCATGCGCACCGATGTGGAGGATCCATATGCAGAAAGCATCGGTTTGCCAACCGAAGGCACAAGCGACATCTATTGCGTGTCAGGTATCGACCTGAATGCCGTCAAAGGTGAGACAAAACTCCGGGATTTATCCGGATATACCGTGGAGAGCGGCAAAGACTCAGCCCCCCTATTCTATTCCGGCAGTGCGACATTCGATGAGGCAAACCTTCATGGTGGCCAGATAGAGGTCAACCTCTCAAGAAGCATCGCAAGGATTGACTTCTCCAACGAAACGGATGCTTCCGTGAAGATATCCAAAGTCGTAGTCATGAATGCCCCTGCCTCAACTTTCGTATTTGCCAACGGCAGCCTGCCGAGCGAGGAGACCGTCTCCTATACCAAAGAATTTACAGAGCCTTTTCAAGGGACAGAGACCGGGATGTTTACTATCTTCGAGTCGCAAAGGCCGGTGCAGGTACGCGTGATCGGAGAATATAAAGATTCTCCCCTCAATGTGCTGACCGTGCTACCGACAGTGGAGCGCAACAGAATCTACTCCCTTCAGTTGGTGAATATGGAGTCTAACGTGGCCGGAGCCTTCACTGTGAAGGACTGGCAGGAAGGAGACGTTGCGGGAGCGATTCCATCGACAGGACGAGGCCTCTTCATCGACAAGCTCAACTCCGTAGTGCCCGAAGGAGTCGAAGTCGACTACGGCAACAATACGGTGACAGTTCCTTTCAATGGCGCAAAGGACATCAAACTGGCTTTCCTCGCAAAAACAAAGGTAAGCATCGAATCTGTGGAAGGAGAAATATCCACCGCCAAGGTTTCTCCCAACGATCCGGTAAAGGTCGACGAGGGGTATATTTCCTCCTTCAACCTTTCGGTAGAGCCAAACGACCGCATCGCCTACTCCTTGACCATAAATATCAAGGACGAGGAAGGACGCCGTAATTTTGTGGAAGTGAAGGTTCAGATCAATCCTACACGTAAGATCGAGACAGTCGAGATCGCCGGACGCACATGGATGGCATTCAACGCTATGTCTTCCGACCCTGCGGTACAGGTATTTCCCATAGACGGAATGACGGTGGAGGAAATGTACCGTCAGTGCTGGCCCACCGCCATCGGAAGTTTCTTCCAGTACGGGAAAGCCTTGGGCTACTCACCCTGGACCAAGAACGATCCCAACGGCAACAGCGAGACACCCAGAGACGCACCCTGGGCGACTCCGGCGGCTATGCCCGTACCGGAAGGATACCATGTAGCCTCAGCGGCTGACTGGCAGGCTCTTATGCCGAAAGGCACGACAATCCCCTCCACATACGCGGCAGGCAACGGCGAACAGATCAAAGCCGAACTCATCACTCTACCGGGCACCCTCAACGACTCACCGAGTGCCGCCGCCAACAGAGCCGGACTTCTGAAACGCTTCCTGAGGTTTGAATCACAGGAAACCGGCAATGTGCTCATCATTCCGATCTGCGGAATGAAGACTCCTTCCTTCGATGAATATCCCGGCGGCGGCAGGGCCCTGCACGCATGGAGCGGCTACTGGATCTACGAAGACAGGTGTCTGTGGCTCTTCCAGGTCGGTGGCACCGCTGACGATCCATCAGTGACACAAGGCTCCAGCAAATGGAACTACGACGGCTTCATGCCCGTCAGAGGCGTTAAGAATCTCGACTAATCCAATCAGATCCAAACATGACATTTATGAATAATCTAAATAAGATACTTCTTGGTCTGTCTGTCATCACACTCGCAGGATGTGCAAGCGACGACTTCCTTCAGGAAGCAGACATGATGGACCGGGCAGGAAAAGCGGTTTTCAATATCACTGCAGAAGGCTCTCAGATCGGTGTCATCACCCGTGCCGACGGCGATGAAGGACCGGTGATCTCAGAACTAAAATGGCTGATCGCCGACAAAAACGGCAAAATCGTACCTCATCATTACGGACATACCGCTAGTCAGAACACAAAGCTCACCATCGAAGGACTGGGCTACGGCGATTACAGCCTGCTCTGCCTCGCCACCCTCAATGACGGCGACGGCATAAGCTTCACCGATCCTGAACACATCGACGACGCATGGCTTATCAATGAAAAAGAGGACCAGCCGGTAGACGGCCTATACTGCTACAAGAAGTTTCCCTTCACGCTCGGGGCCGAAGGTATAGTTTCCGATATCATCCTTGAGCACATCGCTGCAATGGTAAGCGTAGACTTAGAGATGCCCAACATCACTCTCTGGCGTCACATCAAGAGGGTTTCGGTGAGCTTCAACGAAGATGTCCCCGCAGCTTTCGACGCATGCGGCACATACTCAGGCACGCACTCCGTGGAATCATACGACATCTATGATCCGAGCGGAGCGTTCACCTTCACGACACTACCGTCAGATAAGCCGGTGAGCGGCTATGTCGAGATCCAGTCAAGCCGGGACAACGGCGATGATATAGTTCAGACCTATGAGTTCTCCGACCTCAAGCTTGAGGCGGGGAAGATTGCCCGCATCAACCTCAGCTACCGTCACCCCGAGCGCGAATCCGGCAAGATCCACATCGCCTCTTCAGAGCTCTGGCGCTTCGAAACCGACACTATGTTTCTTGCAAGCGAGCCCCGCGAGGTGTTCTACGACAACAGCCTCCGCTGGTTCTACGCCGACCAGCCCCTGCAGATAACCACGACCGACGACGGGCGTCTCGGTGTCAAGTTCTACTCTCCCATCCCTATCAAGAACGTAAAGGTGCGCGGCTGCTTCAACAAGATCTCGCCCGAATGGGTGGATCTCGCCGAGCTCGAGGAGGTCACTCCTTTCATGGAGGCTTACTTCCCGCTCCCCATCACCGACCACGCATGCACATTTACAGGCGAGTCCGGCAGAAAACTAACTATTCCGGCCCTTCCTGACCTTAAAGGGGAGGATCTGACCGTGGCGTTTGAGTGCGATGATCCATTCATGAAGAAAGTCGCCACCATCGACAGCCACTGGTTCATTCGCTTCAGCAAATTCGGCGCCGACAGCGGCCACCCAAGCTGGGACCACATGACACCGATCCTCTGCCGCCATGGTGTGGCTCTGGCCATCAATATGGCTTTCATGTTCGCGTCTCCCGAGTTTAAGGAAGAACTAAAGAATTGGGAAGGCAAGCTATACGACAACTCTCAAAATCCCATCGACATTGAGCAGCTGATCATCAGGATCCGCAATCATGGCGGCCTGAATCTCGGAAAGATCAAAGACGGCATAGCGGTGGCGGGTCTCGGCGGCGGACAGACTTATGGTCTTAACACCAGCTGCTACACCGGTGTCTACCACGACAAGACTGCCGTAGGAGCCAATCCCCATAATTTCCCGCGCGAGGCTATGTTCCACGAATACGGACATTGCCTCGGCTACGGCCACAGTAGCAATATGACCTATGGAGCAGGCTGGACGGTCATCTGCGCCCAGATGTTTGTCCAGCTTGGCCGCGACGGCAAACTCCCAGTGCCCAACAGCACGGACGTCACCGGCTTGCCCATGTGATGGCACAATAAGAGTAATAAACCAACAATCATCAGACTAAATGAGAAATCATATATTCAAAGCCACAGCCGGCATCATCGCCGCAATCGGTACGATAGGAGCTGTGTCATCGTGCTCCGACACCGATGTGACGCCCGGATCCGTCTCCGAGGCGCCCTACGACATGTCGGTTAAGCTGAAGGGTATGCCCGCGCCGGCCGGAGCGCCGGCCGGACAGGAAGCGCTCAGCGTGTTTCAGTTCGGACCGGAAGGCCTTTTCAGCAAGAAAGTCATCGACAGTTATGATCCGGAAGCAATAAATCTCGTGAAAGGAACTACACGAGCCCTCTATTGCGTATCCGGCCTCGACATAGAAGCTACGGCAGAAACCACAGAGTCGGCATTCGCACTGACCACCATCAGCACCGCCGAAGGAGAGAATACGGCGCCACTCTTCCTTTCAGCCTATACTGCGCTCGAGGCATCACAGATGAACTGCGAGCTGACCATGAAACGAGGGGTTGCCCGCATCGACCTCGATGCAAGGGATGCCGACATGGACATTACCTCCATTACAGTCGATGACGCCCCTGCCTCAACCTATGTATTCGAAGGGGAGGTAGCAATGCCCGACGCCGGGACCACCGTCTACACCCACGAATATGCCGAAGCTCCAACAGGGGTAGAGAAAGGTGTCTTCATGATCTTCGAAAGCGACACGGAAGTGCACGTGAGCGTACACGGCACTGCAGACGGTATGGAAATCACAGTCCCCGCAGTGCTCGAGAGCGTGGAGCGCAATAAGGTGTATACCTTGCGGGTATATGACCAGAACGCTTCAATCAAAGCTTCTTTCAATGTGGCTGACTGGATCGACGGAGGCTCTATATCAAGCAATACCGACACTGCCAACAGGCTGGCATTCGATATGGAAAACTCGGTATTCCCTGATGGTGTGACGGTAGACTACGCCAACAATATCATAGACGTGCCGAGTACCGGTGCGTCCGGAATGACAGTAGCCTTCAACACAGACCTCCGGGTCGATATCGACTCCGTCTATTTCTACGGCGACCGGGTGGAAGTGGATTCCATCAAAGAGAAACATGTAAGTATCGATGTGGCCAAAGCGATCAATACCCCTACTGGAGTAGTGACAAAGGTCAATATAAACATCAACGAGCAGCTCAAGGCACGTCCCGGCTATGAGATCAAGTTAGACCTGCGAAAAATGAACATGACCCTCAGCCATGACCACTTTACCATACGCGTAGCCGAATCGCCCTACCAGATACAGACTGTGGAGATAGGAGGACTTACCTGGATGGCGTTCAATGCTACGTCTTCAGATCTCGGCGAACAGCTCTTCCCTGCCGACGGCCTGACAGTGGAAGAAACATATCAGCAGCATTGGGCAAGCTCGATAGGCAATTTCTTCCAATACGGACGCCTTAAAAGCTACTCTCCATGGACGAAAAACGACCCTAACGGCAACGACGTCACAAGAAACATCCCATGGAATACCCCGGAATTCATGCCGCTCCCTCCGGGCTATCATGTGGCATCGACCGCCGAATGGCAGAAGCTCATTCCTAACGGGACCACGATTCCTTCCACATACACCGCCGCTAACGGTGAGAGCATCAAGGCGGAGATCGTGCAGCTTCCCGGTACTCTCGACGACAGTCCCAGTGCAGCCGCCAACAAGGCAAATCTGCTGAAGCGCTACATCCGCTTCGAGTCGCTTGAGACCGGAAACGTCCTCATCCTGCCTGTCTGCGCACTGAAGACAGCATCAATGGATGAGTATCCGGGGGGAGGCAGAAAGATGCATGCATGGGCCTCCTACTGGATTGCAGAAGACCGCTACACCTGGCTGTTCCAGATTGCGGAAAACAATGGTTCGCCCACAGCCACACAGGCAAGAGACCGATGGAATTACAACGGTTTCATGCCTGTGCGCGGCGTGAAGGATTGACATCGTTGAAACTATAGCACATTCAACTTTTGCAAGCGAAAGTTGAGGGTTATAAGGTTAATTGGTTAAAGGATTATTAGAAAAAGATGAGCACTTCTATCTCGGACTGCTCTATGCAAGGTCAAATCTAACCCTATAACCTTTTAACCAATAATAACCCTTAAGTTGAGTTTGCGAGACTTAAATAATATTTTATTCATTTCTAACATCAGTATCTACATGAACAAATCTTTCATCAAGACGCCGGGAGCTTTAGCCCTTATGGCAATCTTGTCTTCGGTATCATGTACGGACAGGACCGACCCTGCCGACACAGGAGGTGTTGGAGTGGAGGGCACCATCCGGTTTGCGTTCCGCGGCGTACCGTATATGGACTCATCCGAAGATGCTACGGAAATGCTGTCGAAGGTCAATGTCTTCCACTTCAAGGGAGAGGATTTCTTCCTCCGTACGGACATAGACGACCCATATGCCGATGGCCTGAGCCTGCCCACCAACGGCACGACCCGCGTCTACTGTGTGTCAGGCGCAGAGCTTAATCCTGAAACCGGGATGAAGGAAACCGACTTCCTGAATTCTACAGTGAGCTGTAGCCCCGGAGCGGAGAAAGCACCTATGTTCTTTTCCGGATCTATCGACTTCTCCGAAGAGAACCTTAGCAACCGTCGGGTGGATATAGAGATGAAGCGCGGCGTGGCCCGCATCGACTTCTCAAACACCATCGACCCTGACATCATCATCAACAAGGTCATCGTCGAGGACGCTCCTGCTTCCTCATTCGTCATTCCCTGCGGCAGCATGCCGGATGACGCTACCGTGACCTTCTCGCGTGAGTTCACCGAACCGTTCCAGGGAGTTGAGACAGGTATGTTCCAGATCTTTGAATCGACACGCCCCGTCAATATCCGCGTGCTCGGAGAATTCGGCGATACACCCATCAATATCCTGACAACCATCCCGGCGGTGGAGCGCAACAAGGTCTACACGCTTCAGATCACCAACGTCAACTCAAACGTAGCCGGCACCTTCACCTACAAAGACTGGGAGGAAGGAAGCACAACCGGGGCTCATCCCTCTACCGGCCACGACATATTCATCGACAAGCTTAACTCCGTGATTCCCGAAGGGGTTGAGGTAGACTATGGCCGAAACATCGTGACTGTCCCTTACGCTGGAGCAAAAGACATGAAGCTCGCTTTCCTCGGCGAGACCAAGATAAGCCTCGCTTCCATAGAGGGAGAGATCTCCACCGCCAAGATCAAGGCCAACGAGCCTGTCAAGGTCGAGGAGGGCTACCTATCTTCCTTCAACGTCACCATCGATCCCAACAAGCGACTCGCCTACAACGTGATCATCAATCTCAAGGACGAGAAAGGAAGATACAACTTTGTGGAAATAAAGGTACTCGACAATAAGACACGCACAATCGAGACCGTGGAGATTGGAGGCGCAACATGGATGGCCTTCAACTGTACAGGACCTGACCTTGACAAGCAGGTTTATCCGGTTGACGGTCTTTCCGTTGAAGAGACTTACACCAACAACTGGCTCGGAGCTATAGGCAACCTCTATCAGTTCGGACGTCAGTATGGCTACGTTCCTTATATGGGCTATAACCCCTGCAACAACCTCGGAGGTCAGTCTCAGGACATGCCATGGGTCAACTATTCCCACATGCCCTGCCCCGAAGGCTATCACGTGGCTACTCTCCAGGAGTTCCGGACCCTATGCCCGAGCGGCACTCAAATACCCGGCACCTACACGGCAGGCAACGGCGAGAGCATTACGGTGACAATACACGCCGTGGAAGGCAATATCCAAACTCCGACCAATGTCGGCGGCCAGATCCGCTACATGAAGTTTACCTCCAACGATACGGGCAACGTGCTTATCCTCCCCATAGCAGGCTATAAAAGCGACAAGAGCACTACTGCCAATCCGGTATTCGGACGTAATGCAGTCTACTGGACCAACTCCAACATAAGCTGCTGGGGTGGACACGCAAGAGCTTTCCGCTTCATGTTTGAGGGTGGTGAATCCTGCAAGATGGAGGAATTCCAGTGGCCGATGGAGGCTTTCGCTTATGTAAGGGCAATTAAAAACGTAGAATCAAACGAGTAATGACGATGAAACTCACTAAAAATATATTTCTGGCTATCTCTCTCCTTACTCTTGCCGGATGTGCCGAAGATGAGTTCTCCCGCGACGTACTGACTCCGGGAGAAGGTCCCGGCGAAGGAAAGGCGGTGTTCAACATCGCTACGGATGGCTCCCCGATCGGTATCGTCACCCGCGCCGACGGCGAGGAAGCGAAGGCTCCCATAGCCGAACTCAAATGGCTGGTGGCTGACAAAAACGGCAACATTCTTGACCACTACTACGGCCGCGTCAACGATCAGAACACCCAGATTTCAATCGAGGGTCTGCCTTACGGCGACTACAGCCTCCTCTGCCTCGCTACACTCAATGAGGCGGAAGGAATAAGCTTCAGTGCTCCTGAATATGTCGAAGACCCATGGATGGTCAATGAAAAAGGCAACCAGCCGGTCGACGGGATCTACTGCTATAAGAAAGTCCCGTTCACTCTCGGGGCCGACGGCATCAACTCAGAAGTCATCCTCGAGCACATAGCCGCGAAGGTAAGCGTCGACATTGAGATGGAGAATGTCTCCCAGTGGCGCCACATCAAGAAAGTGTCTGTGACATTCAATGAAGGGATTCCCGCTTCCCTCAATGCCGGAGGCACTTACAGCGGTACCAACGGCGTGAAGTCTTACGACATCTACGATCCTTCCGGATCCTTCACTTTTACGACATTCCCATCTGACCGGCCTCTCAGCGGATATGTGGAGATTGAGTCAAGCCGCGACAAAGGTGATGATTTCACCCAGCGCTATGATTTCTCCGACCTCGTGCTTGAGGCAGGAAAGATCGCCCATCTCAACCTCGACTACCGTCATCCCGAGCAGGAATCAGGCCTCCTCTATGTAGCCAAAGACGAGAAGTGGCGTTTCGATATCGGCACAATGCTGCTCCCCGACGAGCCCAGAGAGGTGTTCTACAACAACAATGAGCGTTGGTTCTATACAGACGAACCTCTTCAGGTGTCTATCCGTGACAACGGAAAACTATGTGTCCGGTATTATTCTCCGTTCTCCCTTAAGGATATCAAGGTAAAGGCCTGCTTTAACAAAGTTTCACCTGAATGGGTTGATCTTGCGGTCATCGAAGAGGTTAATCCATTCGAGGAGTCTTTCTTTACGCTGCCTATTACCGAGCATGACTGTGTGTTTGATGGGGAAAGCGGCCGGAAAGTAAAGATTCCCGCGATCCCTGACCTCAAACCGGGAGATGTGAACATCAAGTTTGAGTGGGATAAGGAGGATCCTTTCATGAAGAAAATTGCCGAGATCGATCTGCATTGGTTCATTCGTTTCTGTGCGTTCGGTGCTGATGAGGGCCACGCCTACTGGCGCCACATGGATCCCGTTCTCTGCCGTCACGCAGCTGCCTGTGCTTACAACATGACCTATTTGTTCTCAAGCCAGGAATTCCTGGATGAACTCCAGAAATGGGATGGAAAACTCATCCATTGCGGTCAAATTGTAGTGCTTGACAACATTATAGCCGGCATTAAAAGGCATGGCGGCCTCAATATGGGCAAGGTGGAAGGTTCCTTCGTAGTCGGACTCGGAGGTGGCCATACATTCGGTATGGCCGACTGGTGCTATTGGAACTTCTATCCCGACAGGACCCCTGTAGGCGGCAATCCCCACAATACCGCACGCGACACGATGTTCCATGAGTTCGGCCACTGCCTCGGCTACGGCCACGACGGCAACATGACATACGGCGACGCATGGACAGTGCTTTGCTCAAGAGCGCTTTGTGAATTAGGATGGGCAGGCAAGCTTCCGGTAGGAAACTACACGGATGTGGCTGATCTGACCGCGCAATAATCCCTATTGCAACCTGAACAATAACCTCATAACATCAGACACAAATGACCAACAATATATTTAAAGCCAAGACAGGCGTTTTCGCACTCATCGGAATGCTGGTGCTTGCCGCCTGCTCCGACAAGGAAGACATGCCAATGGCAGGGGGAGGCAACGACGGATCTGACTTCTCCGTTGTGCTCCGTGGGATGCCGGCTGCTCCGGCAGGAGCTCCGTCAGCTACCGGACAGGATGCTCTCAGCGTGTTCCAGTTCGGACCTGAGGGCCTATTCAGCAAGAAAGTCATCAACAGCTATGACCCGGAAGAAATAAATCTCGTGAAAGGAAATACACGAGCCCTCTATTGCGTGTCGGGCATCGATATTGAAGCCGCTGAAGAAACTACAGAAGCTGAATTCGCCCTCACTACCCTCACTACTGAGGAAGGAGCCTCCACCGCTCCCCTGTTCCTCTCTGCCTACACTCCGGTAGAGGCATCGCAGATGAACTGCGAGCTGACTATGAAGCGCGGAGTGGCACGAATCGACCTTGACGCCCGCGACGCCGATATGGACATAACCTCCATTATCGTTGAAGACGCACCCGCCTCGACCTATGTTTTCGCTGGGGAGTCTCCAATCGAGACCGTAACAACGGTCTACACACACGAATACGCCGAAGCTCCTACAGGAGTGGAGAAAGGAGTCTTCATGATCTTTGAAAGCTCCAAGGAAGTGCACGTAAGCGTACACGGCACAGTAGAGGGCCGGGAAATCACCGTCCCTGCAGTGATCGAGACCGCAGAGCGCAACAAGGTGTATACCCTCCGCGTATATGACAAGAACGCAACCGTGAAGGCCGGATTCACCATGACAGACTGGGAAGATGGCGATACCTTCAACGGCGCTCCCGATACGTCGAGAGGCCTTACTATAGATCCGGCGGCTTCGGTATTCCCCGAAGGCGTCACGGTAGACTACCTAAACAACATCGTGGAGATTCCCGATACCGGAGTGAAGGGAATGAAGATAGCCTTCAATTCGGAGATGAGGGTAGACATCGACACCATCTGCTACTACGGAGAGCGCGTGACAATAGACTCCATCGAAAGCAAATACGTGAAATTCTCGGCTGAGAAGGCTTACAACACCGACAAGGGAGTCATCTCCAAATTCAACGTCGACATCGAGCCCCAGCTCAAGGGGCGCCCCGACTATGAGATGAAGATGTATGTCAAGAAGACGGTCATGAACACGAGCTACGACTGCGTGACCATCCGCGTGGCGCAGTCAAGATTCCAGATCGCTACCGTAGAGCTGGCCGGAATCACATGGATGGCTTTCAACGCTACATCTCCTGACGCCGACGAGCAGATTTACGTGGAGGAAGGAAAGACGGTGGAAGACATGTATGTCGATGACTGGGTAAGATGCACCGGCGGACTCTTCCAGTTCGGACGTAAGTACCGCTATGTCCCCCATCAGAGCTACAACCCCTGCAACGACCTCGGAGGCCAGAAGCAGGACATACCATGGGTGCATGAGTCTCATATGCCGTGCCCGGAAGGATACCATGTGGCCACAATCCAGGAATGGCGCAGACTATTCCCGGAAGGAACCAGACTTGAGGATGGCACATCATTCACGGCGGCCAACGGAGAGACGATCAATGTCGAGATCGTCCGTCTGCCAGGCGACGTGGTGACCCCGACCAAGGTTAACGGAGTCTGCCGCTATGTGAAACTGACCTCTCAGGAGACCGGCAACTGCCTCATCCTTCCTTTGGCAGGATACAAAGGAGACAAGTCGACGGCTGCCAGCTCCAACTACGGACGCGACATGGTGTTCTGGGGCAATGACAACCAGGGGTGTCCCGGCGGTTATGCCCGCGCTATGCGATTCATGTTCAACTGGGGCAACGCCTGCAACGCGGAGGTATTCCAATTCCAGATGGAGGCTTTCGCCGCCGTAAGAGCGGTAAAAAATAAATAATGTCAAGAAATCACGGATAATATCATTCAACAAAACAATCCAGAATAAATGAAGAAAACAATCATAGTACTGGGAACCATCGCCCTCATCGGGGCCGGGAACTCAGCCATGGCAGAAGGACCTGATACGGGACATACCACAGAGGTGACTCCCGGAGACTGGGATGACGACGACCCTAAGCTCAACTTCAACTTCCAGGATATACCGCAGTCGAAATACAGCGGCCTTAAGCTTATTCTCACATGCGGACTACCTGAGGCACAGATTCTATACACGACGGATCCGAAGGCTACCCCTGACGACGCGGAGGCATGGAGCGTATATACCGAACCCCTCTATCTGACCGAAGACTGCACGGTGCGCTTCTTCGCCCGCTGCGAGGGATACAATGACTCAGACATACAGGCGTATACGTTCGTCTTCGCCGACCATCAGGCGATCGCCCCCTCGATCGCTCCCGACATGGACAGGACTCGCCTTATGATGACATGCGAGACCTCCGGAGCCGCTATACGCTATACCACCGACGGATCAGAGCCCTCTGCCGAGAGCGCACTCTACGAGGGACCTGTGGATCTTACTGAAAACTGCGTATTCCGGGCCCGTTCCTTTGCCGACGAGATGTTTGACTCCGAGATCTCTGAATATACCGTAGATTTCCTGACAGCCGGACTTCCTGCAGCCCACTTCGAGAAAAAGGCTCTCGTGCTGACACCGGCCGACAGCAAGGAAAGCGTCTACTTCACCACCGACCCTGACGCCACTCCCGAGAATATCGAGGCCTGGACACTCTATTCAGGACCCGTAGCGCTCACCGAAGACTGCACTGTAAGGTATTTCGGAAAACGCGCCGGATTCAACGATTCTGAGGTAGCAAGCTTCTCATTCGTATTCGCGACATATCAGACAGCGGCGCCTGTACTCACAGCGGACGCAGAGGGCACCCATGTAGTCATGGAATGCTCCACCGAGGGTGCGGAGATTCGCTACACGACTGATGGCTCCGAGCCGACAGCTGAAAGCACACTCTACACAGGACCTGTGGAGATCACCGGCAACGGTAAATTCCGCGCTCGCGCGTTCAGCGCGGACCTCTTCGACTCCAACACAGTGGACTTCATCGTGATGCATCTGGCTGTGCCGAGTCCGACAGCGGTGTTCGAGAACAAGCACCTCGTGCTCTCATGCGCCGACGAGAAGGCAAAGATCATGTATACCTTCGATACCGAAGCCACTCCGGAAAACGCTGACGCATGGAGACTCTATGAAGGACCGATCGCTCTCACCGAGAACTGCACCGTGCGCTTCTACGGCTCACGCGACAACTTCAACGACTCCGACATCCAGAGCTTCGCTTTCGTCTACTCAAACTACCGGGCTGCCGATCCCACTATCGAGCGCAATGCCGAAGGCACCCACATCGTGATGCAGACCGCCACAGAAGGAGCCGAGATACGCTATACTATGGACGGCACAGACCCGACAGCCGAGAGCACGCTCTATACCGGACCCATCGCGATAGAGGGTAACTTTACATTCAGCGCTATCGCCATAGCCGACGGTCTCTTCGAATCGAAGGTGAACAGATACGTAGTCTCAAACATGGCAGTACCCGTACCCTTCGCGACCTTCGAAAACCTGAAGATGACCCTTACCTGCGCCGATGAGAAGGCTCAGATATGGTATACCACCGATCCCGATGCCTCCACCGAAGACCTCCAGGCCTGGACTCTGTATTCGGCTCCGTTCGAGATGACGGGCGACTGCACTCTCCGCTTCTTTACAAGACGCGAGAACTTCAACGATTCCGATATCGAGAGCCTTACTTTCGTCTACGCCGCATATCAGGCTCAGGCACCCGCGATCGACCGCAACGACCAGGGCACTCACATCGTGATGTCTACGCCCATCGAAGGAGGAATCATCCGATACACTACAGACGGTTCGGAACCCACATCTGAAAGCACCGTTTATGAGAAGCCCGTCCGCATTCAGGAAGGTGCCACCTACCGCGCAAGGGTATTCGCCGACAACATGTATGCTTCCGAAATATCGGAATACATCATCGGCAACGAGAAACTCTCCGTGCCTACCGCCACCTACGACAACTTCACACTCGTGCTCTCGACTCCTGACGAGGGAGTAAGCATCTGGTACACCACCGATCCGGATCTCAGTCTTGACGATATCGAGGCATGGACACTCTATGAGGGACCTCTCCCGCTCACGGAAGACCGCACATACCGCTTCTTTGCGGGCGACGACGATGCCAACGCTTCCGACGTGCAGACGTTCGTATTCCAGCGTGCTGACTGGCAGGTAGCCGTTCCCACTATCGAGCGCAATGAGGAGGGCACGCATATCGTCATGGAGACTCCTACCGAAGGAGCCGAGATACGATACACCACCGACGGCTCGGAACCGACGGCTGAAAGCACCCTCTACACCGAACCTGTGCTGATCGTATGCAACGGGACATTCCGCGCACGCGCCTTCGTGAAGGGTCTGTTCGATTCTGAAGTCACGGATTTTGTGGTGGCAAACATAGCGGTCCCTGTTCCGACAGCCGTATTCGAGAATAAGGAGCTGTTCCTCTCATGCAGCGACCCGGAGGCGGACATCTTCTATACTACCGATACCGAGGCCATGCCCGACGACATCGAGGCATGGACACTCTATTCGAATCCGGTCGCACTCACTGAGAACTGCAACGTATACTTCTTCTCGCGCCGCGAGAACTTCAACGACTCCGACATCGAGACATTTGTCTTCCTGCGCGCCAATTATATGGCGGAGACTCCTATGATCGACAGAAGCGAGGACGGCCGCTCTATCGTGATGACGACCGAGACCGAGGGTGCGGAGATACGCTATACTACCGACGGTTCCGAGCCCACAGAGGAAAGCGAGCTCTATACCGAGCCCGTATTCATCACACAGAACTGCACTTTCCGTGCCCGTGCCTTCTCCGACTCTCTCTTCGAGTCGGCGGTTAGCGAATACACGGTAGCCAACATGATGATGATGATGCCCAACGCAGCCTTCGAGAACCTGCACCTCAACCTTTCCATATGGGACGAGGCCGCATCCATCTGGTATACGCTCGACGCTGAGGCTGCTCCGGAAGACATTGACGCATGGACCCTTTACACCGAACCGATCGCGCTCGACTCAGACTGCACCGTCCGCTTCTTCGGACGCCGCAGTGGCTTCCTTGACTCACAGATATCTTCCTATGAGTTTGTCTACGCCGACTGGCAGACAGCCGCGCCCGAGATAACGGAAGACATTGACAACAATGCCGTAGTGATCAGCTGTGCTACGGAAAGTGCCGTAATCCGCTATACTACCGACGGCAGTGAGCCTACCGAAGAAAGCTCCATCTACGAAGGTCCTCTATCTGTAGAAAACGGCACGACTGTACGTGCAAAGGCTTTTGCCGACGGACTCTTCGATTCAGAGATGAGCGAGCTCGTCGTGACCGGAATGGACGCGGTAGAAACCATAAGCCTTGACGGAATAAAGGTCTGCAAGGAAGCCGGAATGGCAGTAGTATATTCCGACAGGGCAATGAAGATTTCGGTATTCACACTCGACGGCAGGATTGCACGCACAGTGAATGTAGCTGAAGGACGTAACGTCATTGACGGCCTCGACAGCGGCCTCTACCTCATCGGCAACGTCCGTATCAAGCTCTGACCGAAACATCCACGACCCTCACGGGTAAATGAGTATTAGACAAAATGGTCCCGCTTCTCCTGAAGCGGGACCATTTTGTCTTCACAGTATTGAATTTTTTGATTAAGGTCGATATATATATTGTAAATCAGATTAAGGACATTGCGTGTTTTCAGTATTTCTTTGAGTATGTTTTTCAAGTATCGGATTCAGATCAAGGTCAATGTGTTTTTCAAGGTATTTCTTGCAATATAGCTTATAGTGTGTCGTATATAGTGTGATGTGTTTTTCTTATTTTGTGGGCATCCTGAGTTAATTGATCATGATCATTTATAATTGATCATTATGATCAGTAAGCGAAGTCAGCGAGCTGCTCGCGGAGACGCTTGCGGGCGAAGAA
>JAIDSM010000178.1:0-27380 GCA_029061225.1 Muribaculaceae bacterium
GCGTCATGGGTAGTATTTTAAAGTTGTTTAGTTCATGAAAAGGTTCCTGTCTTTCGACACCGCAAAATTACAGAATGTGGCTCCCTCCTCAAAACTCCCATGCGCCAATTGCTTGGTAATAATGATGCAAATCACTGTTTCTTAGCAATCTGAACTGAAATTACCAAATGCCTGAATCAAATTTACCAAATCGATCTTCTACAAATCCCATCCGTTGAAATTCGGTTTGTGGACAGCGATTCAGGGTACTTCCTCCATTTCCTCCACATAATATATAAATTCGAATCTTTTCCAAAAGTAGGTATTTTTACCCACTTTTGGAAAAGATTCGATTCAAGTCAGGCAACTATGCATTACACTTAGAATGGCGAAGTCTCCTGCCGCGAGAGATGCAGCAGGAGACTTCAAAGTTAAAGAAGATAGATGTTTATCTCTATTCACGCACCACGCAAATCGCACCACGCGATACGCATCACGCACTACGCACCACGTCACTCCGTCAGCTCGGAGGGAAGCACGGGCATCGCGCCTTTCTTGGTGCAGACGAAGGCGGAGGTGCGTACGGCGATAGAATGGGCTTCGGGTACAGTCTTGCCCTTGAGGATGCTTGCGATGAAGGCGGCTGTGAATGAGTCGCCGGCGCCTACAGTGTCGGCCACCTCTACCTTCGGAGTCGGCTGGAAGGAGACGTTGCCCGGAGTGAACACATAGCTGCCGTTGACGCCGCAGGTCAGGATGAGCATCTTGAGGTTGTATTTGCCGAGGAGGATCCAGCACTTATCCTGAAGGTCGATGCCGGGATAGCCGAACATACGGCTCACTGTGACGAGTTCCTCATCGTTGATCTTAAGGATGTTGCAACGCTCCATGGAGTTGCAGAGGATCTCCTTGGTGTAGAAACCTTGACGGAGGTTGACATCAAACACCACCAGGGAGTCTTCCGTCTGGGGCATAGCATCAAGAAACTTGTTGATAGTCTCGCGCGATACTACGTTGCGCTGGGCAAGCGAACCGAAGCAGACTGCCTTGGTCTTCTTTGCAAGACCCTCGAGGGCCTCATTGAAGGGAATGTTGTCCCATGCCACATTCTCCTTGATGTCATACATCGGGATACCGGCCTCATCGAGCTCCACCTGAACGGTGCCCGTAGGATAAGGCACGATGGAGATAAGCTGGTTGAGTCCCTTGGAGGTGAGATTGTCGAGGATCTCCTTGCCGAGATGGTCGTCGCCCACCGCGCTTACTACACAGCTGGGAAGTCCGAACTGTGACACGTGATATGCGAAGTTAGCGGGTGCTCCACCGATTTTCTTTCCTTCAGGAAGGATATCCCAGAGGGCCTCACCCATTCCTACTACAAAGTCTTTCATGAATATAATATAATGATGAATGATTAATTATTGATGATAAATTGGCTTTTGCTTTAACTCTTTGCAGAGCGTAGCTGATTATGCTTTGTGCATTATGAATTGATCAAGCGTTCTTGATCTTAAGCGTGTAGAACGCAAGGTAGAGCACGCCGAGAGTCATCACGGCTACCGCGCCGGCTACGCCTACCGCATCCTGGGCAAAGCCCATGCATAGGGGGAATACCGTGCCGCCGAAAAGACCCATGATCATAAGGCCGGAAACCTCATTCTTCTCCTTGGGCTGACGGTTGAGGGCCTGTGCGAATACGACGCTGAAGATATTCGAGTTGCCGAAGCCGATGCACGCGATGGCGGCGAGCACGAGGAACTGCGAGGAAGCTACGAAAAGACCGATCATGCCGAGCATCATGCAGAAGACGCTGAAGGCGAAGAAGGACTTGGCAGACATCTTTGCAAGGATGAAAGAGCCGAGAAGACAGCCGCCTGTGCGGAAATAGAAGTAGATCTGAGTGCCTATCACGGCGTCCTCTACGCTGAGGCCGAACCTTTCGGTCAGAATCTGCGGAGCGAAGGTGTTGGTTCCTACGTCGATGCCTACATGACACATGATGCCGAGGAAGCAGAGAAGCACGAAGGGTATGCGGAGAAGCACTACGCACTCCTTGAAGCCTGTCACCTTGTCAGGTTGCTCTTCAGTGATGGGGGTAGCTCCGAGAGCGGCGATAGAGAGAAGACACACAGCTGCAAAAATCGGGAACACCACTCTCCATTCAAGTCCGAAGGTGGGCATCATCATGGCAGCTCCCCAAGCCATCAGATAAGGTGCGAGAAGTGAAGCAAGGGCCTTCACAAACTGGCCGAAGGTAAGGGTCGACGCAAGACGCGCGGGATTGATGAGACCGGATACGAGCGGATTGAGCGATGTCTGCATCACGGCATTGCCGATTCCAAGGAGGGAGAAGGCCACGAGCATCGTATAATAGCCGGTATGGAACATCGGAATCACGAGGGAGACGAGAGTGAGAAGGAGCGACAGGAGAACGGTCTTCTTACGTCCTATCTTGTTCATCAGGATGCCTGTAGGCACCGAGAAAATAAGAAACCAGAAGAATACGAGGGAGGGGATGAAACCTGCCTGGGCGCCAGAGAGGTTGAGGTCGACCTTTACGAAGTTGGTGGCTGAGCCCACGAGGTCAACGAAACCCATCGAGAAGAAGCAGAGCATGACCGGGATGATCTGCATCATGAAGGATTTGCGGTCTGTAGCGACTGATTGTGCCATATTCTGTGTGCTGTTAGTTTTTCAGTGAATAAATCTTTAGGTTGCTGATCTTTGCCTTCCCTCCGATAGAGGAAACAGACAGAGTGCTGTAAGGTTCAGTGGGGAATACGAGATTTGTCAATACGAACTGTCCGTCGTTGCCGAACACCTCGATGCTTGACTTGTCGACGAAGATCCGGAGCGATATCTTTCCGCTTTTCTCGAATGTAGGAGATACTGTCACTGCGGGGAAGTTCTCGCTGAAGTTCACGATACCGCTGTTACGGCGGTCAAAAGAGAATGTATGGGCCTGTGGGTCGTAGACCATGTCCACCTTGTCCCCGGCTTTGTTGGAGAGGGTGAGGCAGACGTTATCCTTGTCACCACCGTCGATGTCAAAAAGAATCTCGCAGATTCCCTTGTTTTCTGCAGGAAGGGCGAAGCTTACCGGTTTCTTGGCCGCCTTCACGCTTCCCTTGCTGAGGGTGAGGCGTCCGCGCAGCGATATAAGTTCGGGTGAAGGTGCGCTTGATGCGTAGATCTGGCCGTCCGGTCCCTTGAAGAGTCCGATTTCACGGGGAAGGGTGTTGGCGCTGCGGAACTGCTGGGTCGGCACGTCGGCTGCATACTGCCAGTTGCTCATCCAGCCGATAGCGGTGCGTCGTCCGTCAGGTGCGTCGCTCCAGCTTACTAAGGCGTAGTTGTCCTTACCGAAGTCAAGCCATTTGGTAGGCACTTTTCCCTGTGCGTCGGTGTCGGCCTTGAAGGTCTTGCCGTCCCAGTCGCCGGTGAAATACTGTATCGCTGAGCCACCGAATGGACCGCCGGGATTTATGTTGCATATGAGTACCCATTTCTTCTCGTTGGTTCCAGCTACCGGGAGCTGGAACAGGTCAGGACATTCCCATACGCCGTCCTGGCACCCCTCACCCTTGCCGAAACCGCTCTGTAGCGTCCAGGTCTTGAGATCGGGAGAAGTGAAGAAAAGCATCTCATGGTCGAGAGCGTGGGCAAGCACAAGGTTCCACTCCTTTGTCTCCGGATTCCAGAACATGTTCGGGTCACGGGCTTCACTTTCAAGTGTAAGGATCGGATTTCCGTCATATTTGGTGAAGGTCATGCCGTTGTCTGAGCTGTGGGCAAGGCTCTGCATCTGGCTTGTGCCTGCCGATGTGAAGAGTGCTATCACTGCATCCTTGCCGAAGCCGGCCGTACCTTCATGGTCTATGACACTGCTTCCGCTGAAGATCGAGCCAAGTCCGTCAGGACGGATGGCGATGGGCTCATGGTTCCAGTTGACGAGGTCTTTCGTTGTGGAGTGTGCCCATGTCATATTCTGCCACTTCGATCCGTAGGGATTGTACTGGTAGTATAGGTGCCAGACACCGTCCTTGTAGAACATACCGTTGGGGTCATTCATCCATCCATACAAGGGAGCGTGGTGATATGCCGGACGGTACTGGTCTTCTGTGTCCTGGATGTCAAAGGTCTCGGTGAGGGTCATACCCTTCCAGCAGGTGTCTTCCTTCGCCTCGCGCACAGTGCTGCGGCTCTGGGGTGTGACTATGTCAAGCACCACGTTCTTGCCTTTATACGGCGAGAGATCGAACGGTACGACATAGTCGGTTTTCGACTTGGCGAGACGCACATAAAAGGTATCGGCGATTTTTCCATCTACAAGCACGTTGATGCGGGCGTCGTCGATATTCTCCTGCACAGGGAGCATCAGATACTGGTCTCCGCCTGTCACCCTTACGAGGGTATTGTTGACGCCCAGATGCTCGATCTTGAGGTCGTCGGCAGCCACAGCCGGCAGGGAGGTCGAGGCCATTATTCCCATTGCTGTCATCGCTGTAAAGAATCGTTTGATATTAGTCATATATATATTGTTTTTTTAGTTTCCCGATTGTTGTTTTTAATTGCGCATCCGGAGGATTCCTTCTGCCGGAGACTCTCCTCCGGATGCGTTCGAACCTAAAAACCTTAGTTACCTTGTGTTTTCCGTAGTACCAATTTCGAACCTAATAACCTAAAAACTTAATAACCTATCTAATCTTTATGCATGAATTTTCCTTTTGGTAGGGACGCACGTCTCGTGCGTCCGGTATCGTTCAGGGAGTCGCGCAGCTCTTAAGACTTAAATCTGATAGCTGACTGCTTAAAGCTGATAGCTTAATTCTCCTCGCTTCGACACTGCAAAACTACAACAAATATTGAAAATCAACGATAAAAAAACGTGCAAGATATGTTAAATTTCGTGTACTGCAACAAAATTTACACATCATGCACGGTTTGTCATACCCGAAAAATCGGACGGCCCTCTTCCCAGAGAGCCGTCCGCGTAGCTTTGTAAGTCATATTCAAAAATCACATTTTTATAATCACATTTATGTTGTGCTTAGAATCACTTTGCAAATTTACACCTTTAAAACATAAAAAACAAACTTCCACCCTCTCAAAAATACACATTTAACTGATTGTTTATCACTATGTAATTCTTTGAAATCGGATTGAAATAAATGCAAACTGAATGAATCATCATTGCAACAAAAAAACTCCCCCCTTATCCATTGACGACCGGGAGGCCATATAAGCGACGCATAACATTTTAGGAGGTATTTGCGTTTATATAGGAAAAGACTTATCAAACAACTAAAACCCAAAAGCCATGAAAGTGAAGATCATAGCCTTTGCCGCAGTACTTATCGGACTCGCCGCTACAAGTTGCGTCTCCAATAAGAAATATGCAGAGCTACAGAGTAAATATGACAACCTCCAGAGCGAATACGGCTCCACCAAAGAAGCCCTCATCAACTGCAACGCTGAATCACGCAACCTCACATCCCAGCTTGAGTCTGCCACCAGAAGCAACGAGGAACTAAAGAAAGGTATGGGTCAGCTCAAGCAGACCCTCGACAAGAGCCTTGACGCCAACAATCAGGGAAGCGTCAACATCGCCAAGCTTGTAGACGAGATCAACGCCTCCAACAAATACATAAAGCAGCTCGTAGACGCCAAGTCAAAATCAGACTCACTCAATATCGCCCTCACAAATAAACTGACACGCTCCCTTAGCAACGACGAACTTAAAGATGTCGACGTGAAAGTGCTTAAGGGCGTGGTATACATTTCCCTCGCTGACAACATGCTCTTCAAGAGCGGAAGCTATGAGGTGAGCGACCGCGCAATGGAGACACTCTCCAAGATCGCAAAGATACTCAAGGACTACAAGGACTTCGACGTGCTCGTGGAAGGCAACACCGACAACGTGCCCATCTCGAAGACCAACATCCGCAACAACTGGGACCTCTCGGCGCTCCGCGCCTCATCAATCGTGCAGGTGCTCCAGAACAAGTTCGGCATCAATCCTCAGCGCCTCTCCGCAGCCGGACGAGGAGAGTTCAACCCCATCACAGACAATGACTCCGAAGTCGGCAAGCAGCGCAACCGCCGCACCGAAATCATCATAACCCCGAAGCTCGACGACTTCATGGACCTCATCGACCACGCCCCTGAATCAAAAGACTGACCATAGACCGCGCAAGCCATGGAACGGAGGCTTCCAGCCTCCACCCACGCGTCTTTATACCAAACCCCCTATGACATTGTCCCGATTCCCCCGGATCGGGACATCCTTTTTCTGACCTTTTTTGCCGATATTCCGATATTTTTGCTAATTTTGCAGTCCCTATCCTACTCACTAACCTATAATCAGTAATCAGGTTATTGATAGGCCATACACATGAGACCATAAATGAATACGAAGCATTTGAAATACGCATTTCGCATCACTCATATTGAAAATATACCCCATATTATAAAATATGGGATTACAACTTATGCTTCGCCCAATCGCAATCCCAATTATGTAAGCATCGGCGATACACAGATAATTGACATCAGGAAAGACTATACTTTTAAAGACATCAGTATCCGGGAGTGTATCCCCTTCTATTTTGGACCAAGATCACCGATGCTCTACGTAATACAACACGGCTACAACGGGGTGACTCGCCAGAACGCAGAGAAGATCATATACTGCGTTCTGCGACTGAATGACATCAAGGAAAGCAATCTTGACTGTTTCTTCACGAACGGACATGCATTGAACGCACTCACAGATTACTTCGGAAAGGACTATTTGAAAGATATAGATAACATAATCGATTATGACGATGTCTATGCAAGATACTGGAATTCAGATTCCGACTTGGACCTTAAGAGACGCAAAGAGGCGGAATTACTGGTAAAATCCGATATTCCGGCAAAATATATCAGAGGATACGTTGTTTATAATGAAGAGGCGAAAGCTATTTTGCTTAAATATGGCATAGCTGAGGAGATGATTAAAGTCGCACCAAATTATTATTTCTGACTTAAGTATGATACATTACATTATAGGAAACATATTCGACAGTAAGGCGGATGCTTTAGTCAATACAGTCAATACCGTGGGTGTGATGGGAAAAGGAATCGCCTTGCAATTCAAGGAGGCTTTTCCTGAGAACTACCGCATATACCGGCAGATCTGCAAGGAGAAAAAGCTTAATATTGGAGAACTGCTCGTCACAGAAGAGGCGAATGAAATATACGGACGTAAAACGATAATCAACTTCCCGACAAAAAGACATTGGCGATACCCCTCTGAATACAGCTTCATATCCCAAGGACTTGTCGCTCTCAGAAAAGAAATATGGGAAAGAAAAATAAAATCCATAGCCATTCCCGCCCTGGGCTCCCATAACGGCGGTCTGGAGTGGCAACGTGTGAAAGCAATGATGGAGGAATCATTGGCGGATTTAGATTGTGATATACATATATACGAGCCTTCACCGAAAATATCGGAGAAAATGAAATCCGAAAGAATCAGACTTACTCCGGCCCGGGCTATGCTCATAATAATGCTGGCGGATATCTGCAGGTTTGGAGAATTCGCCTCAGTCTTCGCTGCTGAGAAACTGATTTATTTCATGCAACGGCTCGGCGCCAAGGATATTTTCAAGATCGATTTCAAACCATACATCTATGGGCCATACTCCGGCGGGAAGGTAGCACATGTGCTGTATCACCTCAACGGAAGTTATATAAAGGGAATGACAGCGCTTGAGGCCAGACCGTTTGATTTCATATGGCTTACGGATGATGCAGAGAAGGAAGCATTAGCATATCTACAGGGATTCAATGATAACCGTTTTTTGGAAATCTGCGACAAAACAAAAGCATTGCTACGGACTTTTTATTCCAATTACTCTCTGGAATTACTGTCGACTGTCGATTTCATTCTTCACCGTCTCAGTCCGGCATCGGCCTGGAAACAGGAAGACCGAAATACATTGGAATCAACAGTCAGCACTGAGATGCAGAAATGGAGCACACGCAAAGGACAGATCTTTAAATCCGAATTCATCAGAAAGGCCATTGACCATCTACGCGTAAGCGATATTCCCTAAAAAATTACTCGACTTCATGGACCTCATCGACCACGCCCCTGAATCAAAAGACTGACTATAGACCGCGCAAGCCATGGAACGGAGGCTTCCAGCCTCCACCCACGCGTCTTTATACCAAACCCCATATTATAATGTCTCGATTCCCACGAATCGGGACATCTTTTCTTACCTTTTTTCTTTGATATTCGAAGATTATTGCTAACTTTGCAATCTAAACCTGACATGAACTTATAACCGAATGCCGTCAATCTTAAATATGAAACTAAACGGGAAATTCATACTCTTCATTCTTTGCCTCTGCCTAACGCTGCTATCCGCATGCAAGGAGGAGAAAGTCTACAAGATCGGAGTGTCGCAATGCAGCCAGGACGACTGGCGAAGGAAGATGAACGAAGAGATACAGCGCGAGATAATGTATCATGAAGACGCTGAAGTCGAGATCCGCTCTGCCGACGATGACAGCCGCAAACAGATAGACGACATCAATTACTTCATCGACAACGGGTTTGATATTATCATAGTGTCTCCAAACGAGGCCGCTACCCTCACCCCTGTCATAAAGAAAATCTATGATACCGGCCTGCCCGTGATTATATTCGATCGCAACATAGACGGTGATAGCTACACGGCACGTATAGGTGCCGACGATGTCGGTCTTGGAAAGGCAGCCGCTCATTTTGCTCTCAGCGTAACAGGACAGAACCCCAATGCTTTGGAAGTATACGGGTTAAGAGGATCCACCCCCGCCGAAGGACGGCACGAGGGATTCTCCACTGAATTCACTGCCAACGGAGGTAACATCCTCGCCGGAGCCACAGCAAACTGGAAGAAGGAGGATGCTCTCCCGGTAGTCGACTCGCTCCTCAAGCTATACCCGGATGTCGACGTGATATTCGCCCACAACGACCGTATGGCCATAGGCGCGTCGGAAGCCGCACGTGCCTTAGGACGCGACAACATCAAGATAATAGGTATCGACGCAGCTCCCGAGATAGGAATAAAGGCGGTAGCCGACAGCGTCATAGACGCCACTTTCCTATATCCTACCGAAGGACACAGGGTTATAAAGACCGCCCTTGCCATACTGAAGGGCGAGCCCTTCGACAGGGTGACCATCATGCCCGCATCATCTGCCGTAGACATCAGCAATGCCGACATCCTGCTGCGTCAGAACGAAACCCTTGAGGAAGAGACCGACAAGATAATAATCCTCAAGAAACGCATTGACGACTACTGGGCCCAGTATGCCACACAGAAATCTCTCTTCTATGCCTGCATAGCCATAATCCTGCTTCTCTTCGGAGTGGTCTTCCTTGTGCTCCGCGTCTACTGGCAGCACAAACGACATCGTGAGGTTCTACTTAAGCAGAACCATGAGCTTGAATCGCAACGCGACCAGCTCGCTGAGCAACGCGACCAGCTCCAGGAACTCAACAGCAAGCTGGAAGACGCCACTCAGTCCAAACTGATGTTCTTCACCAACGTATCCCATGATCTCCGCACACCACTCACCCTGATCGCGGAACCCGTAGCGCAGCTCGCCTCGGCCACTAATCTCACGACATCCCAGCATGTACTGATCAAGATAGCCGACAAGAATGTCAGGATCCTGCAGCGTCTCATCAATCAGATACTTGACTTCCGCAAATATGAGAACGGCAAACTCAAGCTGCATCTCACCGAGGTGAATTTCAGGCAGACGGTCAACGACTGGACCGACTCCTTCATGCAGCTGGCCCGCAAACGCGACATCAGGCTGCGCCTCGACGCGCCGGATGGAGATGCTCCATTAGATCTCGCCATCGACGTGGAGAAAATGGAGCGTGTGTTCTTCAACTTAGTCTCCAACGCATTCAAGTATACCCGCGACAACGGTTCCATCACAATATCGTATGCAATAAACGACGGAAAGCTTACGCTCCGCGTTGCCGATACCGGAGAAGGAATCAGCGAGCGGGATCTCGGAAATATCTTCGACCGGTTCTATCAGGTAGACCGCATACACCCGAAAGGGTCAGGCATCGGACTGTCACTTGCAAAGGCTTTCGTGGAGCTCCATGGAGGCACAATTGAGGTGGAAAGCGAGCTCAACAAGGGCACGGTGTTTATCGTTACCCTTCCTGTCGTGCATGTAGCAGACATATCCCAGTCCGTCGACAAGCAGATAGAAGCCTCCGCTGTAGAGGCGGAACTCGACAACATCGAGGGAGACCCGGAGTTCGGATCCGACAAACCTCTGGTGCTCGTCATAGACGACAACAGAGATATCCGGGAGATGGTAGGCGAACTCCTCAATCCGGATTACAACGTGATCACGGCCGGCAACGGAAGCGAAGGTCTCAGGAAAGCAGCCAAATATGTACCCGACCTCGTGATATGCGACGTGATGATGCCGGTAATGGACGGTCTGGAATGCTGCCGCCGCCTGAAGCAGGAACCCGTCACCTCACACATACCGGTGCTTATGCTCACCGCATGCTCCATGGACGAGCAGCGCGTACAGGGCTACGATAACGGAGCTGACGGCTACCTGTCGAAACCCTTCTCGACCGACGTGCTGAAATCTCGCAGCGCAAGTCTCATACGAAACCGTCAGATCATCAAGGATCTATGGCAGAATCCTGCCACGAAGGCCATCGAAGGTTCGAAAAAGACTGTCGACAAAGAAAAAGGAAAGGAGAAGACCTTTGAAGGAAAGGCTCTTCCGCATAAGGATGTGGAGAATGAATTCTATGCCCGTTTCCTCAATATATTCCGGGAAGACATGGGAAATCCGGATACGACCGTCGACAGCCTCGCATCGAAGATGGGACTCGAACGCACCCAGTTCTACAGAAAGATTAAGGCCATCACCAACTACTCCCCCGCCGAACTTATCCGCAACCTGCGCCTGAAGAAGGCCCGCGCCCTCGTCACCGGTTCGGAGAAGAGTATCTCCGAGATCGGCTACGAAGTAGGTTTCTCCACACCCGCCTACTTCACCAAATGCTACCGCGAAGCCTACGGCGAGACTCCGACCGAGACCCGCCAGAAACTTCAATAGGTATTTTGCCGATATGAAATAAGATTTGCGAAGTTCGCAAAAAAACACTATTTTTGTAGCAAAATACTTAATTATGGATCAGAAACAGAATTATCCAATCGGCCAGCAGGACTTCAAGATACTACGCGAAGGCCATGCGCTCTACGTTGATAAGACAGCATTCATAGAAAATATAGTAGTGAATGGGTCTCAATACTATTTCCTCGCACGCCCTCGACGATTCGGGAAAAGTCTATTTCTGTCTACACTACAGTATTTCTTCGAAGGACGCCGGGAACTCTTTGAAGGTCTTTACATTGATTCCACTGATTGGGATTGGAACCCATATCCTGTGTTCCGTCTTGACCTAAACACTGACAGTTATGAGGAGTCTGGAAGGCTTGACGGTGTAATCGACCGTCTTTTCAGAAAGTGGGAGAAAACATATGATGTGGATGTCAAAGACAGCGACTATTCACAACGATTCAGCACTATCCTGGAGGCTGCACATAAAAAGACCGGCAGACAAGTGGTGATACTCGTTGACGAATATGACAAACCCCTGGTAGCCAATATTCACAACAAAGAGAATATAGAGCATTACCGCAACCGTCTTTCCGCCATATACTCCAACTTCAAAAGCTCGGCTGAGCATATACGTCTTGTATTCCTCACCGGAGTAAGCCGATTCGGTAAACTGAGCGTCTTCTCCGACCTCAATAACATTCGAGATATAACCTTTTTAGATGAGTTCGCGGATATCTGCGGCATAACAGAAAAAGAACTGCTCGACTGCTTTAAACCGGGGATTGCAAAATTAGCAGAAAAGGAAGGCATCTCATGTGAAGAGGCATGTATGAGACTGAAAAAGAATTATGACGGCTACAGATTCGCCGCCGAAGGCAGCGACATCTACAACCCGTGGTCGATTCTCAATGCAATGGCAGACTCTAAGATCGCCAACTATTGGAACGACACAGGTATGCCCAGAATCGTCGCCAAGACCTTGAAACGTGTTAACGCCAATCTTCCTGAAATGTTTGACACTTACTGTACGGAAGACGACCTGAAAGGGCTCGACTTGTTGACGCCGCAGCCTCTCGCACTCCTTTATCAGACCGGATACCTGACAATTAAGAGTTATCATCCGAAAATCAGACGATACAAGCTTGGAATTCCCAACGATGAGGTCAAGGACGGCCTTTTCAAAGTTCTTCTCCCTTACTACGTCAAAAGCCTTTCCGACAAAGAGGAGAAGAAAATCATCTCAGACATGGTGATGTATTTCATACTCGGAAATGCAGATGCAGCTATGAAATGCCTTCAGGCATATTTTGCCGGAGTCCACTTCAAGATGAAGATGGACAATGAGAATAACTTCCACAATGCCTTTTTCCTGTTGATGGATCTCGTAGGTCTGGAGACCGAAGCTGAATCCACCACATCCGACGGAAGCATCGACATCGTCATCAAGACAGAGGACTACATCTATGTAATCGAGCTGAAATACGACAAAAGCTCCGACGAAGCACTGAAGCAGATAGAAGATAAGAAATACTCCCGTAAATTTCAGGCTGACGGCCGCCCGATCATCGAAATCGGTGTCAACTTCTCATCAGAAACACGCTGCATAGAAGACTGGAAAACGAGAACCGTATAGAAGACACCTTTTAAGAAATTCGCTGAAAACTTGTAAAAAATCGCACATCACTGATAAATTTGTTGCGAAGACTATGACAAATCTTGCATCTCGCTTTTTTTGATAGTGGATGCAAGATTCTTCATATATGTATAATAAGGGTTTACGCTAACTTTGCGGCATGAAATTTTCAAATCGCAATAATCATTTACTAAACCCATATTTATGAAAAAATCAATCTTAATCTCACTCCTGATGCTCCTGACATCGGTTTTCGCATATGCGCAGGACATCACAGTGAACGGAACGGTGATCTCCAAGACCGACGGAGAACCGCTGATCGGAGCCACGGTGCTCTGCGTTCAGACCAAAGCCGGAACAGCCACCGACTTCGACGGCAATTTTGAGTTAAAGGTTCCCCAGGGATCAGACCTGACGATCTCCTATATAGGATACAAGACCGTCGAGGTGAAGGCCGCTCCCCAACTGACCGTACATCTTGAAGAAGACGCGGCGCTTCTCGACGAAGTGGTGGTCGTCGGCTACCAGACGGTACGCAAGGCCGACCTTACAGGCGCTGTTTCGGTAATGAACATGAAGGAGCCCCTCAGCGAGAACTCCGGCAATATCATGAACTCAATGGCCGGCAAGATGCCGGGCGTAAACGTAGTGCCTGACGCAGCTCCGGGCGGTACCGGATCAATCCGCGTGCGCGGTATGTCGACCGCCAACTCAAGCAACGATCCCCTATACATAATCGACGGGGTACCGACCGACAACATCAACTGCATCAACCCCTCCGACATCGAGACTATGCAGGTGCTCAAGGACGCGGCTTCCGCCTCTATCTACGGTTCCCGCGCAGCCAACGGCGTAGTGATCATCACCACAAAGCATGGCAAAGGCGACCGCATGAGCGTCAACGTCAACTACGCCATATCAGCACAGACCATCGCAAAACGTTATGATGTAATGAACGCAGAGCAGTGGGGACAGGCTTACTGGATGGCTTCACGCAACTCAGGTATCACACCTTCACATGTACTCTACGGCGACGGCCCTGCACCGGTGCTTCAGAAATACGCAGACGGCAATCCCAACTTCCCGACCGCCAACACCGACTGGCAGGATCAGGTCTACCACACCGCCCTCACCAACAACCTGACAGCTTCGATCTCCAACAATACGGAGAAAGGCTCGGTCCTCTTCTCCGCCAACTACATCAACCAGAACGGCAACATCATCGACACATATTACCAGCGCATCTCCGCACGTCTTAACTCGCGCTATAACTTCAACAAGTACGTGGCCGTAGGAGAAAACCTCCTCGTAGCCCACTGGAGCAACCGAGGCATGGATGTGGCCGGCGACCGAGGCATACCCTTCACCGCACTCTCACAGATGCCGGCACTCCCCGTGAAAGGTCTCAACGGAGAATGGGCAAACCCAATGACCCTCATCAAGTCTGACCTTGCCAACCCCATTCAGCAGATAGCCAATGCCGCCGACAACTCATCCAACTCATGGAGAATCCTCGGCAACGCTTTCCTCGAGGTCTATCCCGTAGAAGGCCTTACCCTAAAGACCAACATAGGCATCGAGCACTCACAATATTTCAACCACAATCTCGGACGCCGTATCAATGCCAACGACGTCAACTCCGTCAGCGACGTATACGGCCAGGGCGACACCTGGACCTGGACCAACACCGCCAACTATGTGAAGAACTTCAACGACAAGCACTTCCTGACCGCTCTGCTCGGCACCGAGGCTATCGGCTACACATTCCGCGACCTCTCGGCAAGCCGCGAGGGATACGCATTCGAAGACCCCGACTACATGCAGATCGGAGCCGGCACGGGAACCCGCAACAACGGAGGAGGCAAGACACAGTGGTCGGTATTCTCACTCTTCGCAAAGGTTGACTATAACTTCATGGACCGCTACCTCCTCTCCTTCACCATCCGCCGCGACGAAAACTCGCGATTCGCGAAAGGACACCGCTCGGGCATATTCCCCGCCGCTTCCGTAGCATGGCGCCCGACGCAGGAAGCCTTCTTCCCTGAAAACGATATCCTGACCGACATGAAAATCCGCTACTCATGGGGACAGAACGGTAACGCCAATATTCCCGCGCTCTACCCAGCATACTCCACCTACATCTTCAATACAGGCAATGGCGCATATGACCTCGCAGGCACTAACTCATCGACCACCTCAGGCATAACGCTGGCCGCTACAGGAAATCCTGACCTCAAATGGGAGACCACGACACAGAACAACATCGGTATAGACTTCACCTTCCTGCATGGAGCCTTGAATCTGAGCGCTGACTACTATATCAAGAAGACCACCGATATGCTCACCATTCCTCCGGCACTAAGCGTCGCAGGCGAGAACGCAGCCACCTGGCTCAACACCGGATCGATGCGCAACAACGGTTGGGAAGTGACGGTGGCCTACAACTCTCCGAGCTACGGCGACTTCTCATGGAGTGGATCTGTCAATATCTCCCAGTATAAGAATAAGCTGCTCAAGCTCAACAACCGTCAGGAATTCATCGGAGGAGACCAACGTCTCGTACCAGGCCAGCCTATGGGCATCTACTACGGCTACGTATGCGACGGCATCTTCCAGTCTACTGAAGAAGTAGCCAACCACGCAGTGCAGCAGGGTGCAGCTCCGGGACGCCTTATGTATCGCGACCTGAACGGCGACGGATACATCACAGATGCAGACCGCTGCTTCATAGGCGACCCCAATCCTGACCTCTCCATGGGTATCAACCTCGCGTTCAAATACAAGGCTTTCACCCTCGACATGTTCTTCTCCGGAGACTTCGGTTTCGACATCCATAATGCCATGAAAGGACAGCTCTACTCCTTCGGACGCGCCAACACCAACACCAACCACGCCGCAGACATCCTGAACGCATGGACACCGGAAAACAAAAACTCCGACATCCCGGCGCTTTCGCTCACCGACGCCAACAACGAGACCCGCTTCTCCACCTACTATGTGCAGGACGGATCCTACATGAAGATGAAATACCTGAAGCTCTCATACACACTTCCCAGACACATCACCGAGAAGTTCGCATGCAGCAACCTGAATATCTTCGGACAGGTAGAAAACGTCTTCACGATGACTAAGTATAAAGGTCTTGACCCCGAGATCCTCCCCGGCGAATACGGAGCCGTGATCGACAACGGCGCTTATCCCCGCCCACGTACATTCACTTTCGGCGTGAACCTCCAGTTCTAACCCATCACAATCAAGGAAACAATGAAAAATCTAAAGCATACAGCTAAGAAAGCACTATACGCCTCGGCAATACTCGCATTCGGTATGGCGGCCACATCGTGCAACGACCTTCTCGACACAAAACCGCAGGGAGTCTTCACCAACGAGCAGATCGGCGACGGGGAAGCCATCGACCTTATGACATCCGCCTACGCCACACTTCTCTGCCACTATTTCGGCAACAATGAATCATTCGCAGGGCCTATCAACAACTGGGTCTTCGACATCCGCTCCGACGATGCCCAGAAAGGTGGCGGCGAACTCGGCTATGAAGTTTACATGCATGAGTTCTCTATAGGAAACGTACAGAGCGACAATCCTATCCTCGACTTCAAGTGGCGTAACAACTATTTCTCAATCGCACGCTGCAACACTGCCATACGCGCCCTGAAGGCTGCCGGAAACCTCAGCGAAGAGAACCGCAAGGCCTACATAGCCGAGATGAAGACACTCCGCGCATACTACTACTTCGACCAGCTCCGGATATTCAAGAAATTCCCTTATTTCGACGAAACCGTCACCGACCCGTCGAGCGTAAGCGCAAGCGAGTACACACGCGAGCAGATAGCCGCCTTCATCACCGAAGACCTGAAAGAGGCCTACAATGACAATGTCGAGACCCAGAGCGACCCCGGACGCTTCAACAGATATGTAGCGGCTGCCGTCCTCGCCCGCGTCGCCCTCTTCAACCATAACTACGCCACGGCCGAGACCTATGCCGACTACGTAATCAAGAGCGGACAGTATTCCCTCTATCCAAACTTCCTCGATATGTCGAAGCCGGAGATGAACAACCGATATGAGTCAGTGATGGCCGTACAGTTCTCTTCCGCTAACTCGCCTGACCAGTACAACTTCAACAACTGCCTCAACTGCACCGTATCAGAGGGCGACGTCTACGGCAACGGCGACGACTTCTACCTCGGTTCGCAGGATCTCGTCAACGCATTCCGTACCGACGAGAGCGGTCTCCCCTATCTCGACAGCTCGAAGGCCCCGTCTGAAAACCTCGACAAGGCTGACTACGCCGGCAACGTCGATCCCCGCGTCGACTTCACATTCGGACGCATCGGAATGCCCTGGCGCGGCTACCAGTACAATGAAAGATGGTGTCGCAACCTCAACAACTACAGCCAGTACTCAGGCAAGAAGCCATATCCTTCTCCGGATTCCCCCTTCGTGAAGGTCGGTATCGTGCCCTGGGGAGCAAGCTCCCTCAACTACATCATAGTCCGCTATGCCGACGTGCTCCTCATGAAGGCGGAGGCACTTATCGAACAGAACACAGGTCTTGACGAAGCCCGCAACCTCATCAACCAGGTTCGCGCGAAGGCTGCCCGCTCAGTGGATCCGAACTATACGCCGGTCGACGTCAACCCGATGGTAGCCACATATCTCGTACGCGAATACGGAGCACCGGGCTGGAACCAGGAATACGCCCGCAAGGCCGTGCGCATGGAGCGCCGCCTCGAACTCGCCATGGAGGGACTCCGATGGTTCGACCTAATCCGCTGGGGTGAGGCGGTAAACACAGTCAATGCATATTATGCCAAAGAGAAATCTCTCTTCCACTATCTCGACAACGCCCACCTCGACGAAGCCGACATCTACTGCCCGATTCCTCTCAACCAGGTAGACAACGCCGGCGACCTCTACAAATAAGTAGGGTGTAAGTTTTATGTTCCGATATAAGCAGCTGACATATCAGCTCGGAGAGCTGTTATCATGCTGAAACCTCAGGCTTCAGCCTGAGGGAAGACAATAAAGACTCTGTAGCCTCGGAGAGGCGCTTTATGGCAGAGGCATGATTTTTTGCACATAGAACAGAACACCCTAACAAGTAAGTTAAAAAGTTTAAGAGGTTTTTAAATATTTAATCTTTTATCTTTAATATTTAATCTTTAAAAAAAGATGAAACTCAATAAATCAGCATATACCTTGGCGGCAGGCTTGGTCCTGCTGCTGACAGGGTGCTCCGAATACACCCCCAACGGCTACACCGAGGCTCCGGAGCTTGCCTCAGTCAGCTCTATCAACTACAACATAGGTGGAGAAGCAAAACACAACGTCGATATCACCTGGACGCTACCCACAGACAAGGACGTGACCGGCTGCACACTCTACCGCAATGCAACCGAGATCCAGCACTTCGACGTAAACGCCGACCGCAACTACACCTACACCGCACTCGGCACTCCTCTCGGCGAGGAAGTGGTCTACACAGTGAAGGTAAACTATGCCGACAACCGTCTTTCAACAGGTAAGTCTGTGGTAATCACCCTTCCGGAGGAGGAGTTCGCCGGAGTGAGTGCGCTGAAGGGAGACCTCAACGGGCGCACCGTCACCCTCAGCTGGACTCTTCCGTCTCAGGCCCACCGCAGCGGCGTGCGGATTGTGACCAACGGCGAGACAGACAAGGCCATACTTCTCCCGGCCGACGCCACAAGCTATGTGCTCAAGGCCCAGCCGATGGAGACACCGCTGACCTATAGCGTGGAAGTGGTCTATGACACATATTATTTCTCCCCTGCCCAGTCGGTGGAGAAGACTATCCCTTATATGGAGCCGAAGATGCTGTATCTGCTTCCGGCCGATGCTGCCACTGCATCTGATCTGAACGATGACGACGAGCGTGCGGCAGCCGCTTGGTTCGCACAGCAGCCAAACACAGAGTTCATCCATCCTGCGGATATAGCCAACTATGATCCGGCGATCTACTCCGTGATGTGGATCGAGATAGACCGTGTAGGTCTTCAGATGGGATGGGAATACCTTCCCGGCGACATCGCTTCTGAGTCATCCATCGCCGCACTCCGCGAATATTCAGCCAACGGCGGAAGCATCTATCTCTCCAACATGGCCACACAGCTCACCGTTCCCCTCGGAATGGTACCCGTCGACATGGCTCCGACAGTATTCGGTAATGGTGACGGCGGATCAGGCGACGACGTATGGGTGATCAATCCCAACCTCGGATGGGACTTCCGCGGTGGTGCCGACCAGGGATTCTACGACCGTACAGCGCATGCAGTCTACGAGGGCCTTACCCTTGAGGATCCCAACGGCTACGGATATCCGACTCTTCCTCTCATCGGCCCGGGTCAGAGGGAAGACCACAACTGTATGTGGGACTGCAATATCTACGGACGTGGCAATGAGCGCGACGTGATCAGGAACTTCGAGGTGACGACCAACTCACTCGTGCTCGCTACATGGGGACACGTACGCGACCACTGCGTAGCAGGTCTCGTAGAGTTCTACGCCAACCCGGAACACGGACGCTGCATCGCCAACGGCCTGGCTGCCTACGAATGGAACCAGAACTCAGGCGCCAATCCCTACCAGCACAATGTAGAGCAGTTGACCAAGAATATTCTTGATTATCTGAAATAAATTTCAAAATTTTGCGGATGACGTGCTTTTCAGGATTTTTCTGCACGTCATCCGTTTTTTAATAAAGGGCACTCCGTGTCCGCAAAAATGACATATGAATCAAATCAAACATATAGCGATCCTATCCATACTGCCATTGACGCTGACATCGCAGGCAGATCTGGTAGCCCACTTCTCGATGGACGTGAAGGGGGGTATGATTGAGGAGACCGTCAGAGGTGGCAAATATGCAGTCGAGGGCAACTTCGCTCCGGAAAACCTCCCCGGAGCGGTAGGGGAAGCTCTGCGCTTCGACGGGTATACTTCCCATGTGAAGGCTTCTCTCGGCGATATACTCTCCGACAGCAAGACGATGACAGTATCGCTCTGGGTGGCCACTCCATCCTATCCCATAATACAGATCGACACCGACACAAAGGAGAAGACACCCATCGTGACCTGTCTTGACAAGGACAGCAAATCCGGTTTCGGATTTTATCTCGGATTCAATGGAAAGTACTCTTTCGAGACCTACATCGGGGGATGGCCCCTCAGCGTGGAGGCCGACCTTCCGTTGCCGACTTATCGATGGAACAATCTGGTTGCCGTGATCGACTGCGACGCGCGCACCACCAAACTATACAACAACGGAGTAGAGGTAGGCTCAGGGAAGGCTGCAGGATCCATCAGCTACGGAGGTGGAGATTTCTATATTGGACAGGGTACCGAATCCCGTATGGCCGGTCCTTTCCAGCTCATGTCGTTCAACGGACTTATCGACGACATATCCGTGTGGAATGAGGCTAAGCCACTCTCCGAGATCCAGAGCTGGAAAGCAGAGACAGAGCCTAACCTCGACATACCGGCTTCCCGCTTCGCCGACCAGCTTCTGCGCCCCCGTTTCCATGGAATGCCCGCCGCAGGATGGACCAACGAATGCCACGGCATGACATATTCAGACGGACGCTACCACCTCTTCTTCCAGAAGAATGCTGACGGTCCCTACATGGCCCGCCTGCACTGGGGACACATTTCAAGCGAAAACCTCTACGACTGGAGAGAGGAGAAGATAGCCATTGCCCCGGGTGACTGGTACGACATAAAGGGATGCTGGAGCGGATGCATCTTCACCGACGAGGAAATCACCGGTGGCAAACCGAACGCCATCTACACTGCGGTTGACTATGTCAAGGCCATGATAGCGCAGGCTTCTCCTGAGACCGACGCACTCGACAACTGGGTTAAGAGCCAGTCCAATCCTATCATAAACGGGCGTCCCGCAGGTCTCTCCGACGATTTCCGCGACCCCTATTTCTTCCGCAACGGCGACAACGCATACATCATCGTGGGTTCGTCGAAAGATGGAGTCGGCACCACAACACTTCATCGCTACGAACCGGCAACGAAGACATGGACCAACAACGGCGACCTCTTCTTCACCGGCACCAACAAGGCCACTGACGGCACTTTCTGGGAAATGCCCAACGTGACCCTGATGCCCGACGGCCGATGGCTCTTCACGGCCACTCCACTCGGCACCTCGCAGGGAGTACGCACGCTCTACTGGACGGGCAGCATCGCTGCTGACGGCAAGTTTGTCCCTGACGCCGACTCTTCAGCCCCACGACTCCTTGAGATGAACTCACGCGAGGGCTTCGGACTCCTCTCGCCTACCATCTACACACACGACGGCAAGACCATCGCGCTTGGAATAGTTCCCGACAAACTTCCATCGTCGGAAAACTGGAAATTAGGATGGGCACACTGCTATTCCCTGCCGAGGGAATGGAGCCTTGCCCAAGACGGAAGCCTGATACAGAAACCGTTTGACGGTCTCAAGGGTCTCCGTGGCGAAACGATGTTTGCACAGGATTCATTTGGTCTCTCCGGTGTTCTCGACCTCTCCCCCGTAACGGGCCGCTCGGTGGAAATCTGTGGTACTTTCGAGGTGGGAGCATCTGCATTCGGCTTCAATGTCTTCAAATCTTCTACAGGTCAGGGAAAGATCTACTATAATCCTGCTTCCGGTGAACTCATCGCAGACTTTTCAGGCCTCATTCGCCTGAAAAACGACAATGGCGTGTATGACGGCATCTACCGCTGTCCGCTGCCCGTAAAACCGACCAACGGAGAACAACTGAAGGTCAACGTCTTCATCGATCATTCCATCCTCGACATCTTCGTCAACGACCGCTGGGCCACATCCATCCGCGTGTTCCCCACTGATACGGATGCCGATGGAATCGAGGTTTTCGCAGACTCCACAGTAAAGGTCGCCGATCTCAAGGCCTGGATCCTTGACGCAGCCAACGGCTCCGGAGTGGAATCCGTAAGGACCGACCACGTAGGCAACCCCGATACCTACAACCTCCATGGTATGACAATGTCATCTACCGAGACCCTTCCCGCAGGACTTTATATCTCCAACGGCAAGAAAGTCCTCATCAGAAAATAATCAGGGCATTCAGTTTTATGTACCGATATAAACAGCCACGATATATCCATTTTTTTCAAACAGCGAGAGGAGATACCAACCCCGGTATCTCCTCTCTCCTTTTATCTTACAACTTACAACTTACAACGTCTCCTTTTGTCCACGGAGTATATTTTATTCCGTTGGGAGTCACAAGACCTACGCGGATTGACTTTGGAGGCTTGTTCCAGTTTCCTCCTGTCTGGCTGAGCCTTATCGTCACATCATTCCCGTCCGCAGATGCCGTGACGGTATAGTCGGCATACTGGCCATCCCTGAATCCAAACCCGTCTCCTGCATCCTCGTACATTCGTCCCGTGGCCTTGCCTTCCGTATCAAGGTTTACCAACAATGTAAGCTTATCTGTATTATATTCTGCAGTATTCTGGCTAAGTTCCGCCACCGGAATGATTGAGCCGGGGCGTTGGTAAAGATTGGCCTGAACACCGTCGTCCGGCGTATCCTCAAGCAGAATTCTATTCCATTCTCCGCTTGGACGCGCGGTATTCTCCGCCCATCTCGGTATGACCATCAGGTCTCCACCTAACAGAAACGCTTCATGTTCCGCGCGCAGCGACGAATCCTTTACATCAGCGAAAAAGAGCGGACGCATCACAGGCATACCGTCCTCATATGCCTCGCGGAAAAGCGTATACACATATGGCAGAAGTCTATAGCGGCGGTTGATGGCCGTCCGGCATACATCCAAGGTCTCCGATCCGAACGCCCAAGGCTCCTGCGAACGGGTATCAGCGGCTGAATGATTGCGCACAAACGGGAAATATACTCCCATCGAGGTCCACTGCGCTAAAAGCTTAGGCGTGCAGTCGTCAAAAAAACCACCTATGTCCGGACCGCTGAACGGCTGGCCTGACAGTCCTAAGTTTATCGTCATCGGTATACTCATCTTCATCAATGCCGGATCCGAGGCGTTGTCGCCGGTCCATGTGGCTGCATAACGGTGTCCTCCGAGAAAATTCGAACGTGTGAGCACGAACGGACGTTTGTCCGGATTGGCGGCGAGGATTCCGTCGCGGCTCGCTTTCACCATGTTGTATCCGTATGCGTTGTGATAGCGCAGATGCGGTCCCGAAGCCAACCCGCCCCCACCAAGATGACGGTTATCCTCCGGCATCGTTGATGTCTCCACATTGAATATGGCAGGCTCGTTCATGTCGTTCCATACGCCGTCGATGCCGGTAGCCATATAGTCTTTATAAAGGGTACCCCACCATTCTCGTACTTCCGGACGTGTGAAGTCCGGAAAATGACAGGGACCGGGCCATACTTCCCCCACATAGGGGGTTCCGGATGCGTCCTTCACCCAATAGTCGGCGGCTGTGCCTTGGTCGTCCACCCAATATCCTTCCTCCACCTTCACTCCTGGATCGATCATGTATACCGCCTTGAAGTTACGGTCGTGCAGATAGTCATTGAGGCCTTTGGGGTCAGGAAACTTCTCCTTATCGAATGTAAAGACCTTGAAATTATCCATATAGTCAATGTCCATCCATATCACGTCGGAAGGTATCTTGTTGATACGAAGGGAGTCGGCGATCTCCTTGACACGGGAATCCGGGAAATAGCTCCAGCGGCACTGCTGGTATCCGAGAGCCCAGAGGGGAGGCATCTCGATATGTCCGGTAAGGTCGGCCAAGACCTTCAACACCTCTGCCGGAGATTCTTTCTCTATCACGATGACCCTGAAAGCCGGACCCTCGCTTTCAAACACAATGTCATCATCCATCGTCACGGATGACTTCCAGGTATTGTCGGCGATAATGCCGAATGCAGTTCCGTCCGGTCTGACGCCCATGACCCAGGGATGGCTCTGATAGAGGCGTCTTCCTTCGTCCGCCTCGTATTTGGGTGCATCCGTATTCCAGAATCTCACTTCCTTGCCGTTTCTTCTCAGTGGTCCCGATACCTCTCCGTTGCCGTAGAAATCCACTCCTTTTCCTACCGGAATACGGACAACGTTCTTTCCACCGGATATAGAAAATTCCGGACTTAGATTCCATTCGGAAGGCACATCTCCGGCAGATTTCAGTTCATTCACAAAAATCGGAGAGGGCTCATGCTGGGTGGCGTCATATCCTGAAGGATAGAACACAGCGACACCCTTATCTGTCATATAGGACCGGTCTGCCGCAGCATATCCCATACCTATCCCGAGGGTTAATGCCATTGTCAAAACTCTTTTGAAATTCATCGTATCACGTATATGGTTAACATATTTTAGGGGTATTCAGTTTTATGTCCTGGTTTAAGCAGCTGACATCTCAGCTCAGAAAGCTGTTATTATAGAATTAGTATTCAGTTCTATGTTCCTATTTAAGTAGCCGATATGTCAGCTCGGAGAGCTGTTATCTTGGCCAAACCCCGGGCTTCAACCTGGAGAAACACCCAAAAGCTCAGTAGCCTCGGAGAGGCGCTTTATGATATGGTCATGATTTTGGCTCATAGAATTGAATACCCCATTTTTTATATAACAAATAAAACTCTTGCATACGCAATTAAAAAACCGTCATATCGCAGACGAGACAAAATTTATGCGCTTTTGTCTTGCACAAGAGATAAAAATTGCCTAATTTTGCCTCATAGACAAGACAAACCATGATTAACAAAAAACTGATATTTCCCCTCATAACCATTCTATCTCTACTGGCAGCTTGCGGTAAGGACAATGAAGTAAAATACAGGATCGGTGTCGCCCAATGCAGCGGCGACTACTGGCGTGAGAAAACCAATCTCGACCTGCGGACCGAACTGCTCAACCATCCCGACGTAGAACTCGACATCCGCAATGCCGACAACGACTCCCGCCGTCAGCAGGAAGACGTGCGCTATTTCATCGACAACGATTACGACCTGATAATCCTGGCCCCCAACGAGTCCGAGCCTCTTGTCGATGTGGTCCGCGAGGCCAAGGCCAAGGGAATCCCCGTGGTCACTTTCGACCGCCGAGTCGACAGCGAGGATTTTACGGCTCATATGGAGGTAGACAATTATGCTCTCGGAAAAGGAGTCGCCGGATATGCGGCAGCTGCTTTCGGAAATAGACCGCTAAAAATATTCGAGATACGCGGCCCCGAATCGGCCTCCCCTGCCCAACTGCGCCACGAAGGATTCATTGATGGAGTGAAGGGTCATGCTGATATGGAGGTGATAGCAAGTGAATTCGGTCAATGGGACGATGCCAGATCCGAAGCTTTGACCGACTCCCTGATAAAGATTCATCCTGAGATAAACATGATCTTTGCCCATACCGACCATATGGCGCTCGGAGCATCAAGAGCTCTTAAGAAGAATGGTCGCGACGATGTATATGTTTTCGGTATTGACGGATTCCCGCAGCAGGGAATAAAAGGGGTATCCGATGGTGATCTCACAGCCACTTTCCTTTATCCTACCGAAGGACAACGCCTGCTCAACATTGCTATCTCCATCCTGAAAGGAGAGCCATACGAACGAATCACTCGTGTCGCTCCACTTTCACCGATCGACTCATCAAACGCTGACATTCTCCTTGCCCAGGAAACTCTTCTTGACCAGACAAGTTCAAAGATCTCTCTGCTTAACGACAAATTGGACCTCCAGCTGGAACGGTACAATACTCAGAAACTCCTTCTATGGGCATTCATCGCCATAGCGTTACTTCTATGCGTACTTGTGTTCCTTCTTATGAAAGGCATGCAGGCCCACCGCCTGCATCAGAAGGAACTCGAAGGCAAGAACAGCCTGCTGCTGGAAGAGAAAGAGAAGCAGGAGACTCTGTATGCGCAGCTTCAGGAAGCTACGCGTTCCAAGCTTATGTTCTTCACCAACGTATCACACGACCTGCGAACGCCGCTCACGCTCATCGCAGGCCCGGTGGAGCAGGTAGCCGATGATCCAAGCCTAAGCCCCAAAAACCACTCCCTGATGCAGCTCGCCAGGAAGAACGTGGCTGTCCTGCGCCGCCTCATCGACCAAATACTCGACTTCCGCAAATATGAGAACGGCAAGACCGACCTTAAGCTTTCGGAGGTATCATTCCCCATGCTGCTGAAAGACTGGACTGAATCCTTCACTGAAGTGGCCCGCAAGCGCGACATCCGTCTTTCCGTCGACATCAAAGAAAATGATGACTGCGTAGCCCCTGGAAAGGAGGCTTCCAGCCTCCTCGCGCAGACAGTTGCCGTAGACGTAGAAAAGATGGAGCGCATCTTCTTCAACCTCATGAGCAACGCATTCAAGCATACCCCCGACAACGGAAAGATAACGGTATCTTTCCTGCAGACAGACTCCACCGTTTCTTACTCAGTGAAGGACACAGGATGCGGAATAGATGCCGATGAAATAGAGCGGATATTCGACCGTTTCTATCAGGCCGAAGGAGCGAATCCTAAAGGTTCCGGCATCGGCCTTGCCCTCACGAAAGCATTCGTTGAGCTGCACGGTGGTGCCATCACGGTGAAAAGCGAGAAAGGAAAGGGAAGCGAGTTTACAGTAAGTTTCCCCGTACACCACACGGATTCAAGCAGGGAGGTAGACTCGCATATATCTGCCGCTGACATCGAGACTGAGCTCGCATCAGTCGAAACAGACACATCCGGCTTCAGAGACGAGAAACCGACCCTCCTCGTCATCGACGACAACCGCGATATCCGCGACCTCATAAGCAGTCAGATGGGCGAGGATTACAACGTGCTTACTGCCGCCGACGGACTGCAGGGTGTCCGCATGGCCGCCAAGTATGTCCCGGACATAATCCTCTGCGATGTCATGATGCCCGTAATGGACGGCTTCCAGTGCGTCAAGGAACTGAAGGGAGAGGTCTCCACTTCCCACATTCCTGTCCTCATGTTGACCGCATGCTCTATGGATGAGCAACGCATCCAAGGCTATGAGCACGGTGCCGACGCATACATGCCCAAGCCCTTCAACCTTGAAGTGCTCGCGGCACGCTGCCGCAACCTCCTCCAAAACCGTCAGCGCATCCGCGAACTTTACGGCAAAGGAGCCGTGGATACTGGAACGGATCAAAAAAATGACACCAAAACAAGCAAGCCCAGCCATCGCCCCAACGACGTGGAGAGCGAATTCTACTCCCGTTTCGTGGCCCTTGTACAGGAACGTCTATCTGATCCCGACCTACAGATATCGGAGATAGCCTCCGCCATGAATCTCGGCCAGTCACAATTCACCCGCAAGATAAAGGCCCTGACCAACTACACTCCGGTGGAACTGATCCGCCGTATGAGGCTACAGAAAGCCAAGACCCTGCTACTTGGTTCTGAGAAGACCGTCAGCGAGATCGCCTTCGAAGTCGGCTTCACCTCCCTCGCCTACTTCTCCAAATGCTACAAGGAAGAATTCGGCCTCTCCCCCACTGAATCACGCTGAACCTAACTGTACTATAGCGAGCCTCGGAGAGGCGCTTTATCCAAAACCCGATTTCAATCAATCCCAACCCAACATCGCGCACCCGGTTTGTCGAAGGTGAAA
>JAIDSM010000178.1:27480-33110 GCA_029061225.1 Muribaculaceae bacterium
CCAACCCAACATCGCGCACCCGGTTTGTCGAAGGTGAAAGTCAATCTACTCCTGATATCGAGTAACCTTGAATCTGTAAACATACAAAACAGAGTCAACCTTTTTCAGGAACACACAGGCGCCTGAATCCGCGTCACAGCAGATTCAGGCGCCTTTTTTATCAAATGCCCCTATGCGCGCGACTACTCCTTCCTCCATCCTGCCGAATTATGATTATTGTTGCTTCAATTGCAACAAATGTTGTATCACAAATTACAATTCCACACATATCAATTATTTAAGTAATTGTCACATCGCATGGAATTAATTTTTTCATATCCGTTTTTAAAAATTCGGCGATGGTTTTAACTAACTCGGATTCATCGGATTTTTGATATTGGCGGCAACAACCCTTATATGTCCCTATCAATAATAGGGCTAACTTTGCGGCAGATTTTTACTAATACCCAATAACATGAAAAAAGGAATCCTCAGTGCCGTCATGATCCTGCTCACAGCAGTCATGGCTTATTCACAGAACATCACTGTGAACGGAACCGTCTATTCCCGCATCGACGACGAACCCCTGATCGGCGCTACTGTAATGTGCCAGATCAATCAGCAGGGTACCGCCACCGATATAGACGGATCTTTCCAACTGACAGTGCCGGAAGGCGCAACTATCAAAGTATCCTATGTAGGATATCAGTCCGTGGAGCTTCCCGCCCAGGAAAGCATGACCATCTACCTTGACGAAGACTCCGGTCTTCTCGACGAGCTCGTAGTAGTAGGTTACCAGACTGTCCGTAAGGCCGACCTTACAGGTGCCGTTTCGGTAGTCTCCACTAAATCACTCGAGACTTCTTCCGACAGCGACCCGATGCGCGCCCTTCAGGGTAAGGTGCCGGGCATGACTATCTCCGCCAACGGTTCTCCTGCCGGCACCGGTTCGGTACGTATCCGCGGTATCGGATCATTCAACGCATCGCAGGATCCCCTCTTCATCATCGATGGTGTTCCTACCACAGCTACGCTGAACTCTCTCAACATGAACGACATCGAAAGCATGCAGGTGCTTAAGGACGCGGCTTCCGCTTCAATCTACGGTTCTCGCGCCGCCAACGGTGTCATCATCATCACTACCAAGAAAGGTAAGACGCAGGGCAAGGTCAACGTTAGCTTCAACGCCAACTTCACCACCCAGTTCTATTCCTCGCAGTCTAAGATGCGCCTCCTCAACACTCCCGGCTACGCTACGGCGATGGCTCAGGCAGCCCTCAACGATGGCATCGACCCTGTGGCATACGCGTCAAGCTACGGCTTGAACCTAAATGCCGATTCCGGCTACGCAATCAGGGCATACGACTATCGCGCAGGTCAGTATCGCGACTATATGGTCAACGGTCTTTACGACGGCTTCATCAACCGTAAGCAGACAATGCGTATGTCAGATACAGACTGGCTCGACGAAATCTCACGCACAGGCTTCGCACAACACTACGATGCTGCTGTATCTACATCTTCTGAGAAAGGTACCGCTTTCTTCTCGCTCGGATATAAGAAGAACGACGGTATCCTCAAATACACCAACTTCCAGAACATCGCAGCCCGCATGAACTCCTCCTACGAAATCTCGAAGGTAGTGAGCGTCGGCGAGAACTTCACCCTCACATATACAGAGCAGGTAGACTGCCAGCCCCTTGAAAACGCGCTCAAGATGCCTACCGTAGTTCCGGTGTTCGAGACCGATGGCGTGACTTATGCAGGCCCTGTAGGAAGCATGGCAGACCGCCAGAACCCGCTCCGCGAGCTCGCCTTCAACAAGGATAACGCACTCAACGTATGGCGCCTCTTCGGCAACGCCTACATCGACATCAAGCCCTTCAAGGGTCTTACACTCCGCTCCAACTTCGGTCTTGACTACGACGCCGCCTTCATACATTCTTACAACTATACATTCCACAGCGACATCGTAAACAACGACACCAACTCCACTACCCTTTCACAGGCCAACGACTCTAAGTGGACCTGGACCAACACAGCCAACTACAACGTATCTTTCAAGGATGAGCACCACTTGACAGCACTGTTAGGTATGGAGATGTTCCGCCAGAGCCGCATCGACTTCTCTGGCTACAACGAGAACTACGATATCGAGACTCCCGACTACATGTATCCCGACGCATCTTCCGGTGTCGAACGCTCTACCGGTAACAAGTCTGCCTACGCCCTCATCTCATTCTTCGGCAAGGTCGACTACAACTGGAAAGACCTTCTCCTCGCTTCATTCACCATCCGTCGCGACGGTTCGAGCCGCTTCGGCAGCAACAACCGCTACGGTACTTTCCCTGCAGCTACCCTTGGCTACCGCGTATCTGAAAACATCAACAAGAAGAGGCTCGACGACCTCAAGGTCCGTGTATCGTGGGGTAAGACAGGTAACCAGGCAATCTCCAACACAGCCCGCTACGCCCTCTATATCGCCGACTACGGCAACGACCGCGTGACCTCTACCGCTTACGACCTTCTCCTTCAGCAGAGCGGTATATTCCCCTCGGGTTATCTGGCAAGCCAGACAGCAAACCCCAACCTTAAGTGGGAATCAACTACTCAGTACAACCTCGGTATCGACTTCGGAATGTTCGGAAACCGCCTTATCGGTACAGTCGACGCCTACATCAAGGACGTGAAGGATATGCTTATCATCCCGGCCTACCTCGGCTCGATGGGTGAAGGCGGTGCAAGCTGGCTCAACGGTCCATCACTCCGCAACTGGGGTATGGAGTTCATGGTAGGCTGGCGCGACGAGCTCGCATGCGGACTCGGCTATAAGGCAAACCTCAACCTCGACTTCTTCCGCAACCGCGTGACCTATCTCCCCTCCACCACAACCGGTTCCTACGTCCACACTCCGAAGCAGAACCTCGTGGAAGCACGCCAGCCCTACGGATCAATGGTCGGCTACGTCTTCGACGGAATATTCCAGAACCAGGAACAGGTTGACAAGTCAGGACAGGACAACGCCCGTGTAGGCGGCATGAAATATAAGGATATCGACGGCGACGGCAGAATCACTCCCGACGACCAGACATGGATCCTCAATCCCGTTCCCGATCTCTCGTTCGGACTCAACCTCGAGCTTACATATAAAAACTTCGACCTCCAGATGTTCTGGCAGGGTGTCTTCGGACAGGATATCTACAACAACCAGAAATTCCAGAACGACTTCTGGGGTGTTGTCGACGCCGGCAGCAACAAGGGCGAACGCGTGCTCGACGCATGGCTTCCCAACGTCAACACAAAGTCGACGATACCTATGCTTTCGACCAAAAACAACAGCGACGAAGGACGTGCCTCCTCCTACTTCGTGGAGAACGGCTCATACGGCAAGCTCCGTACACTCCAGATCGGCTATAACCTCCCCGACAAGGTGCTTGAGAAACTCCGCATGACAAAGGCACGCGTCTATGTGGCAGGCAACAATATCGCCACCATCAAGAGCAAGAGTCTCACATGCACCGACCCTGAGAATCCCAACTGGGCATATCCTATACCGACCTCTTTCACCTTCGGACTTCAGGTAAATTTCTAAACCTTACGATTCTCGAAAGCAAATTAATTCAACCATTAATCAGGATTCAACATGAAATCTTTAAAATCATATATACTCCCTCTTGTTGCCCTCGGCCTTACAGCCTGCAACGACTTCATCGACGTGCCCCCTACTGGCGTGGTGGATGGAAAGCTGGCTTATTCTCAGCCTGACAAGATGGTGAACGCAGCCTATGCTTCCCTTGGCGACTGCTGGTTCTCATATCCCTTCAATCTGTGGCCATACGGCGACCTTGGCTCCGACGACTGCATGAAAGGTGGCGGCGGCCTAACCGATACCGGATACCACCCCATGGAGATCTGGTCTACACTGACTTCAACTCCCGGCGAGCTTGACGAACTCTGGTATCGCCTATACTGTAACATTTCCCGCTGTAACCGCGCTCTTGTGGCTCTTGAGGATTACGGAGTGGAGAAACTCGGAGAGAAGACTGCCGCACAGCGCGTAGGCGAGGTGCATTTCCTCCGCGGACACAGCTACTTCAAGCTCCTGACCATGTTCCGCCAGATTCCCTGGGTTGACGAAAATGTATTCAGAAACAACCTTCAGGAAAAAACCCGCAATGACCAGTTCACTTACGAGCAGCTCTGGGAAAAGGTCATCAACGAGTTCCAGATGGCCTACGACGCACTTCCAGAGGTGGTGACCGACGGTGGTGGCCGCGCCAACAAGATCGCAGCCGCTTCCTACCTCGCAAAGTGCTACCTCACAATTGCCTGGGGCGACGGATACGAGGCAACCGACGGCGTCGGCTTCATCAACAAGGAATATATGCAGAAAGTCATCGACTACACAGATATAGTAGCCAGATCACAGTATGGATACCTCGAGGATTTCGGTGATATCTTCCTCCCCGAATACAAGAACAGCAAGGAGTCGATCTTCGCCGTGCAGACTTCGCAGTACACAGAGGACAATACCCGCTTCGGCCGCGCCAACTGGAGCAACATGCTCAACGGCTGCTGGGGAATGTGGTCTTGCGGCTGGGATTTCCATAAGCCGTCACAGGATCTCGTAGACGCCTACAAAACCCGGAATGGCCTCCCTATGCTTGACAATTATGACCAAAACAGCACATACCCGGTCAAGGACGACGTAGGCACTCAGAAATGGGATCCGCGCTTGTTCCACACTGTCGGCATGCCTACCTTCCCTTACAAATATGAAGCGGAATACATGATGTCGACCGACAATTCCCGCGATCCGAACAATTATGGATTCTATACCTCGCTCAAGGAAGTTCCGCAGCGCAGCGGTGGCGAGACTTTCGAAGGCTCATGGCAGGCTTTCGCGATGAACGACTACGTGTTCCGCTACACCGACGTGATGCTAATGCGCGCTGAGGCTCTCATTGAGCTCGACCGACTCGGGGAAGCCATGACAATCATAAACGATATCCGCCAGCGTGCGAAAGAATCCGTAGAGAAGCACATAGCCTATGCCAAGGATTTCTGCGATATCGCTCTTTACACAGACGCCACTTTCGGCAACAAGGACCATGCGCGCCAATGCCTGCGCTTTGAGCGTCGTCTTGAGATGGCGATGGAAAGCAGCCGCTATTTCGACCTTCGCCGCTGGGGTATCGCCTCTGAAGTTCTCAATGCTTATTTTGAGAAAGCTAAGAACTTCAAATATGGAGATACCGAGTATGGTAAATACTATGATGGCGCACACTACACGGCAGGGAAGAACGAGTTCTACCCCGTTCCCTACAATCAGCTCTACTATATCCCCGGACTTTATGTCCAGAACAAGGGCTATTGATAACTTAAAATCGGAGGGCCGCAGGAATACCATCCTGCGGCCCACTCTTTATTAATTATAACCACCCATTATGTTACAAATTCTCCATCTCAATACAATTTCACTTTGCTTTTTTAGATTTCGAATGATTTGTCATAAAATGGGTGATTTTTTACAAAATGTTACGCACGCATATGCATTGATATCAGTGGATTAGAGTGTGGTTAAAAAAATGTCGTGAACCATTCTGTTGCAGAATTGTTGCATGTCCGTTACAGCCTGTTTCAATAATGAT
>JAIDSM010000179.1 GCA_029061225.1 Muribaculaceae bacterium
AACGCGTTTAATCTCCATGGAGAATGGTGTATGGAGAATGGTTTATGGTGAATTGATAAGGTAGAATGGAGAATGGAGGATGGAGAATGGAGAATGGAGAATGGAGAAATTTATGAAGCTTTTTTTGTCGGTGGCCACAGACTGCGAAAAGTTAAATATGGAGCATAGAGGCCAGTGTCAGGCTTCTTCTATTTCATATTCGAGACCTCTATGTTCTTTCTTTTCATTGAAATTGGCACCAATAAGATATATTTTTCGGGTGTCCATTGCAAAACGGCCTACGTAGTCTCTGTCATGAATCTGATTCATAGCATCCTTCACACTCTTATTGTATTTGAACTCAAAGAGGTATATAAATCGGTTTGTAGCGACTTCCAGGTCACTACGTCCTTTGTAGCCGTCATGCTCGGCGACGGGTTGCGTGCCGCATAACCCTGCAAGCAGAAATGTAATGGCCCGGTAGGTCGATTCATTATGGTCCTTCCCCGGAAGATCCTTAAGCATGGTCTGGAGGCGCTTCATGAAGTCATGTATCTTTCCTTTAGCCAGATCGTTTTTGAATTGTGCGAAGTCAAAGGGTCCGCCCTGCTGATTGGCACGGTAATCATAGACTGTCAACAGCAATCTATAGAATCCCAGTTCTACTTCCCGGTTTGGAAGACGGAGTGTGAAAAGCTGGGAATGTCTGTCATAACTTTCTATGGTCAGATAGCCGGTCTGAAACATGAGAGGCACCGGATTTAGATGGTCGAATCCTACTGACGTAAGATCATCCCTTGTCGCTACCAATCCATTAATGTCCCATGGACTGATGCCATTGTCCCGAACCCATCTCGCAAGAAATGTCGGAGTCCCTGTCGCAAACCAATAAGCGAAAATGTCCCGGTCTGTCAACGCGCGCAATACACTAAATGGATTATAAAGCCTTGACCCCTTAGGGGCGAACAGGTATCCGTCGTAGAATGAGCGCATCTCCCGCAATGTCTGTTCGAAGTCTTCCTCCCTCTCTTCCGCGAGAGTCTCTATGCCCTGACGGAAGTTTTCCACCAATTCTGTTTCAGTCCAGCCGCATATATCTGCATATTCATTGGCCATGGATATATCTCTCAGATTGTTTAGATCACTGAAGATACTGACCTTGCTGAATCGCGCCACTCCTGTAATGAAAGCGAAGCGAATATAGTCATCCATCGACTTCAGATTTCCAAAAAAGCTTTTCAACAGTCTGAGGTTTTTCTCAAACAGCTCTTCATATTCATGAATATCCTGCAATGGCTTATCGTATTCATCCACGAGAATTACGACTTTCCGGCCTGTCTTAAGGCAGGCATTACGAATTAAGTTTTTAAATCGCTGTGAAATGGAGATATCCTCGTGATCCAGACCATAGATTTTCTCATACTCTCGAAGGAAACCAGTCAAAAGCTGCTCAAGTCCGTCTTCCCGGCTATAATCTTCAGCATTAAAGTCAAAACGAAATACGGGCGACGGTGTCCAGTCAAGATCCATATTGTCGACTGCCAATCCCTTGAACAAGTCACGTCTGCCCTCAAAATAAGCCTTGAGGGTTGAAAGCAAGAGACTCTTCCCAAAACGTCGAGGACGGCTGAGAAAAATGAATTTTCCCTGCTCGAGCAGAGGCTTTATGAAGCGAGTCTTATCTACATACGCATAGCCTTCCTCAATAATGTTGGGAAATGATTGCATTCCTACGGGATATCTCAGTTTGCACATGATACAGAAGTTTTATGCAAAGGTAATGAAAAAAAGGCAATTATACAAATTAAAAAAGGAGTGCTGTCGGCAGTGACAGCGCTCCTTAGCTATATGTGTATTGTCTTTGACATTATAGGGGCGGATGGGAAACCGCCATTCCATTAAATTCTTAGAGGATAACCTTCTCGGCTTTGTTGCCTGATTTCTTGATGTAGAGACCCTTCTCAGGATTAGCTACACGACGGCCCTGAAGGTCGAAGTATTCAGCGTTCTTGTCAACTACAATAGTGCTTACTGCATCAACCTTACCCTGAGTGACTACCACTGTCATCTGAGTTCCAATGCCATCGATTTTAACTTCAGCTGAACGACCTTCCACTCCCGCAGGAAGAGCGTTGACAGGAAGATTAAGAACTTGACAACGAAGCTCTTGATTAATTGTGATGTTTGCATTCTCGAAATCGATCCAATCAGGTACTTCATAATTGAAATACTGTAGACCAAAATAAGTATCGATGTTGAAGGATGCTACACCACCTTCAGCAGGAACATTTACTTCTGTAACGCCATCAGCCGAACGAGTCCAGGGATAAGTGGCGTCAACCATCCAAAGCCAGTCTGTAACAGCTGCCATTTCAGTTCTCGTATTATCAGTGAAAAAGGCATAGGGAGGACGAATGTAGTAAAGACCTTGCGCATCTTCAGGACCTCCATTTTCAATCAACAGCATTCGACCATTCGCATAGAACGGATTTGTCTCAGAAGTAGCAGGAAAGTTTGCACCGCCACCACATACGGGATATACCTGATCGATATCTTCATTATTGAAAGTCATCACAGCCATGAAGTCACAGTCAATAACAACGGGGTCGTCCGTCTCAAGATCATCCTCATCCAATGTAAAAAGTTCGAATGGAAGTGTGTCGAATTTATCTGTGGGAGATACCGAAAGAGAACCGGAAGCAATAACATCCTCTGTCATGTAACCTCCATTCATCTTATACAGAGTCATATTGACAACGGTAGGCTTATTTACTGTAAGATTCATCCAGCACCACATCTTGGTGATCAAATAAGGAGCCGCCGGAGCATGGAAATAATTGCAGAAGCCTACAAATTGCGGATCCACAAAACCGAAACCTTGCTCGGAAGTGAAGATCGGATCAAGGTGAGTTTTCGGATCAACGTCTTTTGAGGTGAGTGAATACTGCATGAAATCTACACCGATGTAGCCACCTGCATTCTGAGAAAACATGTATGTAGACATACCGTAGTCTGTACCAGACTGAGTATCCAAAACACAGTCACCTCCGAAGAAATAGCCTATATTGGGCTTTGAAAGTTCCATGTCCGATACATTCTCAGCACCTATCTGGAAAGCTTTTCCATTACCTTCAGCATCCATGCCATAAAGAACAGGCCCATCTTCAGTACACCATACTTCCGAACGCTCAAAGTCGTAGGTCTTATAGATGCTAGTGGTATGGTTCTCGTAATCGGAAATCATCTCCCATTCGAACTCAGTAGCACCGGTTGACGTATTCTTCCATGTCAAAGGGAAATATGCCGGCCCTCTTCTATATGAAAAGCCGCTAAAACCTCTACGTGTTTCGCTCATACCAAGAGCGAACAAACCTTCGGGTTCCTCATAGCTTACGTTTAAACCCTCAACCTTGGCCGGAGCCTTGGACTGAATACGGTTGGTTTTTACTAAGGATCCTTTCGACAGCGACTTGCCAAAGGTAGCTTGTTTGCATGAAAGCTGTACGGGCTCAACAGATGACTTGCTCATCTTTTCGAGCTGAGAATTAACTTCAGGAGCTGCTGCAACAGCAGAGGAAGCAACCGCCAGAGAAGATAAAAGCAGAGCGAAATTTTTCATACTTTGCGTTTTAAAAGTGTATAATTGTTTTTATAATCTCTTATAGTCATCAAACAGGAATAAAACAATTCGAGTGATAGACTCTTATAGTCAAATAATATATGTGTAGTGAAGGTCAATTGACCTTCACTACCATCTTATTGGAAGCATTCTGCTTATCGGAAATCTCAAGAACCTCCGGCTTCATTATATCGACAGACACTACATCGTATACCTGACCGGATAATGAATTTGCAAAATCCACCAAAGCCTTGGTTTTCTTCTCAAATGTCGTTGCCTGAGAATTACATTCAGAAATTTCGAAAGAAATACCATCCTTTGATTCCTGCAAATATGAGAGATAGAAGACTGCAGCTTTCGCACCACTAAGTTTAATATTCAGACACGGAGTCACCTGACCATTCAAAACCTCGTGTCCAAAATAGACGCTTTCGAGAGAACGGGTAGGATATGCCGCCTTAATACCATCTTCAAGCGTCTGCAATCCAGACTTAATAGAGCCCGTGCAGTTATCAAGATCAAAATTCCAGGTATAAGATAAAGTCCTATTTGTGAATACATCGAACGCATACGGACCTACAATCTTCTTTCCATCTGCAGAAAGAAGGGAACCGTCATCCTGGAATTTGAACGAATCCAATACTACCTCCTCGGATCCATCAGCTCTTGGAACTTCAAGAGGTCTCATGAAACGAAAACCTGTAATAGTGAAGATGCCGTTACCAGATCTGGTCTGAGTCACTTCATCTCCTAATTTCGGATAGACAGAGGGCTTAGCAGATCCAAGTTCAGTCATCACGAACTCCTCACCATCCTCGTTTATCAAATTAACATAAGAGAAGAATGGAGAAAGGAAATCAGATGCTTTCTTAGAAGCCTCCAAAAAGTCCTTCACATCGGTAGACGGATCGAGACGGTGGAGGAAAATTTCATACATTCTCTTTTTGCCGAGGAGACGCATAGTCTGGCCATCATCAAGCACTTCCATTACCTGAAATTCATAGTCGCCTTCATGTCCAAAGCCTGTCTCGTCAATGGGACCTTGCTCTCCCATTGGTGCGTTAGGATTATTGTCGTCTATGTTTGCCGGATCAGAAAATATATGGAAGAGAGTATTATAGGAGTTGAAAGACAACACAGGACCATTATCTGCAATCATTTTCCAAAGGGAGGTCTCCTGCTTAAACTCCCCGCCTATCCAGACATGGTTGGCAGCAATATCAACAGAACCGTTCTTATCAAACTTCACTACGAAGACATAGCCTGGCTCATCCGGATTTGAGAAATACTCCATGCTCCAGAGTCCACCGTCAGCTGTGAGGACCTCGGCATAATCCTTCTTATACTGCTCGAGTCGATCGGCCGCCGACTGGTCGAAGACACGGTCGCCATCGCTGTCACAAGCCGTCAGCGCAAGAGCTGCGAAAACTGAAAGATATATTGATTTTTTCATTTTCTTCATTTTGAGATATATTATCATAAATCGCCTCTCCGAGGCTACTGATCTATTTTTTGGTCCCCCAGGCTGAAGCCTGGGGATTGGTCATTAACATCAGCTCTCCGAGCTGAGTGCACTCAGGCTCAAAGCCCGGCATGTAATCACTGGATTGCTTCGACTTCGTTGCGGAGAGCCTGGATGTCGAAATCTTTTTGACGTCGCTGAACTATATTACGGAGATCATCGAAGGAAATCTTCCACTGGTCGGTAAACCAGTTGCGTGCAATCGACTGCTTCTGCATGATCACTTCATAGCCATTCACCTTATCCTTGTCTTCAACAGGGAAAATCTCGCGGGTCTCGCGCACCTTGTCAAGGTATGCTTCCACCTCTTCGACTGTAGTCAGGTACTCACCATTCTCGCCTACCATACCCATACGGTAGTTTTTATATGCCTTTTCCTGAGAATAGAAGAAATAATGCTTTGACTCCGGATCCGCGGGATCATCGTAGTAATAGTAGCAGAAATAGTTTGCGTTCTCATCTTCGAGTTCACCCTCAGCCTTGTCGCTGCCTGTAGTCCAACCTTGCTGCGCCATCCAGAGTATCAGATCCATCTGCTCCTGGGTGCGGGTAAGGTAGTTGGCGATGGTCTCGGCGAAATCCTCACGGGCCTGAGAGGACGCATAAGGAGTGATGAAACCGAGAGAAGCCACATATCCAGGCTGCTTCGACTGCCAGGAACTGTCATCGTAGCGACCGGTAGAGAGAAGATTGAAATCGGTCGGATAAGACTTGGTCTGGTGAAGAATATGGCCGAACTCATGGTGCATGGTACGGAAATAATACTCGTTGAGCATATTGATGTCATCAAGATCCATCTCATTCACCTTGAAGAGTGTCACCTTAAGACCACCCTCGGCCAGACCGAGAGTCTCGGTACCGGTCTGCGGATTGTAGGCAGGAGAACCTACGAGGTGAAGAATACGCGGACCATAGCTCTTGATGAAGTCCTCACCAGTCAGTTCCTTATAGGAATCATACCAGAGGTATTTAGTAAGGAGAGCGAGGTCACGGGCATTGTCGTAAGTGGCGGGAACAAGGTTGTACTGCATGTCGGCCTCAACGTCTTCCATCAGATATTTGAAATCCACATTGTAGATGTCGCGGAAATTATTATTAAGCCACTTGTCGAACTTATATGTGTAGGATGCAGGATCCGGCTCATCGCTGACCTCGGGGAATATGGAAGGTCCGAGCTTGTCGTCATCGCATGAAGCGAGGAGGCAGGGAGCCATCATCGTCGCGAGTATATATTTTGACAGTTTCATTGTTTTGCGTTTTACGTTATTCGTTATTCGTTTTACGAATCTCAAATTATTTGCCTACGAATACGAGGGCAGAGGAAGACTGCACCTTGGTGTCCTCGTCGGAAGGACGGGGATTGCGCTGCATACCGGCCGCTACGATTTCGTCAGGAATCTGAACGGCTTTACGCTCGTCGAAAATTCCGAGGTGGTCCGCTTCGTCCTTACCTATCTTGCGGTCGAACTCAAGACCAAGACGCTTGATGTCGAACCAACGCATACCGGTGTGGATCATCTCGATGCGGCGGAAGTGCTGGATGCACTGCAGCATACCCATTTCCTCAGGAGAGGAGATGCTCCACTGAGAGGGGCAGATCTGGTCCACATTGATTGTCTTTGCAATTCCGAAACCAGGATTTTCATCCACATAGAAACTACGGATATTATCAAGCGTGAGATCTACAAACATTTCTTCCATTCCATCAGCTGACGGACACTCACGGCGGGCCTTCTCCCAGACACTGACATCAGCGAGAGCTCCGTTGATATCACCGAGGAAGAGTTTGGCCTCCGCACGGGTCAGAAGCACTTCCTCACCAGTGAACTCACTACGGGTCACATGCGTGTAACCAATACCTGCAATCTTATCAGTATATTCAAACTGTTCGCAGATATTTCCTGCGAAATAGCTTCCGTACTCACTCTTGCCGTTAGAACCGCAAGAACCGTTGAAGCATGGATGCATAACAAATGTTCCACCCTTTCCATTGGTCAGACGCCACTGGAATCTGCTCCATGCTGGAGAAGAACCATGGATGGTAGAGTTGAGGGCATCACGGATGACGCCAAAACGGAGACCGCCTACATAGTGGCGCCATGCCTGAGAATATGTTGCGATGAGCATAAGGTTGCGCGGCTTGTCGGTGCCCTGCTGATAGAGTCCGAAATCCTTAATGTAATAGAAATCGCCGAGATTGCGGAACAATGTGCTCACATAATTGGAAGGATCAACTTCAGCGCCACCGAAAGCATTGTTGCAGTGTTCGAGACACTTGTCATATTCTCGGGTATAGAGATAGAAGCGTGCTGCATATGCCTCTGAGGCAGCCTTGTTGAAATGATACTTAGGAATCTCATAGATACCGTTGTCGATTAGGGGGAGACCGGCCTCAAGGTCGGCGCGTATATTGTCATATGTCTCCTTGAGTGTGCCTCGGCTGTAGTGAGGCTTAACGGTAGTCTCAGGCTTCTTTATGTAAGGGATACCGAGAAGTGTCTCACTTACGGCATCGCCACGGAACGGATGGCAGAACACCTGGGCAAGGATGAAGTGACAGTAAGAGCGAATCATAAGAGCCTCACCTTTCACAGCCCTCTGGGCCGCGTCGAGCTGCATGCCTTCCTTTTCCCATTTCTCGATTACCTCGAGCACTGCATTCGCTCCGGCAATAGCGTTGTAATGGCTTTCCCATATGCTTGAGGGGGAGTCGCCCGAAGTGTTGCTGACACAGACATCCCAGCGGAACATCTCCTCATCACCTCTGTTATATGGAGCAAGATTGTAGCGCAGACCATCCGCATCAGGAGCGTTGTTGTCTTCGATATTGTCGCTCATGATCTCGCAAGGCCAAGCGTAATTGTTCTGCGGATAGGAGGACACGAGAAGCATACGGAGCTTTTCAGTGTTGTCGAGCTCCACGCGGGAGTCGGTCGGGGTGCCGAGGAAATCGCTTCCGCAGGAAGTGAGACCGAGAGCGGCACCCAGAGCCAATGTATATATGAATTTTTTCATTTTCGATTTACGTTTTGCGTTATGCGTTTTACGTAGACTGCATCAGAAGCCGACGCGGACGGTGAATGTGAACTGCTTCGGGTTTGGCGATGCCACACCACCGGTGTTGAAGAACTCAGGATCCTGACCGTTGAGCTTCTTGTCTGAATAGATCAGGAAGGGGTTGGTGGCGGCGAACTTCAGCGAAGCAGTGCTGATGCGCAGAGCCTTGTTCCAGCTTTCGGGGAATTCATACTGAAGGGATATTTCCTTCATGCGGATGAAGTCGCCCTTTGCGATACGCTCAGTCGAGTAGTTGTATGCGTTGTATGCAAACGACAGATAGTTATCGTTCTGATACTGGCGAAGCGAAGCGATGGTAGGCACGTTGGTATATTTCTCATCGCCGGAAGCAACCCAGCGGTCCATGAAGTCCTTAGGCATCGCGGTGAGGTCGGAGTAAGCCGATGCGAAGACTGGGTCGAGGCGCAGCTTATTGCCGAAAGCGTAGGTCATGAAGATATTCAGGCTCCAGTTCTTATAGTTGAACGTATTGCCGAAACCGCCGGTGAAAGGAGGATCGACGGGACCTTCATATACGAGGTGGTCGAGCTTCTCCCACTCCTGGAAGTTGATGTCGGAAGTAGTGACCTCCCCATTCTCGTTGATGAACTGCGGGATACCGTCTTCAGTCAGACCTACGAAAGGAATGGAGAAGATAGCACGTACGGGATAACCCTGAACCGCAAAACCTGTACCCTGGACGAGGTCTACCACTCGTGAGCGTGAAGTCAGGTCGGTGATCTTATTCTTAGCGTAAGAGAACGTAAGGTCGGTCGACCAGTTGAAGTCCTTCGTCATGATGTTGTTGGTAGAGAGAGTAAACTCAACACCATGAGACTCCATGGATGCGACGTTGGCGTATTTCATGATCTCTCCGCCGACACCCTGAGTGTAGATTCGGCCGATAAGGTCGAAGTTGTTTCGCTTATACCAGTCAGCCACAAAATTGATGCGGTTGCCGAGGAAACCGAGGTCGACACCTACGTCGAACTCATGCTTCTTCTCGTAGGTAAGCTCGCCATTTGCAAGCTGGCTGAGGATAAGGGCCTGCTCATAAGCGTAAGTATCCTGCTTCCAAGGGCGTGAAGGATAGTATACGGCAGAAGCGTTAGACACGCTTTCGAGACCGGAGTCTGCTGTAAGCGAGTAAGAGAGACGTAGCTTTGCAGTCGCGAGCACAGGGTTGACAAACCAAGACTCTGCGTCGGCGTTCCATGCGCCTGAGATGTTCCATGTAGGCAGCCAGCGCGACTGTGAAGAGCGGCCAAGCTTGTTGGAGCCCTCATAGCGGAGAGTACCGTTGATGATATATCGGTTGTCGTACATGAACGTTGCAGTACCGAAGTATGCCATGTTGCGGAAAGTGGTCGGGACATATGAATAGTAGTTCATATTCTCCTCGTTCTGCTGCTTGAAGAGTTTCCAGTCGGTGAAAGGAATGTTACCGTTCTTGTAGCAGATACCCCAGCCTTCATATGACTCTGTCAGACGGTCGATGCGGGAAGACTGCAGACCGACGAGGGCATTGACGTTGTACTTACCGGCGAAATCGCGGTTATAGGTCGCGGTGGCACGGAAGTCCCACTGATTCATCGCATAGAGCGTATGGGTGATGACACCACCGTTGGGAAGCACAGACACCGGAAGAGAGTTGGGATCGTCAGGGTCGGTGTAAAGGTAAGGGTTGGAAGCGCGGATAGTCGCGTTTTCAGGGTTGACACCGGCGCGGTAAGCCATCGCCTGGTTGGCGTCGTCCTTCACATAGTGGTTTTGCGAAGAAGTGCTTCGGCGGAAAGATCCGAGAGCCATGAGGGTAAGGCCGGTGATTGGCTTCCATGTAATCTCGCCCTGGAACTTGAGGTCCATCACATTGAGGTCGATATAGTTGTTGTCGAGCTCATTGAAGATGTTGAAGTCGGCGTAGTTACGGGTCTGGATCGCGTGCGGGTCGGTAGTACGCGCCGTGTTGAGGGCGTACGAATAGGGGTTGATGTCGAAGTTACGGTTTACGGCACCTGACACCACATCCACTTCCTGCGAGAGAGTACCGGGAGCTTTCTGCGCGCGGTAGCTGTCGGAGGTGAGGATCTTCACCTTAAGAGTACGAGAGAGGTTGTAGGAAGCGTTCGCGTTGAAAGTATAACGCGAGACATTGGAGGATTTATACCAACCTTCGTCGCCCATATAGGAGAACGAGGTATAGAACTGTCCTTTATCAGTACCGCCGGAGATGCTCACGGCGTGATTCTGCATCACATTGTGGTTGAAGAGGAGATCAAACCAGTCGGTATTGCGGAACTCAGCCTCGCGGAGGTATGCGTTCTTGGCAGACTCAGTGTTAGCGAGTCCGAACTGTCCGGTCTCGGGGTTGTAGGTATTGATGAGCTTATACATCGTGCCGTATACACCCGAGTTTGATGAGTTGGCGAGGGAGGCGAATGAAAGCCATCCTTTCTCTTCCATTTCCTTATAGATACCCATCTGCTCCTGGGAGTTCGCGATGTTGAAGTTGCGGTAGTTGGGTTTCAGACGGTAAGTGAACTCACCGGTATAGTTGATGGAGGTATGTCCTGAGCGACCCTGCTTAGTGGTCACCACAATCACGCCGGCCATCGCGCGCGCACCATATATAGAGGTAGCGGAACCGTCCTTAAGAATCTGGAACGACTCGATGTCGTCGGCGTTGAGGCCTGCGATAGCAGAAGCGATGAGGGTCTCGGCGTTACCGGACGAGAGGTCGTCGGAGTCGAGCTCGACGTTATCCTCAAGGATCACACCGTCGACAACCCAAAGCGGCTTATTGGTACCATAGATCGAAGTCGCGCCACGCACGCGGATCTTCGGAGCAGTACCGAAGGTACCGGACACGTTCTGCACGGACACGCCGGCCGCACGTCCCTCGAGAGAACGGGATATATCGGCCACACCTGTCAGGTGGCTCTTCTCGGCGTCGATCTTGGTAGTGGAGCCGGTGAACATACGGCGGTCGGTCGTACCCATACCGGTGACGACGACCTCACCGAGCTGCTGGGCGTTCGACGCGAGTTCGATTTTCATGGGGGTTGTGGAGACTCTTACCTCGGCAGTCTGACAGCCGACATAGGAGACCTGGATCATAGTTTTTTCATTAGGCACAGTAATCTTGAAGTTACCGTCGATGTCTACGGCCACGGCAGACTTGGGCTTACCCTTGATCATCACCGTAGCACCGATAGCGGGTTCATCGGGTTCGTCCTTGAAAGTGACCTTACCCGTGACCACGATATCGGCATACATACCGATAGCCATTAGGAGGCTAAGGGACAGGAGAACTAATTTCTTTTTCATTGCTCGTTCCGAAATGTGGTACTAAATCTAAGCCACTACTACCTCAGTCGCGAGGGCAGATGGCGGAAAAAAATTATTATTGTTCGTTTTTATCATTGCGCGCCGGAGAACACCTGACCGACGGCTCAAACAGGCGCAGGATCGACCCACGCATAAGTTTCATGATGCAAAGATACAAAAAACATTTGAATATAGGAAGATTTCGCGCTACTTTTTTAGTTAAAAACAAATAATAATATGTTAAAAAGCATACATTTTAAAGTCAAACGAAACTATAAAATGGAAATCTGACACAAAGTGATTAGCAAATACCGTACCAAAGCGCGAATCAGAGAGTCTAACCGCGATAAAACACCCGACAACATATCAAAATGCCACTCGTGGTTCAGCTCCGAAAAAATATGAAGAATGGCGGCCACACAGGGCCGTCATTCCATCATTGACCATGAATGGAGGCCGGAATGCCTCCAAAGCACAGGATCAGTGTACGAGCACTTTCTCAGTGCGTGGACCGTAGACTACAATGTAGACACCCGGCGCGAGGCCTTCCTTCGAGAGGCGCTTGCCGGCCATATCCACAACTACTGCACCCTCAGGAGCTATGATGCATCCTACCCCACCGGAGATGACAGCCTGTTCGGCTTCGATGCCATCAACTGCATTTCCCATTGGAAGGTTCTTGGGAGTGAAGCGCACCACATTGGACACTCTGGAACTGGGAATACTCTTAACAACACGAACGTATGCCTCAACCTCATTGAACCAGTATGCCATAGGCACAGAGGTCACGGTGAGAGATGTGACATTCCCGACATCATATTCATCGTAGACGCCCAACACGTCACCGTTGCTGCTTCGCTTAATCGTCACCCGATAAGACGTGGCACCTTCCACCGGATCCCATTGCAGAGTAAAGTTTCGAGCTCCGCTTTCATCTGCAAGCGGCACATCATGAAGCAGCGTGGCATCCTCAGGAGCGTTCCCTATCATATTATAGTCGAATGCACCGGTCTTAGACTTCGCATCATACGAGATGTCGGAAATAATAGGCGATTTCCAGAACTCATAATCTTTCGAGGGAATGAGTTCGGCCGGAGAACCGGGATAGATGAATCCGGAGGTGAAGGCGGGATTCTTAGGACCATCCGCATAATGGACCACAACATTGCTTCCATTCGCCGAGTTGACCTGATTGCCTACCCATGTCTTTTTATCATAGTTGATACGCCATATATATATGCCGGATTCGGGTAAACTCCTATCCCATCCTGAATTGTCGCGAGCCTCTATGACGAAGTATTCATTCTCGATAGCAGAACCGTCTGCATCTTTAGGGATTCCTATACGCACCGCCTTTGGAGACTCAGCCGAACCGAGAGCCGGAAGACGATATGATGTCATGTCCTCAGCCTCGGTAAACTCAAGCCATCGGCATAGCCACTGCTCGTAGGCCGAATAAAGGGGGGGCACGCATCCGTCAAGATTGTAGGGACCTTCCGCCATTACGCTTAATATTCCCGGAGTGTCTACTGTGACACCCGGAGTGTAGTTTGTGTCATAGAGATCGGGAAGGCCGAGTACGTGTCCGTACTCATGCACGAAGGTACCGATGCCGTCAACCCAAGGTTCAGAGCCATCTTTCCAAGGCTGCTTGCCTGTACGCGGGTTCCAGCCTTTCAGCTCGTTGCCGCATGCATAGGGCCCGATCCTCTTTCCGTCGAAACGCAGGACATTGGCGCCGAAACCTGAATTAAGATACTTATAGTCGAATTGGTGCGGCCAGATTGTCTCGGTCTCAGAGTCTGCGCTGCCATAGCCGGCATAATAGAAGAATACCGTATCGACTACATCATCTGCATCAAGGTCATAATTTGAGAAATTCACTTCCCCACTGTCTCTAAGCTGCGTAAGTGCATCCTTGATAAGGACATTCATATGAGCAGCTCCCGACCCCTTGTCGTCGTGGAAGTAAGACGCAGGATAACTTACCTTCACGGGACCGTATACATCGAACTGTGGTACATACTTGCCGTTGGAGGCGGCTATGTAGTAATCGAGAGCCGAACCGCTGCCGCCATAATCTGAGAACCCTGGTTCATTAAGCTGGCGTGTGAAGTAATCCTTGGGATCAGGCACAGTGAAAGAGACATCCTCAAACTCCACGAGCACTACAAGCGAGCGGTTGCCTTTGCCCACGGTAGGATAATCGGAGCGACCTTCCTCGTTGAGCGCACCCATCCTCTTCATAGAGGATACACTGCTGCGGGTCTCGGAAGAATACCGCGACATGGCCTCCTCTGTAAGCATACCTACATTCTCGCGGGTGAAAGCCACCGGAGCACCGTCGCGGACCATATCGGATATGAATCCTCTTGAGTCACGCTCGAGAATGCGCGTGCAGGCTTCATCGGTCATGAAATGGAAGAATTCATTGCCATGCACCCTCACGGTAATCTCAGTGCCGTCGGGATTGACGAGAGTCCGGGGGCGAGGATCGGCCGGAACCGCAGCCATCAGCCCAGGAAAGGCGAGGGCCACAGCGGCCATCATGTGTTTAAATCTCATCATATGTTACGATTAGTTCGGTTTTGAATCAATTAATTATCAACAAAGGCCTTCAGCGGATGACTGAGGCCTTTGAAGGGGGAATGATGGTTGCCTTACCAAGATTCGAACTTGGACAAACAGAACCAAAATCTGGTGTGCTACCATTACACCATAAGGCAATCCTGATGCAGCAGGCAGAGTGATCTACCTCGAAGCGAATGCAAAGTTACCTAAAAAAAGCGGAATATGCAAATATTTTAGGATTTTTTTGCTAATTTTGCGCATAAAGGAATCTCCCGGAGATGGGCAGATAAATATCGAACGTTGACTTATACTAAAAAGGCATATGAAGATTACAGTACTTGACGGGTACGGACTAAACCCGGGCGACCTTTCATGGGAAGGCTTAGCCGAATTGGGAGAGCTGACAGTGTATGACCGCACGGCTCCGACAGACATATATGAGAGATCGAAAGATTCGGAAATACTTCTGACCAACAAGACAAGGCTTGACGCCGACACCATCGCACGGCTTCCAAAGCTAAGATATATAGGAGTGCTAGCCACGGGATACAACGTCGTAGACACTGAAGCGGCCAAAACACACGGCGTGACGGTGACGAATATACCAGCCTACAGCACTATGTCGGTGGCGCAGCAAGTGTTCGCCCTCATCCTGGCCATCACCAACAAAGTGGAGCATTACGCGGAAGAAAACCATGCCGGAAGATGGAGCAGGAATCCGGACTTCTGCTATTGGGACACACCGCTGACCGAACTCGCGGGGAAGACAATTGGAATTGTCGGACTCGGAAACATTGGCAAGGCCGTAGCTCGCATCGCTATCGCCTTCGGGATGCGGGTCATAGCCTACACATCGAAGAAGCAGGAGGAAATGCCGGAAGGAATCGAAAAAAAAGAACTCTGCGAGGTGTTCGCAGAGTCTGATGTGTTGACCCTTCACTGTCCACTTACGCCGGAAACAGAAAAGATGGTGACCGACACTACCCTATCCCTGATGAGGCCAACGGCCATACTTATAAATACAGGACGCGGGCCACTGATAGACGAAGGTGCAGTAGCCGAAGCACTTCGCACAGGGAGACTCGGGGCTTTCGGAGCGGATGTGCTTTCTTCAGAGCCACCGGCTACGGACAATCCTCTTCTGACAGCACCTAACACCTACATCACTCCGCATATAGCATGGGCTACCAAAGAGGCGCGGGAGAGGCTGATGGGGATAGCGGTCAACAACGTTTCCGCCTTCCTTGAGGGAAAGGCAGAGAACGTTGTTTAAGGGTTAAGGGTTAAGAGTTAAGGGTTAAGAGTTAAGGGTTAAGAGTTAAGGGTTAAGAGTTAAGGGTAATGTCACTAAAATAAGCGACTGCTGAATAAATAAGGGATCATAGACCCCGAAGTTGTTATATAAGTGCAAACAA
>JAIDSM010000018.1 GCA_029061225.1 Muribaculaceae bacterium
GAGATACTTACATTGAAATCATGCGCCAGATCCGGCAGGATACTCATCATGACGTATTCCGTCATTCCGAGTCCGAACGTTCCGAGCGCAAGAGCAGCTATTCCTTTTTTCATAGGCGATTATTTTTATGATGCATTTATACAACAAAGTTTGAAGGAGATGCAGATGCATCTCCTTCAAAAAAATTCACTGTTCTTATCATTACTTTTCGGCGGCTGCCTTGATTTTCTGCAACAATACCTCGGCGGGCATCTCGCCTGTCTCGCGCATCACTTCCTTGCCGTCGGCGTAGAGAAGGAAGGTAGGCAGAGACTGAATGCCTTCCTGGTTTGCGAGGTCTTCGTTCTTGTCTATATCAAACTGCAGGACCTTGAGATTGTCGGCGAGAAGGGTCTTGATATCCTCGACGATAGGCATCATCTTCCTGCAATGAGGGCACCATGTGGCGTAAAACTCCACTAAAACATACTGTGCCGAATTAATTTCTTCCGTGTAGTTCATAATATTCGTGTTTTTAAGATAAGTAATTTCATCATTAAAACACAAACAGAGCTTAATTGGTTGAAGCGGAATATATAATTCCACTTCCCCTAATTAACCGCAACACGACAGCGGCAAACCTGATAAATACATCGGATTTACCGCCAAGCTTCGTTCTCATGAATCTGTTGGTCTTGGAATTACTACAAATTCATAATAGACGCTAATACTTGTGACCATATTTACGCTCAAAGATATCGAAATGCTCCTCTCCCCATTTGAGCATCTGATCGATTATAGGAATCAGGGATATTCCAAGTTCAGTTATCCTATATTCCGAACGTGGTGGGAGTTCCGGAAAAATTGTCTTTTCTACGAGTCCATCCTCTACCATCTCCTTAAGTTGTATGTCGAGCACTCTCGGAGCGGCTTCCGGAAGGCATTTGTGTATTTCGCTTGGACGCATCGGCTTGCCGTTTCTCAGTTCATCAAGGATACATGACTTCCATTTTGATTCTATCAGGCTCATCGTTAGCCTCAGCGGACAGTCAAGATCTACAGGAATTTTCTTTTCGTATGCCATTGTTTCTATCTTTTTTCGTTCAGGCTACAAAGTTAGTGAATAACTTCCTAATTTCCATATACCGAAAAAATTTTCGGTATATGAATAATTTTTCGGTACTTGATTTATAGATATTACTATTGTAATTTTGCATCCGGAAAAATCAACAAAACACATAAAGATATGAGAGACCAGATCAAAGAATACGAAGCAGTGGCTAAAGCTGCCGAGAAGTTTGTAAAGAGTGTTGCCGAGGGCAACAGCGAGTATGCAAAGACTCTGTTTACTGACGATGCCGTGCTGTTCGGAATACTGAACGGCACCGTGGAGCGCGGTTCAATCGAGCAGTTCTACCATAATGTGGATACTGTTGGCGCAGGTGCCGGGTTCAAAGCCCGTATCGACGTCCTTGCCGTTGAGGAGACTGTAGCAGTCGTGCGTGTGCTCGAAGAAGGCTGGGGCGGATCTATCGACTTCACAGATTTCTTACTGCTTCTCAAGCTCGATGGCGAATGGAAGTGTGTTGCAAAAGCTTATAATCAGAACTCAAATACGATCAGCAAATGAAGATAACCGTAATCACGGGAAGTCCCCGCAGGAACGGCAACACATTCGCTATGGTCGATTCCTTTATCAGAGCTGCTGAAGCCAAAGGTCATAAGGTTGTACGCTTTGACGCAGCCATGATGAAAATTGGTGGTTGCCACGCATGTATGACCTGCTTTAAGACCGGCAAGGCTTGTTCATTTGACGATGACTTCAATATCATAGCTCCTCACATTCTTGATGCGGATGCGGTGGTAGTCGCCATGCCTGTGTATTGGTATTCGATTCCTGCGCAAATCAAAGGAGTTATTGACCGATTATTCTCATTCTGCGTGGCAGAGAAACCTATACAGGGTAAAAAGATGGGTCTTATCTGCTGTTGCGAAGAACACGATATGTCTGTAATAGACGGTGTGAGAATTCCCATGGAGCGAACTGCCGCGCTGCTCAAATGGGATGTAGTCGGAGAAGTGCTGGTCCCCGGAGTTTTCGTTGAGGGTGATATCGACAAAACTGACGGCTGCAAACAGGCTGCCGCTCTCGCTGAAAAATTCTAAATAATCATGTATTAAGGTTTCTTAATCCGGAAATTTTCGTTAATTTTGCGATAAGGAAAATTGAACTTGATTATGGATACAGAGAAACCTATAGCGCTTGTGACGGGAGCTACAAGCGGAATCGGCGAGGCCTGCGCGCGTCGCCTGCATGGAGCGGGATACCGCGTGATAATTACGGGACGCAATTCCGAGAGGCTGGAGGCCTTGAAAGCAGAATTAGTAGATGATGCTCTGACGCTGACATTTGACGTACGCGACCGTGAGGCGGCTGAGGCCGCCATCGCCTCTCTCCCGACTGAATGGCAGGGAATCGAGGTGCTGGTCAACAACGCCGGTCTGGCTCTCGGACTCGAGAAGGAGTATGAAGGCGACTACCGCGACTGGGACACGATGATCGACACAAACATCAAGGGTCTGCTTTATATGACTCGTGCGGTTGTGCCGGGGATGGTGGCTCGCGGCAAGGGACATGTGGTCAACATCGGTTCCGTTGCAGGCGACGCGGCTTATGCCAACGGCAACGTCTATTGCGGTACGAAAGCGGCGGTCAAGGCCATCACGGACGGCCTGCGCATCGACTTGGCGGAGACTCCCGTCAGGGTGACGCTGCTGAAACCGGGACTTGTGGAGACACGCTTCAGCGAGGTGCGTTTCCACGGCGACACAGAGCGGGCAGCCAACGTGTATAAAGGAATCGTGCCGCTGACAGGCGACGACATAGCCGACGCAGCCCTCTATGCCGTGCAGGCACCGGCACACGTACAGATAGCCGAGATGCTCATCCTCGCCACCCACCAGGCAAGCGGAAGCGTCATCTGCCGGAAATAGCTAAATTTCATTCAAATAAAAAAGTGGTCACAAAACAAAAGGATGTGACCACTTTTTTATTTCACATCATAGGCTGTATTTTTCTTAAGAATGATGTAGCCCGAATGATTCCTACAGTTGAGCCTTACTATAGAATCATTCTCAGCGTCTATTGTGGCAATGTCCGGAAGGATCCGGCGGAGTGCATCCTCGGTCTGCATATTGTCGCAGGCCATCTCCGTCATCATTCCATCTCCTAATGTAATGGAGTCGCCGGAAATAGTATAATATCCGCTGATTGAATTGCAGTTGGTCATTATGGAGTATGTACTGTCGGTAAACTGCACATATTGTCTGATATCGGGCAGAATCTCGGCAGGACGGACATAATCCGAATCATTGAAGAATATATTTTCAATATACCACTGCCCGTTTAATTCTACCGGTGTTTTTGAGGCGATGTCATTGACTGCGGCACTGTCATTATCGACTGTACCTTTATTCCCTGCACAGGATGCCATTAAGGCTACGGTAAAGCATGCCGTCATAAATCTTGTATTCATATATGTGTATTATTGTATTATAATGCTTTAACCTTATAATTTATCAAACTCCGAGAACTATAGAGGGTGCAATATTCAGTTTTTGGCTTATGGTTCTTGCCTGGTTAAGAGTAGGCTGTTTTTTTCCAGATAGATATTCACATACACGGGAAGGATTGACTCCAATTAGTTTTGCAAGAGCAGCCTGAGTCAGTCCCATCTCATACATACGCAATTTCATAACTTCTATCAATGACGGTTCTCCGATGGAAAAATGTTCGTCGGAGTAATCCGCCACAAGACCGGACAGTAATTCAAGTTCCATGCTATATGGATCATTCAAAGGAGTATCATCCTTTACATGAGGCAACAATTCTTCTACTCTTGCAAGTGCCCAACGATACTGGGCTTCATTTTCTATTTTAGTCATATGTTTTTCAGTCGAGAGTCTGGACGCCGCCGCCGTTGACCATCAGGGTCTGGCCGGAAATCCATGGAGACATGGGAGAAGCGAAGAAAAGTACGGCCTGCGCTATGTCAGAGACTTCGCCAAGACGATGTATCGGTGTGTGCGACAGCATACGCGCCTCTATCTCGGGCGTCATCACTCCCGCCAAGGCGGCCGTACGCGTGGCACCGGGCCCAACACAGTTGATGCGGATTCCCATCGGGCCGAAATCATGCGCTAAGTTGGCCGACATATGGTTGAGGGCAGCCTTGGTCGAGGCGTATATGGCTATGCCGGGACTATGGTTGATACTGCTCATCGACGAGATGTTGACAATGCTGCCGTAACCGGCTTTCTCCATATGGGGAGTAGTAAGCTGGCATAGACGCCATGGCGCGAATACATTCATGGAGTATATCCTCTCCACGTACGCCCGGTCGATCTTAAAGGGACTCTCGGTGCCACCGCCACCTCCCCCGGCGTTGTTGATCAGGATGTTTATCTTGCCGTAGGTCTTCAGGGTGAAGTCTACCAACGCCACCAAGTCTTCGTCGACAAGCACGTTGCAGGCGCATGGGGTGGCCTCGCCTCCGCCTTCCTTTATTGTAGCCACGATATTTTCCGCCTTGGAAAGCGTACGGTTGCTCACCACCACCTTGGCGCCGGCGGCGGCAAGGATCTCGGCGCAGCCTGCGCCTATTCCGTCTCCGGCACCCGTGACTATTGCCACCATACCGGTCAAATCAAGTAATTCCTGTGGTCTCATGACTTTCCAACGCCACAAGCGGCAGTCGGGTTCAATTTTGACGTCAGGCTGCAAACCTGACGTCGATAAACGGGGGGCGCCCACATTCAAGCGTCACCTCCACCACAGGATTACAACATTCCGGCTGATAGAAGTAGAGTAAATATTTTACTTCTTTTGTACCATATACAACATTCTCCAGCTTCAGTTGAAAGCACGTATTTTTAACTGAAATGACAACTGATTCATTTGGATTTTATCCGAAACAACGCTCTTATTCCTTTGGATTTTATCTAAATTATATTAATTATTCCTTTGGATTTTTACAAGATATTGATTATCTTTGCATTCTAAAAACAATTTCAATAGACCATGACATATCTTGCAAGAAACATAGATACAGAGCTTCTGAAATGGAAGGAATCTCCACGCCGCAAGCCTCTGCTTGTACGTAATTCCTATACAGCAAGAACAGGAAAACTCAGCGCTGAGTTATAAAGTCTATCCAGGAATAAAGTTTTCTATTCTTAAGATATGTAAGATTGTCTCCATGTTTATATGCTTCCCTTTCAAATGATATGTTATAATAAGCCTGCCTCCAACTACTATGTTGGAAACGTCTTATACACCATTCTATCAGATAGACTATATAAAACGGAATGAACAACAATTCCCGCTGCTGAGCAGTATGAATTCGCTCATGATTGATCACATATTTATCAATCCAATTCGGATTCCTTGTCCAGAATGTCCCGAACAGATTTAGACATATCCCCTGCGGAATCAGCTTGTTTGTTATTATCATATTTTTTCAATTGTTACGTACTACTCAAATATGATATTCGATAATGTGATTAAAAATATATCTGTCATTATCATGGTTAATTATTGGTCTGAGCGCATATATACCTTTACGTTGGATAATAGCCCCTAACGTAAAGGTATATAATTATAACTTCATACTATATCTCTACCAAATCGTAACATTTTGTAGGCTTTAGCATGTCCTTGACAGACTCTATATCACCATCTAAAATATTATTATGAACATATTCATAAATCTTGTTGATTTCATTGAATGGTAAAGATTTAACTTTAGGGCTGTCATTATTTACACGGAAACAAGGAGTTGGATCAATCGAGACTTTAAATCTTTTACCCTCTATCACCTTCCAGAACTTATCAAATGACAGTTCAGATGGGTAAACATAACTTCCATCTTTTAATTTGAAAGAACAGACACAGCCATTATCCAGATCTCCTGTATAAAAGAGAGTATAGAGTTGGCTGAACCAAATCAACCAATTTGCGCAGCCATTAATTTTGAATTCAGCATTATGCCATCCTTTTCTCCTTGGATCTGAAAATGACACTATATTTCCTTCGTCCATCCATCGTTGAACAGGATCAGCCCCTATAGAGCCATCAATGGGAAAAATACATCCCAGTTTGTAAGAGTCAATGATTTGTGACATCTAATCCGTATTTTTTACTTTACAGCTTCAATAAAGCGGGTTTGTAATTTTTTGCTTTTTGACATAAAAAGAAAAAGCATGAAGCTATTGAATATTACCGTTATGAAGCTCTGGACTGCTTTGCGTAAGTAACATACAATAGCCCATGCCTCATAATGTATACGGTTTTAAAATATACACTACAAAAGCATGAGCGACTTGCTATTATCCTTACGCAGTCGTGAAATTGTCCAGATTCCATAACAGGGATAATTCAAATGCTCATTCTAATTATGTCCGTTCACTCTTGAACGCATTGCAAAATTAGTAAAAACATTTGATACTGCAAGGGTTTGTCATAAAAAATTCATTATTTTCTTGTCCAGACAGTTCCGCCGTCTTCCGACGTCTTCATTTTATTTCCGTTTATGGAGAATGTTGCAGACCATGGTTCATCATCCTCTTCAAGCTCACTTACCCACCATACGCGAAGGACATCCTTTATGATTTGATATCGTCCGGCATCAGTTTCCACAATTTCTTTTCCATCCTTGTAGGTATTTTTCCAATAACCCGTGACAGTGCCATCTTTTCTAAAAGTCAATTCAGCATACTCTGAGTATTCATAGTCCATACCGGCAAAACGCGTGGTTTCCACATACCATGTTCCTACGATTGACGGAGTCTTCTCATCGTCATCATCACTGCTGCAGGCATTGAGGCCGACAGCTACAAGTATGATACAAAACATCATACCTAAAAATCTTAATGTCTTTTTCATTATTTTTATGTATTAGGTTTTTGACAGCGCAAAGTTAGCTTGAATACGTAGAACCATTAGGGAATAAAAAAATCTACTTTCTTACTCCCCCTAAGGAAGAATGAAAGTAGACTTGGTTTGGAATAGCTTTATCAACTAACCGTATATGGTATTTATCGTGTCAATATTATAGTTGCGATACTGTTTCAGGATTCCTTTTAAGTTTTCGTCATCGGTACAATAATCTTCATTTGAAGTAAGACCTACCATATATACAAGCTTGGAGATCAAACGCAATGTACTTTTAGTAGTATCATTTCCTGTTTTCCGCTGAGCAGCAAACTGAGGATGAATATCAAAGAAGCATCGCAACATCTTTGCGAACAGCCATATACGCACGGAATCTTTTTTATCCGCTATCTCAGAAGGACATTGATCAAGAAAACTTATATACTCCATATTTTCCAACGCCATACCGCACATTCCGCCGATGGCCGAGATGGTATTTGGATTATCGATAATAAGCCTATGACCTTTTATCTGAAGAGTCAATTTCATAGGTTGACGGTGCTTTACTCCATAGATGTCGTGTACTGAATCCTCGTTATCTTCTATAAAATCTATAAGATGCTTTATTTCCTCCCGTGGACTTGGACTGCATATAAGAGTATTTGTGGTACTCCCTTCGACATAATCAGCCACAAACAGCAACAGATACCAGAACTTCTCGACATCTATTCCAAGAGCGCGGATTATGTCTATGGCATTCTCATTGTCATTTATATCGTGTTTCAGATAATCGGTATAACTGAATGATACTTTCAACTTTCCTTGATTATATCTACGTTTAAAGATGAATGGGGCTTGTGAATCTACCTCATAAGCGTTGCCGTCGCTACCGATGACAAAATCGGGTGCGAACCTGTCGGCTACCGCTATCATGTATTCCAACAGATTTTCTTCTTCTTGATTATATTTCTCCGTATCGAATCTTTCAATCGGCATGATTATACTTGTTGCTTAATTGGGTCAAGCCAATAGTAGGCCTCCTTTTCAGTCGAGGGTCTGGGCGCCGGCAGCGGCAAGGATCTCGGCGCATCCTGCGCCTATTCCGTCTCCGGCACCCGTGACTATCGCCACCATACCGGTCAAATCAAGTAATTCCTGTGGTCTCATGCTTTTCAAACGCCATGATTGGCAGTTGAGTTCAAAGCCGATCTGACTCATTTACCCAAATGAAAAAAAGTAACTGCTTTCGCAGTTCCTTCCAGAGACCCCGGTGGGGTCGGATAATATCGTTGTAACTAAGTAGTATTCAGAATATTGTAACATCAAACTTTCCGTTGTTCACGAATTGTACACGGCACAATTTCAATGTTCTTCCCCATTGTTTCCATTGGGTAATGCAAAGATAATAAAATTGGGTCAGATAGCCAAATTTTTCAATATGAAAGTCAGTCTACTTTCAGGGTATTATTTCTTTGTCTTTACACTCATTCTTTGCGAGTTAGTAATAACTCTAAGCGTTAACAGTCAATGTAATTACTGAAAGTAAATCTATAATGTACCCTCCTAGTACACCTCTCTTATGCTTTTCAATAATCCACTTCCTTACCGACACAAGAACTCCACTGAAAATTAATAAATTTATTTAGGAGAACTCTTGTGTTTGCCTTTATTTTTATCTTTCTTGATCTTTTTTCCAGTCTTTCTTTATGTTTTTTTCGTTTGATTTCTGCTGTTTTTACCCTATGTTTTTCAATAGATTCTATTTTAGGCGTCTTATTGATTTCATCAATTATAGTAATGGTATTATCAACATATACACGTGGACCTCCTGAGACAGTTAAGTTCATATTTGCTAACCAATTCTTTGAATCTTCAGTTATATCGTCCTGAGAAAGAGCTGTATTTAGCTTATGCCATGCGATAAGATAATGCTTACATTTACATGTTTTAAGAGGTATAGAACATTCATGAATCGGATAATAGATACGTATTTTCTTGCTACCCGGATAATACATTCTTTCAAGAGCTTCTATTACTAGTTTTTCTGCTGAATGGTGGAATGCAACTCCATAAAACTTTAATTCTTCTTCCATGAGGTAAGCATACACAAGTGCCTGTCCAAAATATAATTGATCAACTGGGTCGAATGTTATTTTACCTCTTGCTATTGCTCCTTTCATGGCAAATTGACTTTCAAGTCCAATCTGCAATAATATTGTTGCGATCTTCACTAATCGATTTAATGTAAAAATATCAGCCTTATG
>JAIDSM010000180.1 GCA_029061225.1 Muribaculaceae bacterium
CAGAGGGGAAGAAGTTCGCGGTTGCGTTCCCGAAGAATGTATTGACGAGCGAGCGGGACCGGGTCATGGTAGACCAGATATTCTGGGTGAGTTCCCGTCGGTAGTCATATCCGAGCCAAGTGTGTATGTAGCCGGCTCGCAGGTCGAGGTTCCACGTGGAACGTCCGCGTCTCCATCCGGCCACTGAGCGGAGTGTATTCTCCCTCTGTCGGTTGTCGATGCCCCGCTCTTCACCGTAATCGGTGGAGAGCATAGGAATCTCGCGGTTGGATGCGGTATACCAGAGGTTGAGCAGGAATCGGTCGCCTTTGCGGGTGTCGTAGTATACTTCCTGCAGGATATGGAAATCCTTGAAGGATCCTGATCTGTTTTTCTCCTTCGGATAATACTGGCCTATGATGTTGTGGTCGTCGTCGTAGATGTTGAGTTTCTTGTCGCGGTTGATGTATGTGTAGTCGTTGGCCGACGATGAATATACCGCCCGGGTGGAGAACGCCCAGTGGCGGTTGCTGTATGAGACCTTCAGGAACTCGTCGAAGGTCTTGTATGAACCGATGCCCTGCACATAGTTGAGACCGAGTCCCCGGTCGAGTTCCGGAGCGGTGGCGAGCGAGACAGCACCTCCCAGTCCGCCTCCCGACTCGCTGACCGAGGATGTGCCGTGGAGGAGCGAAGCCTTGTCGATGAAGAAGGATGGAATCGTGGAGAAATCGGTCATGCCGAGCATGGGGCTGTTGATGCGCATGCCGTTCCAGGAGACGTTGGTGTGCGATGGAGACGTGCCACGGAACGCTACCGTGGAGAGTGTGGCTCGTCCGGCGTTCTTTACGAAGACCGAAGAGTTGAACGTCAGCACGTCGGCCATGGAGAGAGCTATGTTTTCCTTCAGCGCGATGGAGTCGAAAGTCGTCTTCTGCACGCCTATGTCCTGCATGGGGCGGCGTGCGGTGACGGTGAATTCCTCGAGCTCGACAATGTCCTGCGGAGAATCGGGCGAGGGAGCAGCATATAAAGTGGCGGCGGAGGTCGTCATGACCGCCGCTACCGCGACAAAGCGTATGTGCAGGGATTGAATCTTCATTGTCTGTACCAGCAGAAAGCCCCGGGGGTGATCCCGGCGTTGAATTGATCGATGAGTGTTCCTTCACTTGAATAGCGGTAGATGCGGCCGGCCTGCTGATAGTCGATGGCGTCGGCCACATACACGTCGCCGGACCCGGGACCTACGGTCAGTCCGTAGTAGATCGTGCCTTTGGCATCTATAAGTGGTTTGGCCGGAGGTTCGGATGCTGTCACGTCCATAGTCCATATGTCGTCGTTGATCCAGTAAATACGGTCTTTGGCTCCGTTGGTGCATATTTCGGAGCAAGAGTCGCCGAGAGAGAAGGTGAACTTCTTCTCTATCGAGAACGTCGCTGCATCGATCCTGACGAGAGCCGGAGGCTCGTAGCCGTAAGGAGAACCTTCGTAGCCGCCGTCGGTGACGGTCCAAAGTTTGCCGTAGCGGTCGAGAACGAGCGAGTTGGGCTGTATGCCTACCTCCAGCGACACCACGACTTCATCGGTACGCGTATCTATCTTTATGATTCGGTTCTGATAGCTCCAGCAGTTGCAGAAGACGTAATCGCCGTAGCGTACCATCTGCTCCGTCGAGCCGCTTCCGGGTTTCATGCCCGGGACCTCGATGTGTCCGGTGATCTGATACGTCTTCGGGTCGACGATGGCTATCCTGTTGTCCCATAGCTGGGTGACGTAGGCTTTGGAGTCGTCGATGAAATGGATGTAGCGGGGAAAGACAAGATTCTCGATGCGTCCCTTTTCCTTTGCTGTCAGCGGATCTATGGCGAAGATGACGTTGGAATTGTTGACTACAATCCATCCTTTTCCGTCGGCTATGGTCATGGACTGGGCCACATCGCCGAGCTTCATTCCGTTGGCCTTGATGAATGCCTCGTTTTCCACTGTGCGTGACTCAGGATCGTAGACCGAGAGAGTGGCGTTGCTGTATTGGAAATTCCCTTCATTGAGGATGAAAAGGATTCCGTCGTCGCCTTCCGGTGTAGGAATCTCTCCCCCCGGAATTTCCTCCGGCCCGTCATTGTGCGAGCAACCTGTAGCCATCGGAAGGACGGATGCCGCGAGGAAAAGGAGAATATATGCTATAGTGTGCTTTTTCATGGTCTTGTTTTATTTTCAGTTGTGAATCATAGGCACGGCGTTGTCGGCGGGTTCCGTCATAAGGTCGTAGAAGCCGAGCACCTCGGTGGAGAGTTCGCCGAGAGGTCCGGCCTGGGCGAGCACGGCGGTCTGAACCTTTACGAAAGAGATTGACTTGAGGGAGACCGGATTGCCCTGAGCGTCGACGGCGTCGGAGATGCGGAAGCGGTTGGCCTGCGGCATCCCGTCGAGCGCGGTATTGTCGTCGCCCATATTGTCGGCGTATCCCCAGGGGAAGGGTGCGTTGACCCAGAAACCGGTCTCCGGATCGCATTGAGTGCGGGAAGCGAGCCGCGTTCCTGTCAGGGTGTATGAATCCTCCTTTATCCATGCGGGATAGTAATAATCCTGATTATGGTAAGCATTGAGATATGCAATTGTCCCTGTCTCTCCGAGGCTGTCACGCCATTCCACAGGCTGACCCGGAGCCGAGGGACGGAAATACATCACCGAATATCCATGTATAGTAGTGGGGTCGTCGTATTGACTCCCTCGGAGCTCATACCATACATCGTCAGGAAGCCCGTTGCCGTCGGTGTCTTCCATCACCCAGACGGTTCCGGGTTCGTTGGAACTGCCCATAGCGCTGAGGAATGCGTTTCCGAAGATGGCGAAGTCGTAGTCTCCCTCGCTGTTGACCACCTCATGGTCGAATCCCACGGTGATGTATCCTCCGAAGGCTCCAAGCGATACGAAGAGTTTTTTCTCGAGTCGGTCCTTGGCCCAGAGCGCGGCTTCGGCAGGGGTGGCAATCGCGGAGGTCATCCCTCCGGTCCTGGTGTCGTTGATGTATTGGCCCGGTGCCGGAGTGTATTCGAATACCTCAGTCGCATAGCGGCTGACCGGGGTATCGGTGCGTACGTATGTCCGGTCGCTGTCAGCGGGAGATTCCGCAGGCTCCACGTCATGGAAATCAGAATCCTTGCCGCAGCCCGCAATGGATATGGAAGCCGCGGCAAGGAAAAGAAAAACTGTATCTTTGAGATGGATCATCTTACTATCTTGATTGAGGAGTTGCCTGCTTTCACCACATATACTCCGGCTGGGAGTGATGTGATTGAGAACGCACTGTCGTCGCTCTGGAAAACCTTGGCTCCGAGGGAGTCATATACAGCGGCGAAATCCGCGCCGTCGACAGATATGGTCTTAGACGCGCGGTCGTAGCTGATTGAGGCCTGGTCGGCAGCCATCATGCCTGCGGCGCTTCCTTCAGCGGGAGTCACCGCGAGTTTGTCAAGGCAGAAATAGAGCGGTGTGTTGGCTCCGTAGGCTCCGGTGTCGGTAGTGGTGAGAGTGAAATAGAGTTCGTTGACCGTACCCAGCGGGGTGAGGTCGACATATTTCCAGCCTTTGGCGGCTGTGAGGTCTCCGTTGGCGCAGGATGCCATCGAGACTTCGACGGTCTTTTCAGATTCATCCCCGGCAACGCCATGAATGGTCAGAGTAAACGCATCATCGTTGGTGAACGCCCGTGCGAAACCGTCGCCTAACAGAATGGAATAGAAGGAATAGCTGTTGAGGTTGACATAGACGCTCTGCGGATCGTAGAGTTTTCCGTCGTTGAATACCATATCGACGGGTCGCGCGCTCATGAATGGAGAATAGAAGGCCACGAGGTATGGCATATCCTTGCCGACCACGGGAGCTCCGAAATCGTCGAGCTTTACAGTGCCGTCTTCATTGAGGAGTATGCCGCCTGCGGCCATGTTGCTCCATTGGTGGGTCAGGGTGTTTTCCGGCTGTTTGTTGTCGGTGCTGTTGGATGCCGTGAATCCCCACCACGTCTGCCAGTCGGCCATGGAGGAGTGGAGGAATGAGAAGCACTGTGATTCGATGGATTCGGCATCGTCGTCGTAGGTGCCGGTCCAGGAGCCGTTTTCGGTGTTGAAGGTCAGTTCAGTCGTCGACTTGGACAGGTCGAGGATGATGGTAGACTGGTCTGCGGCATACGCGCAGGACGTAACGGCTGCGGCCGCTGCGATCGAAAGAAAAACTTTTCGCATAATTGTTATTGATTAATATGAATAGTCCCGTTCATTTAGCTCAATAAAAAGGATGATGTATTGGATCTCGTTTATGCGCGGGTAGGTTTTCTGACTTGTCCCTTCGGCCTCGGCGCCTTCTCAAGCCTCATATGGCTCAATGACTTGTGTGCCTTGGCATAGGCTCCTCGCGGGGAGGAGCCGGGATTTACAGCAGCGGGTACTGTCCCGGTCTTACACCGGATTCCCTTTCCTTTGCATAATGTAGTAACAAGATTTTGGTTCGTTTTGTTCCGGAAAAAGAATCGGACGGGTCGGATTCTGCAATCCGACCCGTCCGATCCTCAGTGTTTATTATTTATTGTTTAATGTTTAATACTCAATACTTAATGTTTAATACTCAATACT
>JAIDSM010000181.1 GCA_029061225.1 Muribaculaceae bacterium
TGCTCATGGGTGATGATCATCTCCGGAATGTCATCGAGATCCTCCTTTGATATGTATATGCTGCCGCAGAAGCAGAAAGGGGAGGTCTGGGCGGTATCGATCACTTTGAATTTAAAGCCGTGGCTGTATACCGTCGTTGTCCGTAGTGTCAATATGCGTATGAGTCCAATAATGGAAATCACTGTGCCCATGCATATGCCCGACGCTATGATTCCGGCAATGACGGTGAATATGAGAGGTGTGAAGTTATCACTTACGGTTACGTTGGGTGCCGGCGGGGTCAAATCCACAACGGTGGCAACCGGACGTATATGCATTCTGTAGGCATACAGCAGGGGGAGGCTCAGCGAGGCAAGGCAGATGCCTATCAGCGAGAAGCGGCGCAAAGATGGCCATTTCTTCCGTCCGAGAGTCAGCATATATATTGCGAAAAGTGCGGATAGTAGTATCGCGCTTTTGATTGAGTAGGCAGCCAATGGTCCCATTATATTCAATTTTTCTTTTTCTCGATGATGTCGATGCACTCTTTAATCTCATCCTCGCTCAATTGCCCATCCTGCACAAGAGCCGACACCATGCTCTTAAGGCTGTTGTCGAAATAATTGCGGAGCATCGTCATAAGCGTCGCTTTCCTATAGCTGTCTTTCTCAAGGATGGCATGGTAGCGGTAGGTGCCCACTTCCTTCTCATGACCTACATACCCCTTCTTCTCAAGCACACGTATCACAGTCGATACTGTGTTGACATGCGGACGCGGCGCAGGCAGATATTCAAGCACTTCCTTCACCAGCATTGGCCCATGCTCCCACAATATGCGCATCACTTCTTCCTCCTTCGCAGTCAGATGCGGTTTCTTTTCTTCTTGCTGTTTCATATCGTTGTTTTCCGTTGTTTTTTAGTTTCGGTATTTTGTGGGGGACGCACGGCTCGTGCGGCCGCAGTTGATTCCGTCCTTACCATCCGATGCAAAGTTACAACTATTTTTGTAGTTGACAAAATAATCTCAACGATTTTTATCGTTGAGATATGGATTTTTCAGAAGGAAACAAAAATTAAGCGGAATAAAACAGAAATAAAGACCAAAAATTAGTCAAAATGGGATAAAATTCAAATTTCTCTGAAAAAAGTTGCAGGAAAATTTGGTCAGTTCAAAAAAAGGTAGTAACTTTGCACTCGCAATCGGGAAACAATCCCGATGACCAACAGACAAGTTGACTCCGTGGCTCAGTTGGTAGAGCAAATGACTCTTAATCATTGGGTCGTGGGTTCGAGCCCCACCGGGGTCACTGAAAGGAATTGCGTAAGCAGTTCCTTTTTTTTGTCAGAGCAAAAGACTCAGATTGTCTATTCTTTGGCATTGGGTCGTGGGTTCGAGCCGCACCGAGGTCACTTAACAAAGCGGTAAAACGCAGAAGAATGCTGAAATCACTTGATTTTCAGCATTTTTTTCTTTTTGCCCAAATCGAAGAATACTGAAGAATATTACGGTCAGCTGTGAGTGATGTGTGAGTACTCACGCCTGTGAGTAAATCGACTCACAGTTACATTCACAGAAGTGTGAGCAGGTTGATTCACCGTAGGTTAGGCTCAGAAAACCACTCACAGAGTGGGGTTTTAGGCACGGGATTGAACCTTTGACCCGGTTTGGGTCGCAAAATCGGTCAAATTTCAGAGGGTTTTAACATCGTTTAATATTTGAAAGATATTTTAACTATAGATCCAGCCAAAATCCTTCTTTTGACGTTGTTTTCTGCGTTTTTCATCATTTTTCTGTGTGAGTAATAACTCACAGTTGAAGAAATTTACATATCTGTTGGCATGTTCGTCTCATTCCGGTAATGACAAGTTCTGCATAGTTTGGAAATGTCGGAGAAAATGATTATATTGTCGACGCAACGCCAACAGTGCTGTGTCCGCGATGTAATCAACAACATCCTCGAACAGTTCTTCAAGGCAAACGGATACATTTTCGAGGAAGATATGTAGTCCCTTAACTATCGAATTGGATACACCAGCAGGCAATTCCGTTATTCGTCAGCGGCATTGTCCTGAATTATCATGCCCAGATCGAACTTGCCGCCCTCAACCGCAAGATAAAGGCTGAACTTGCACCCAAATATGATGAGAATGACGGCACGGAGAATAAGCAGGGGCAATCCCAACAGGCTCAGCCAGATGTCAATGCTGAAACGACCGTCAATACCGTAAATGTCCATACAACCGACACACCGCAGGGACATAAGCCCTCGATGGTTGCTGAACCTCAACCCCGTTATCCAATGTCGGCAAGTGTGCCGCGTTTTCCGGCTCGACATTCCGGAATTTGACAATCCACAATAGACCGATCAGGCTTCAATGCTTGGTCTGTCTATTGTTTTATACGTCTGTAATTATTGTTATTTCATCAATACTCCCTCACATTCAAATTTATAACTATTTGAAGTGTCATAATTTTTGTGTAACTTTGAATAAGTATAGAGCGTGAAATTAAAAAAATAAGAAACGGAGTTAAAATATTTTTTGGTGTCATGTGTCTTACGAGATAGAGATCTCTAAAAACGTAAAACTTAATACTTTTAAAGATGAAAAGAACTTTTAAAATATTTGCATCGCTTCTTGCCCTTCTTGCAATACCGGCATTGGCTGGGCTTGGTATAATGGCTTTATGGAATGGTATTGTTACGACAATCTGCGATTTTTCAGCCATCACATTCTTTCAGAGTGTCGGTCTGTTTCTTCTTGGACAGCTTTTAAGTTGTGGATTTATTATCCCGTTATTCTTTGGGTTCGGAAGTCTTCATGCACTCCGTCATAATCATGGAGATTGGCATGATCACTGGCACAAGATGAGTGACGAGGAGCGTCGTGAGTTCATACAGCGTCGTAGGGAGATGTTTGGTTTCCGTAATCGCCCCGGCAATGGAGAAGATGCCTCAAAAGAATAATATCGAGTCTGTCTTTACGGAATACTCCCAGCGTCTGTTGGGATATATTCGGTCACAGGTAAGCTGTCGTGAGGACGCAGAGGACATTCTACAGGATGTATTCTATCAACTTGCACGTACATCAGGTGACGGCTTGTCTGAGATAGAACGCGTTTCTTCATGGCTTTATAGGGTGGCTCATAACTCAGTATTAAATTTCTGGCGAAAAAAGAGGGAAGTTTCTTTGGATGCAGAAGATATGGTATGTGAAGATATTGCCCGGACATTGTTCTGTAGCCCACAGGATGCACCTGATACTGTTTTGCTCCGAAAACTCGTGTGGCAGGAACTGGATATTGCCTTGTCGGAGTTGCCTCCTGAACAGTGTGAAGTATTCTGCCTCACTGTTTTTGACGGGATGGCAATAAAAGAGATTTCATCAGCCACTGGCATACCTGTTGCTACATTACTTTCACGAAAACATTATGCCGTCAAGTCTCTGCGCAAACGATTCCATAATCTCTATGATGCGCTGATCTCACAAGACTAAACTCCCATATACTACATGCTTAAAAATATATTTATGTGGGCATTCTTATGCACCACAGCACCTTTCGTGTGCTCACAGGAAATTTCCACGCCCGATTCAATAGAGTATTCTATTTCTACACACTTACTTGACGAAGTGGTAGTTAAAGCATCGTCAATTATCAACAAAACGGATGGTAAGATTATACGTCCCAATAAAGAAATGCTACGCACATCGTCTGATGGCATTGACCTTCTGCGCAAACTTCAACTTTCCCGAATAACAGTCAACCCACAGACCAACAGTATTGATGTCGTCGGTGGAGGAGATGTAATCCTCTGCATAAACGGAGTTGAATCCACCTCGGCTCAGATCATGGCTATACCTCCACGTGATATTCTAAGAATTGAATATCACGACTCTCCCGGTATCAGATACTCAGGTGCGACAGTAGTGATTGATTATATAACATCAAGGCAAGAATCGGGAGGAAATATTTTCCTCAACTCTTTTGACGCTTTGGGGAAAGGACGGTGGTGTTCAATAGATAATTTTGCGGCTCAATATAATCAAGGTAGGTCTGTATGGACGGCTAACGCCGCTTATTTTGGCAAGCGGTCTGACAACTGGCTAAGAGACTATGAGGAGGTATGGAAATATCCGGATGCCATAATAACCCGACATGAATATGGATTGCCGGTAACGGTTAGTAATCATTCACTTGAAAGCTCTGTGAATTATAACTATATACATCCAGCCGGAAATATATTAAACGTGCGTCTTGGCATTAATCTTGAAGACTTGCCGAACAAGGAAGAAGGAGACAGACGTACTATTTTGGAGACATCGGAATTTGAGCAGCCCATAGAAGTAAGGGAGCATACTGAGGAAATTTCTGTTCAACCAAACTTAGGATTGTACTATCAGCATAAATTGTCCGGGGAGAAAAGTCTCATATTTGATGCTCACAGTTCCTATATACATTCAAAAATGCTTCATGAGTATTTTGAGAATGAAATTGGCGAAAGTAGTCATGTGAAAGGTGAAAAATATGCTTTTAAATTTCTTGGAATGTATGAAAGCCGTGTTGGAGGTCGTGTATGGAGTATGGGGGTTTCAACCAACGTGTCACATCTTAGCAATACATATAAGAACTATGATGTTATCAATGTCAATATAAACCAGTCGGAAACAGCATTGATGAGTGAATACTCCAATAGATTTGGAAATTGGGGAATAACGGGCAATCTGAGAGCCGTTTATCGTCACCTCGGACAACAAGGAAAAAGCCTGAATAGATTATTCATTATCCCGGAAATAAATCTGTCGTATCGTCCCGTAGATAAATGTTTTATCCGCTATTCTGCATCTATGGATTACAAAATGCCTTTGGCTGCTGAAATCAGCGACGTGGAGCAACCCATACAATTGGGAATGGTGCGTCGCGGAAACCCGGACTTAAAGCCCTTCCGCGTGATTGACCAATCATTCGACGCATCTTTTGAAAGCGACTGGGTTGGTGTCAACGCCCGTGTTGAATACCGTAACGAACATAAGCCAGTAATGGAATCTGTGATATTCGATAATGGTCAGTTAGTAAAGACATATTTCAATCAACATTCTTTTCAGCGGCTGATATTCGGAGGAGCCGTTTCGTTGCGGCCTTGGAAAGATCATCTTTCTATAACTGCAAGTCCGATGTTGACAAGGTACATCAGTCACGGTATTGATTATTCTCATTGCCACAATATATTTCGTGTAGGTCTAAGTGTCGATTTTTCATACGGCAACTGGCTTGCCTATGGAAACATAATGTCAGGTCCGGCAAACAATATGTATGGAGAGGAGATAATCGAAGAAAAAGACATGAATCAGATAATGGTAGGATATAAACGAGACAAATGGTCAATACATGCCGGCGTTTTCGATGCATTCATCAACTATTGGATGGAATCTCGCAATCTTTCAGCCTTGGCTCCATATACATCTAAAGCGCATAGCGGTCGTAACAGTTCATATTTTGCGATAAAGTTCAACCTTATGCTCGATTTTGGGAGAAAGGGTCGTCAAGTTAATATTTACCAAAATGACATTGACAGCGATTCAGGAATACTAACAGGAACTAAATAACAAAATATCAATATGGGAAAAAAATCAGTAAAATCTCCGACATTCTCACCGCGCAAATGTACAGCATGTTGGAAATGCGTTGAGGCTTGTCCTCGACATGCGATAAGGAAAGTTGGTTTCCTTTGGCACAAACACGCGATGATAACTTATCGCAACTGTATCGGATGTAACATCTGTGTGAAAACCTGTCCACAAGGTTGCTTCAAAAATGATAATAAATAGAATCTTACATATATATTCCCTCAGTTTAGGCTTGGGGGATTTTTATTCAACATATAAGTTTAACAATAAATCAAATACGAGTATGAACAAGATTCTAATCGTAGATGCCTCAGAATCTGACCATCGGCTCATGTCAGGCTTGCTTGTCAAGCACGGATATGAGCCGATTGCAGTAGATGCTATGGAGGCAGCAAAGCAGGAGGTGGCAAAACTGTCACCGGGCGCGGTGATTGTCACGGCAATGAAATTCCGGGGCGGCACTGCGCGAGAGAAGTTCCTTGAGCCGTAGGGCGAAAAAATCAACTGGCTTAAAAAGAAGGGATATAAATTCCCCGTCTTAGCCGTAGTGGACAATCTGGTTCCTATGGAACTGATAGACGTGATGTGCGACTGGGGCGCGGTGAACATAATCCAGTGTCCGGCTATCGACAAGCAGCTCATTGAGATGGTAAATAAGTACGACAGTACCGAGAACGTCATGTTCTTTCTCGACAACACGCTCATCCGGCGTAAAAGTGCAGACTTCCGTGGCATAGAGCAGTCTATTGAGAAGATAGGAGCGACAAACGCTAACGTGATTATCTTCGGAGAAATCGGCATGGGCAGGGAGCAAGTCGCAAGAGAGATCTACGAGCACAGCTCACGGACTCAGAAGCCCATCATCGTGATTGAAGCCGGAGGCGCACCTCACATCGGAAAGCACGACCCAAAGTCTGACCGTAGCGAGACCTACAACCGGATAAAAGGCTACTTTACATCCTCGCCGCCTACAGCACCGAAGGAGATACAATCTCCGAAAGCGACCTTGACATAAGCGAGTCAGCCCCAGCTCCTGAAACAAGCCTGTTGCTTAAAGACCCGGACAAAGACCGTGACCGTATCATCGAGGCTTACCGTCGTGGAGGCTCTTGGACAGCGGCGGCAAAGCTGCTTGGAATATCGGAACGTGCTCTGCTTGAACAGCGTAAGAGGCACGGCATAAACAAGAAAGGTCAGGTTGAGTCTTGACTTTTCAAGTCACATGATATATGATTATACCACCTCGAAGGTGGTATAATCGTATGTTGGTGGTATGTTTTACTAAAACTCAATTTGTATCACTTTTTTGGTGGTATATTTGCGTATAAGTAGTATATTTTGTATCTTTGCAACAAATTATCGGATATGACACAACTCAATAATCTTTACACTCAATGGGTAGCTGTTCAGCCGCTTTCATCTGATGATGAAAAACGACTGAAACGCAAGTTTATGCTTGACTTCAACTACAATAGTAATCATATTGAGGGTAATACGCTCACCTACGGGCAGACGGAGATCCTGCTTCTTCTCGGTGAAGTCATTGGCTCGGCAAAGATGAAAGATCTCGAGGAGATGAAAGCTCATAACATTTGTCTAAATATGGTTGAGCAAGAGTCTCTAACTGATGAGCCTCTGACTGAAACTTTCATCCGTCAGATACATAAGGTTATGTTACGTGAAGATTATAAGGTGTATCGACAGTTACCTGGAGGAGAAACAACAAGTTATACGGTTCACGCCGGAAGATACAAAACACGTCCTAATTCGGTCATTACACCTACGGGAGAACGGTTTGAATATGCCTCACCAGACGAAACTCCAGCCTTGATGACAGATCTGGTTTCTTGGTATAACGAAGCTGCTGAAGATGGTTCAATGTCTCCCATTCAACTTGCGGCATTGTTTCATTACCGTTATATTCGTATTCACCCTTTTGAAGATGGCAATGGACGTATCGCTAGACTGATGGTCAACTTTATTTTACATCGCCACAAATGGCCGATGATGGTTATCCGTAGTAAAAATAAGAAAGCCTATCTGAATGCATTGGCACTTGCTGATTCCTCTGTCGGTCAGATTCCAGCAGACGGTGCGCATGCATCACTTAAATCCATTACCCCATTTGTGGACTATATGGAGAAAGCATTGTCAGCTGATATTTCTGCTATGCTTGAATTTCTATCAGGTGACAGAGAAACAATGTGGTGGTATGAAGGTGAAATCATACGCTTCTCTACGACTACCCCCGGACGGATTCTTTGTGTCCTTCAATCAGACCCTAATGCATCCCTATCGACCATATCCACAATCCTCGGCATAAGCCGCTCCGCAATCCAAAAGCAAGTCGACAACCTCGCTGAAAAAGGGTATATCTCTCGCCCCGAAGGCAAAAAACGTGGTTGGATAGTTAAAGTCAAACAATGACTTAGTCATAAATAGAAAATATCGCATATGTTATTATGAATATTAGCACTCCAATAATCGACAGCAGTCGTCTTTTAGAAAGTCATATGGAAAAAACCATCTTTTTCTTACAATGATGGGTTAGTTCTTTTTTTAGATATAATGGGGTTCAAAGATCGTATATTGCGGACTTCCCATGAGAAATTAGATGTACAATTACGAGAATTCAAGAAGCGACACAAAAACTAAAACCATTGATGGATAATGGAAGTATTGAATTACTTCATTTTTCAGATTCGATTATCGTTGTAGCGCATAAGGCTG
>JAIDSM010000182.1 GCA_029061225.1 Muribaculaceae bacterium
TAGCGTAATAACATAATCTTAGAATCTTTTTACTTCTAAAAAATAAAAAGATATTAACATCATCTTTACTAATATCATTACGTTCAAGAAATCTTAATAAATCATTCGTGCCTATGAATTCAGTTTCGAGTACTTTTTTATAATCCCCATGAGTGGCAGAATTTTTCAATATCCGATAAACCGTTGTTCTGTCAGAAATATAATGGAATTTTGAATGCCTAGACATGCAGATCCACATAATTCTATCCCATGATGGAATTGGATGTATTTCTTTCTTCACATAATATAATAAATCACTTCTATAAAGTACTGAAGCCGTAAAGATAAAATTCCTTTCTAATAAAACTCGATAAACATCACCAGATGGAATATCTAAAGCGGCTACTTCTTTCTCTTGAAACCCATTTTTCCAATCTGCAATATAAATATTAGTATGAATTAAGCCATATTCAGGATTATTCTGTAAGAAATGAACTTGTTTCTGAAGCTTCAAAGGATATGTCCAATAATCGTCACCTTCACAAAGTGCAATGTATTTCGCTCCAGTTGCATTACTTGCCTCATTTATAATCTTCCCTAAACTTCCATCCCTTTTAGAATATTGATTTTCTTCTTCAAAAATAGGTAGGATAATATCAGGATACTTTTTAGCGTATTCTTTTATTATTGAAGCAGTATTATCGGTTGAAGCATCATCATGCACGATAGCAACAAACGGGAAATCAGTTTTCTGCATTACAAATCCGTCTAATGCATCTTTTATATATGGTCCATGATTATAAGTAGTGCATTTAATAACAACAAGAGGTTTGATAGTCTCGCATTTTTCCTTAATACGGTCTAACTGTTCCTTTACATAACTGTTAATTTCCATATTGTATGGCGTTTGAGGATTTACCCGTGAATTATGTTACAGACATTTGAGAATTGTCGCACCCCAACTCAGGCCAACCCCGAATCCTGCAAGAAGAACGTTGCCATGAAGTCTGTCTTCCTTTATCGCATCACAAATTGCAATTGGAATAGGGTTAAATTCTGTATTTTCATCCTTTACGACACCTTGCGACAATACAAAACATTTATCAGCATCAATTAGATTTTAGATATTTGGTCTTATTCAAATATACTACTTTGCTTGAAATCAAAGATTGGTAAATCCGGAATTGATTCCTTAGCCATTTCATAAAATTCATTTGCAAGTGCTACATCAACATAAGATAGACCAACCGGGTTAAAGTAGATGATTTCTTTGTCGTTCTCACGGCCAGCCTTTTCTCCAGCTACGATCTCATGCAAGTTCGCGTGGATGTCCTCGTCCGTTAGCTCGCCCGTTTGATACAGTCGACTAACAGTTTGAGTGCGGTGCTTAACTGAATTCCAGTCGTCACATATTATTTTGTCTGCCTTTTTGGGAACATCATATTCATCTTCCCATCCCCCAACGTGGTTATAATATGTGCCCTCTTTTATCCAATCTGCTTTAAGCAGAGGAGTTTGGGCACTGATTGCTGTAACAATTACATCCGAATCACGGGCGGCTTTTTCAAAATCAGTATCACATGCAATGAACTTCAAATTAGGAAGCATCTTGCTCATACTTTCAATGAATTTTTTTTCTGTCTTAGATGTTCTCGATGCTACTTTGCAAACCTTCAGGTTTGGAAGGACCTTGGCAAAAGCCAACAGGTGCATTCTTGCTTGTTCTCCAGCGCCAAGAAATCCAATCACTTCAGAATCTTTTCTTGCAAGATGCTTCGCGGCTACCGCACTTACTGAGGCCGTGCGAATATCAGAACAAAGGGTTCCGTCCATAAATGCTATGGGATATCCTGTGATGGTTTCAGACAACAATATGGATGCATTTAGATTGGGGCAACCATATTTTACCGGGTTAGGAGGAAAGACAGCGACCCATTTCATCCCGCAAACATTTTTAGAACGTATTGTTGCTGGCAGACAATTTATGCGTGTTTGTTCCTCTTGGTTAAATATTTGAGAGACTTTATCTGGGAATATTACGTCATTGTTATGATATTGGAGCAGTGCTTCTTCAGTGACTCTGATGCCAAGAGAAACATCGAAACAACCTGCCCTTAACAGATCATTGTGAGATATTAATTTCATATGCTTAGAGTTTTTAAATCAAATAATGTGTGTATCATATTGTTCCCGTACTCATCCAATACTTTGATGGATGATAACAGATTTTCACACTTTCCAAAAAGATCTTTATTGTCCTTATACAATATGTGGGCATAAGCAAACACCTGTTGAGCTGATCCCCATTCTAAAATAGTATCATTTTCAAAATGAACCTGTACCAATGCCACACAATCATTTTTCTTACTTATACTCGATGGAATTTCAACTTTCGTGATTTTGCCTGGTTTGATGTGTATGGGGAGTATGCAATAACTTTTTTTTTTCACCCATAACTGTATGCTCTGATTCCATTTGTTTGTTAAGGGCATTCCCAATCATAAGGTCTAGCTGGTCAATGCCAGTGAAATATTTGACCGGATAATATGTTAGGGACCCCCCAAAACGATAGCCCATTTCATTGAAAATAAAATCAGATTTCCCGTCAAAAAAAGCCTCAATCCAAATAGGACCATTTGAGAAACCTGCGTTCTCGAACATATTGATGACTTTTTCATTCAAGTTAGCAAGATATGCAGCTTCTCCCTTTGATGGGAATGTCTGGATTCCCATTACAGAAGCTCCGGAAGACTTGAATTTCACAGAAATTTTGTCAGAAATACCGGAATAAATGCATTTGCCACCTATCATGGTATAATGAATAATTACTGCATCGTATGGTATATATTTTTCAATAAGGACCGTATTTGAAGGGGAGTGCTCTGCTGCTTTTTTATAAAAAACTTCTAAGTCTTTTAAATCGTTGCAGATATGGAATCCACGACTCCCACTGCCGTCAACAGGTTTGACGATAACTGGATATTGAAAAAAAGCACTATTATAAACGTCTTCAATGTCATACGTACGTGCAACTGGAATCTTATTCTTTAAGCAAAGTTCTTTAAACAGTGCCTTGTTATCACAGTATTTCCAAGTGTCTTTATTGCAATAGCTTGGGAAAGATAGTATTTCGCAAAGATCGAGCATCCTATTGATATTAAATTCATGTACTGCTGTCATTATGGCAGTTATGCCTGATCCTTTTATTTTATATACTAATTTTTGTATGTCGCCAGTACTAATATCCCATGTTTCGTCGGCTATTTTCTTTGCAGGGGACTCAGCTTTTGGAAGATAATCCGTTACAATGACATATGCTCCATGTTTGTGAAGCCTATTGACTAATTCAACTGAACCAATAGGTTTCCCCCCCAGAACTAAAACTTTATTTTCTTTCATTTTATTATCACTTTGCACCATTGTGGAATGTTTGACATTGCGCTTTCAAGTGTTTCAGAATCGGGGAAACGTACTACTAACGTTCCAATGGCATTGTTTGCTCCGGAGAATCCATGGACCTCGTCCCCAGGTTTCACCCATAGGTCTGTCTCCACCACCATATCCTTTTTATCCTCGGAGATATCTATTCTCTCGAATCTGCCGTCATTGTCTGCATGCAATATGACTTCTGCTAGATGACCGTAATACTTGGGCATTTCCATGTCTTCCACAGGCATTCCGACTGCAGCTTTCACAGTATTTGCGATAAGAGCTGTCCTTGATGCGTACTTGAGCATCTCTGCGAGCCTGTTTCCGCCTCCTCTGGGGGATACTTCCATTATATAGGGCTTGCCGTTCTTGCACAGACGGGTCTCGATGTTGTATATGCCGGTTTTCATATTGAGGAGCGACATGAGCCTCTGGAGTTCTGAGATCAGCTCCTTCTGTGTTTCCTCAGGCATGGTCGATGGCCAACTGTATGCTGATGGGGTAAAAGGATTGTCGGCATTATCATCAAACCGTTGGTCGGAGAAAGAGCAGTATACCAACTTTCCTTCAATTGTGAAACTGTCAGTGTCTGAAGACTGTCCTTCCTTTTCAAGAAAATCCTCTATTATGAAATTGCCGGAATGGGATTCACTCAGCGCATATTTGATTGCCTTTTCAAGACCCTCAGGATTCTCTACGCGTGAGACTCCCTTGCTTCCTGCTGAGTCAACTGGTTTTACAATAACCGGCCAATTGAAGAATCCCGTGTCTTTCATTGCGTCCTCAATGTTGTCATAACCTTTTGCATTAGGGACATTGAATCCGTTTTCTGTAAGGAATTTCCTGAAACGAGCTTTATCCTGTAGAATTTTTACGGATTCAAAAGAACCTTGGAACGGCAATCCCATCTTTTCGGCAACATACGCAGCCGTCACCACACCTGGATCCACGGCGAAAGACATAATGCCGTCAATCTCTAGTTTCTCTGCAAGATTCAGGATTGCTTCCTTATCAAGAATACTGACATTATGGTATTCGTCAGAATACTTATGGGCGATGTTGTCGGGGATATAATCTACAGTTATAACATGAATCCTCAACTTATGCGCTTCTTCTATAACTGGTAGGAGATACCGTAATCCTCCAAGAAGCATCAATTTTTTTTGTTTTTCAGCCATATTTATTTCTTGAAGAATTTGAGTGTCCTTTCTATATCTTCGGAGGTAAGATCATGATGCATAGGAAGACACAGCACGGTATCTGCCAATTTATATGCCTCCGGTAGATTCTCTCTTGTAGCGGAAGGTAAGCCTCGGTATGTTGAGAACTCTGAGATGAGCGGATAGAAGTAGCGGCGTCCAAGGACGTTTGCCTCCTTCATCTCGAAGTACAGCTTGTCTCGTGTCTTGCCGAACTTCTCCGCATCGATGAAAATTGGGAAATAGCTGTAGTTGTGGCGTACACCGGGCATGTCGTCGAAATAAGAGATGCCCTCTACATCCTTCAATGTCTCACGATAGGCTTGGGCAACTTTCTGACGGGCTTCGATGGCTGCATCAACTTGCTTTAGGTTTAGAAGCCCATAGGCGGCCCTTACCTCATCCATCTTGGAGTTGATTCCGGGGGCAACAACTGTTGTCTCGTTGGCAAAACCGAAGTTCTTGAGGTAGTCTATTCGTTTCTTGGTCTGCTCGTCCTTCATTACCATCGCTCCGCCCTCTATCGTGTTGTAGACCTTAGTGGCGTGGAAGGACAGTGTTGACATGTCTCCGGCGTTGAGGATGGACTTACCGTCCACCTCTACCCCGAAAGCGTGGGCGGCGTCGTATATGACTTTCAGACCATACTTGTCGGCGATCTCCTGAATGGCTTTGGTGTCGGAAGGCTTGCCGTAGCAGTGTACTGGCATAATGGCGGTAGTCTTCGGAGTGATTGCAGCTTCAATCTTGTTTGGATCTATTCCGCAATTTGAGGGATCCACATCTACGAACACAGGCATGATACCGTTCCACCATAGGGAGTGGGTGGTGGCTACGAAACTGTAAGGGGTCGTTATTACCTCTCCTGTTATGTGGAGTGCCTGAAGTGCCGTTATAAGTGGCAGGGTCCCGTTTGTGAAAAGGCTTATGTAGGGAACTTTTAGGTATGCTGCAAGCTCCTTTTCAAGTTGCTTATGGAATGATCCGTTGTTGGTGATCCACTTGCTATCCCATATTTCCTTTAGTAGGGTGTTGAACTCATCAATGTCGGGAAGCAATGGTGATGTAACGGTTATCTGTTTTTCGTTACTTTCCATGTGTTTAAGTCTTTAGTCGTAACTCTTAAGTCTTCAGATTTTATCTTTTCGCAATGTGCTTTTATTTTCTTTGCATTATGGAGAGGAGTTCGTTAAATTCAGAAAATTTAAGGATTTTTGCCAGTCCCACATATAGTAGTATACCTTCGAGTATGCCTAAAGTAAGCGCAATCCATGATTTCATTGGAATATATATGACTGTCAAATATACAATAGCTCCTGTTGCAAGACTCAGTAGAAGCGTTGGAAGAAGATCTTTCATCTGTTTAAAGAATCCCAAATGAATTAATTTTTCTGTGTAATAAGTGTTAATAACCAGTGCGATTATGGATGTTACAATCATTCCAATACACATCGGTATAAGTCCGAGTGGAAGGGTTATGCAGAGATTTATCACCGTTATGATTTTCTTTAGGATCTCAAGTTTGAGGAAAAGGTCACTCCGGCCTTTTACTTGAAGGAGATTAAGGTTGATTCCATGAATAGGATACCACATCTGTGATAAACACAGTATCTGTATAAGTGTGGCAGAGAAAAGCCATTCTTTTGTTAGAAATGAGAGAATCAAGGGCCTTGCTACCGCAGCAAGAATCATCATTAGCGGGAAAATTATGAAGGCAGACGTTCTAAGTAATCGTCGGTAGACATTGGATAGACGCTTGTCATCTGTCTGAATTGATGCAAGAACTGGATACGCAACACGCATAAATATTCCGGTGATGTTGGAGGATGCGAAATCTGTAAACTGATGGGCTCTTGTATAATAACCAAGGTCTGATGCCTTGAAGAACTTACCGATTACTATAAGATATAGATTACGGAATATAGTATCTAATAAACCTGAAGCGAGAAGCTTTGATCCAAATCCGAAAAGATCCCTGAATGATTTCCAGGAATATGCCCATATCGGTTTCCAGTGAGAGAGTATCCAAAGAAGAATTGTGACCGTAGCGAGATTTGATATCTGTTGCCAAACTATAGCCCAAACTCCATACCCAGTGTATGCCATTGAGATGCCAATTGCTCCTGATAGTATCGCTCCGACAAACGAAGCTTTTGCCTGTGTCTTGAAGTCAAGGGTGACTGTCAGGAGAGCCCTTTGCACAATTGAAAGAGAGTTGAAGACAAGACTGAGGCCTACAACCCGTGTTATCGGTATGAGTTGCGGCTCATTATAGAAATCTGCTATAAGTGGAGCCGACAGGAAAAGTACAAGATAAAGGATAATTCCTACACCTATATTGAAATAAAATACAGTAGAGTTATCAATTTCAGACCTATCTTGTTTTCGGATTAATGCTTGGGAGAATCCACTGTCTATCAGGGACTGTGAAACCGCAATGAATATGGCAAGCATTCCTACAAGACCATAGTCAGCAGGAGTCAGTATCCTTGCCATGATTATCATGACGACAAACTGGATGCCTTGCACAGAGAAACGTTCGAGAGAACTCCAAATCGTTCCTTTTACAGTTTTATTTTTTAGTGATTCAGACATTTGATTTAATAAGATATCAGATGTCAGTCTTCAAGATTCAATGAGAAAAGAGATGCGAAAAAGTGCTGGCAAGCCGGAGTCGAATATGTGTGGATATGTGTGGAATTGAAGGTCCTCCGGGCTTGCCAAGCACTGAATGAGTAAGCTATTATCTTTACGAAAGATTGTATTTCAACCAATTAGAATGGTTGAAAATATAACATCATTATTGGTAGGTGATTTCATGATATCTCCTGCGCTCCAGAGGAGAGTATTATCCTATTAGGAAGCATGGGACGGTAGTCGGTGGCGACGCAGGATGCAGCTGTCTTTTTCCTCCCTTTACCCTTTGTCTCGGTAGGTCTCTTATATGCCATCAGGCTCTTGCAGTCAACACCCTCATCCCGGCAGAACTGGAAGAGGGTGCGCCCTCGGCGTTCGGTATCGAACTTAGTCATCTACAATAGAAGTTATAAATTCTTTCATTTTTGGATTCATGGATGCCCTTTTCAGTTGATCAAAGGTTAAACCCAACACATTGGCTGTCTCTTCACGGTTCAGTTCATAGAAATTATTGTCTGCTTCTCGCACCACATTAGTTTCCAATAATCTGTCTATGATCTTTTCACCATATTTATTACCGCTTATGCGAGAATCTTCAATTTTATCCTTGAATCTTGCCATTGTTCCTTTACTGTGTGACCGAAAGGTTATCAATATTTTTCTAAGTTTAACAAACACCTTGTATTCTTCATCCGTCAGATTCGTTTTTATGGGTGATATGTCAGTCTGATAATCAACAAAAGGTCTTTCTGTTTTAGACTTGCAATCAATATTTAATGAAAGATCCGGAGAATTAATCTGAATCTTTGGTGTGCCATATTTATTATAATCCAACGTTATTTTTTCAACGCATATATCTACTCTATTGAGTTGCTCTTCCCGAGAATCTTTGACGGAGGATTGCTTGCTGATGTATATCTCACCTCCCGCGTTGAATCCTTTGCATATAATTGTTACAGGCGCAACAAATTCAGTTGATTTCCTTATTGAATTTACAATTGTAAGGTCTGAATCTAACAACAGATTTGAAATGACAGGTCCAAAGTCTATATTAAAGTTTTCAGGTATTGTCACAGAAAACTCAGCATTAAATGGCAGTCCATCAAGCATTCGGCGGAAAAAAGCTGAATGTTTACCTTCATCATCAATCCTGACGATGTCAGTTGAGGCAAAGTCTGTAGTATTATCAAACGAGATAAATGACCTGTAAAGTGTGGATATGAATTGAGGATTGATTTTAGAATAAGGATACAGATTATTGTAGATGAAAATCAACATATAGTTGTCTCTGTATCTTTCGCATAGATAATCCTCCAGATATACATTGTTCGGATCCTCGTGAATCAATGATGCCAAGACAAAGCTCTCGAAAACAATATTTTGAAATGAACGGTTTATCAGGAATGGATGGTCGGCTATGAATCCATTAAGGTTTACATTGAATTCTGAATTAATTGAAGGATCTTCAGAAATACTTATTTCATAAGCTTCATTATATACTCTCTTTAGGACAGCCTTACACTGCTCTATGGAAGTGTAAACATCTGACAAGGCGCGTTGATATTGGTCTGTGGTCAACCTGTTTTCTAAAGGTTTGATGCTTTGGTTGTTGATCTTATCGTTCTTTTCCCTTTGCACTATGTTATTTACTATATCAATTACAATGTCTAACCCAGATCTTGATTTGGATTTTAATTCACTCAACATCGCATTGTAGTCGTTTCTCTGTTTTATCGCTATGCATATTGCATCAAGTACTGGAGCATATCCTAAGAATGATTCTTCAGCCTCTTTCTGTTGGACAAAAAACGATCCTATCGATTCAAGAATATATTCCTTAAGGTCCTTGTATGGCTTCTGAAATCTGTTGGACGGAGCTACTTTGGTGTCAATAAATTCATCAGCTTGCGTTCTAGAAAATGAAGCTATCTGTAATATGCTGAAGGATATATTTTTACTGTCTAAATATAAAGCAACATTCTCAACAGACTGCGGACGACCCAACATTATGATTGAGACACTTCCGGGATATGTGTACCTTAACACATCATCAAGAAAAGCCTCAAATCCGCTCATCCCGCTTTTAAGAATGCCTTCGTCTAAAGCATCTATTATAAAGGCCTGTCTTCCTGATTTTAATTCGTGGCAAAACCTTGCATATCCCTCAGAATCAAAAGCATCGATAAGCATCCCTGTTAAAGAATGGGTGCCAACTTGACGACATTTACTAAGATTGGCGACAGGAATACCAATTGATGAAGACAGATGATCACAGAGCCAACTTTTACCACTCGCTCCTGGTGCTGAAATCAAAACTATTTGAGGTTGCTTGTCTATATCTGTCCCTACTCCTATGTTTGGATTGAAAAGAAATGGTTGTATATATTTAGGATTATCCTTTTTTATGGAAACCACTTCATCTTCAGGAAGATTTATTCCAAGGGTATCCAATTGAACTTTTTCTCCTATTATTGTTTTTAATCCATGTAAGGTTATTGTTTTCCTGTCTTTTTTCTGATTCATATGCTTTGGTATATATGTAACGAATGTACAATATTGACTTAAGATATGTTTATAGTATATGGAGTAAGGGAAGCTATTATCTGTCTGTGATCTGTTTTTAATTTCATTCAAGCTAAGGCTGAATGTAAGTTTCCAATTGGGATAGACAGTGGTTTTTCGTGGGAAAATCGTAGGTGCAAGGGAGATTACTGAGCACTTTGGAGTGTGAGGATGTTTCGGCTAAAGCCGAAGCCTGTAAAGGAGATTGCAAAACCCTTGGTTTCGGCACCGAACCGAAAACACCGACGGGGTGTGGTGGCGGTGCATGCGCCGGGGCGTGGGACAAATCGGCTGCGTTTGGGAGGGAGGAGGGATGGGGCTGTATTTGGCTCCCTCGCTTTTCCTACTGCTTCCGCCTCGGCACAATCTTTTGGTCAAGAGCCAAGGGGATAGTCAAAGATAAAAGGGGATTCGAAATCTTTGAGGAGGGGATGATTGGTGTCTTTTTCGGAGAGGAGGGCTTTTACTTTATCGACCTGCCAGTCGATGCCGAGGGTTTCATCGAGGATGGAGATGCCGCCGTCGGCATCGGGATGGTAGTAGTTGTCGCACTTGTATTGGAACACAGCGATGTCGCTGAGGACGGCGAAGCCGTGGGCGAAGCCTCTGGGGATGAAGAATTGGCGGTGGTTGTCTTCGGTGAGTTCGACGGCTATGTGCTGGCCGTAGGTTGGTGAGCCTTTGCGGATGTCGACGGCTACGTCGAGGACTGCGCCTTTGACGCAGCGGACGAGTTTGGCTTGGGCGAAGGGAGGACGCTGGAAGTGGAGGCCGCGCATGACGCCGTAGGTGGAACAGGATTCGTTGTCCTGGACAAAGTCTACTTTGGCTACTTTTTCATCGAATTCCTTCTTGTTGTAGCTTTCGAAGAAGTAGCCTCTGGAGTCTTTGAATATGCGGGGCTCTATGATTACGGGGCCAGCTATATTGGTTTTTATTATTTCCATTGGCACGCTGAGTGGCAGAGTGGCAGAGCGCGCGGGAGGAGGCTCACGCTAA
>JAIDSM010000183.1 GCA_029061225.1 Muribaculaceae bacterium
GTTAAGGGTTAAGGGTTAAGAGTTAAGGGTTAAGGGTTGAGGGTTAAGAGTTGAGGGTTAAGGGTTAAGGGTTAAGTGTTAAGGGTTAAGGGGTAAGTGTTATGGGTTAAGGGTTAGAGATTGAAGAAGGAAGAAACGGCGGCCTTAAAGCCGAAGGGATTGTCGAGGAAGGAGTAATGACCGCATCCCGGGAACGACACAAGTCCGGCATCGGGAATGAGGCGTTTCATCGTTTCAGCATCTGAAAGGGGGGTAGCCGTGTCGTCTTCTCCCCATATCAGGAGAGTCGGAGCCTTTATGGAAGGCATCACGTGCTTCAGGTCTTCGTTGACACAACGGCTCATTACGGCGCGCATTCTCGGACTGGAATTCCTGTAATCGGCCGAGCCCTTCTTGCTTCTCATCTTTTCGACGACTTCCATACCTTTCTTCTTGCCGAGCACAAGAGTCAGGAAATGCTTCATGGCCTTGAAGGTATAGACTTTGCGGTAATAGTTGAGACTTCGCTTCGGCTTAATGCCGGCCGCATCGACAAGAAGGACCTTATCTACATCGTTTCGTGAACTGAGCAGCAGACTGATGCGACCTCCGAAAGAATGACCTATGAGGGAGGGACGGCGCAGAGCGAGACGGGAGATGAATTTCTCCATCATGGCCGTGAAGTCCTCAACTCCCCAGACGGAAGGGGGTTCGGTACTGCCGCCATGACCAGGAAGGTCGATATTTAGCACCCGCATCTTTCCTTTGAAAATATTTTCTATGGAAGCTACTGTATCGACGTTGCAGCCCCAGCCATGCATGATGATTATGGGCCTGAGGTTTTCCTCGCCGGTATCACGGTAATGTAGGCTCACGCCGTCAATTTCTATGGTCTTGTCCATTGAAGTCATTTAAGGAAGCGTTTAGTTAGATCTCCGTATTGATCGATTCGGCGGTCGCGTAGGAACGGCCACCATTGCCTTACGTTTTCTGATCGACGCATATCGACATCGACGACTTCTTCTGAAGACCTGTCTTCAGGAGCCTCGTACAGGAACTCTCCCTGCGGGCCTGCCACGAAACTTGACCCCCAGAAATCTATACCGGATGAAACTCCGGAAAGATCTTCCTCAAAACCGACACGGTTTACGCTTATCACCGGAAGACCGTTGGCTACGGCATGACCGCGCTGAACTGTAATCCAAGCTTCACGCTGCCTGCGCTTCTCGTCTTCAGGATCATCGGGATTCCAACCGATAGCGGTAGGATAGATAAGCATGTCAGCTCCATCCAGAGCCATAAGGCGGGCTGCCTCCGGATACCATTGGTCCCAGCATACGAGGACACCAAGTCGTCCTACAGATGTATCGATAGGATGGAATCCGAGATCACCTGGGGTGAAATAGAATTTCTCATAAAATCCGGGATCGTCCGGTATGTGCATCTTGCGATAGGTTCCGGCCACGCTTCCGTCAGATTCAAATACGACAGCGGTATTATGATAGAGTCCCGGAGCCCTACGCTCGAAACCACTTGCCACAAGGACTACTCCGTTCTCTTTAGCAGCTTCGGAATAGACTTCGAAAAATTCTCCCGGGTAGGGGACAGCGTACTCAAAATTCTCCACATCCTCGCATTGGCAGAAGTAGAGCGAGTCGTGAAGTTCGGAGAGTACGATGAGTCGGGCTCCTTCCTCGGCAAGGGAACGTATAGCCGCAAGATTGCGTGAGCGGTTCTTGGCTACATCTTCAGTAAAGGAATGCTGGACTATGCCGACTTTCAATATACTTGATTTTTGCATTTGTTCGAATTTTTAAATATTGATGATTCCGGCGGGAATCTGCATCGTCGCGCAATGCAGAGAGCCATGCTGGCGTAGAAGTGTACGGCAGTCAACCCCTACGACCTTATGTCCGGGATAAGCGATCTTGATCGACCGCATGGCGAGCTCGTCCTTATCCGGCTGGGCATATGTAGGCATGAATATGATGCCGTTTGCCACAAGATAGTTGGCATATGTGGCGGGAAGGCGGCTTCCGTCCTTGTCAAGCACCGGATCGGGGAGTGGAAGCTCCACCAGATTGTATGGATTCCCTTCCGCAGTGCGGAAGAGGGTAAGCTGTGCCCTCATTGCGAGAAGAGACTCGAACTGAGGATCATCGAAATTCTTCGTTCCTGTGAACACTATGGTATCGTCGGGTGCGAGACGAGCGAGTGTATCGATATGGGAATCGGTGTCATCTCCTTCAAGTGCACCGTGATCGAGCCAGAGCACATGATCGGCTCCGAGACGTTCGAGCAGTTCTCGGTTAAGTTCGGCTTTAGTCTTTCCTCCATTACGATTGGGACTCTGCAGACATCTCGATGTAGTCATGACCGTACCTTGTCCGTCAGACTCAACAGAACCTCCCTCAAGCACGAAATCACGCTCGTTGCGATATGCCAGAGGACTGATAACTCCTAATTCATTCAGATGCATATTGACGAGATTATCCTTATCTGAGGCAAATTTAAGTCCCCAGCCGTTGAATCCGAAGTCGAGAGCGCGGAGACGTTCGTTTCTTACTACGGAAATTAGGCCGTAGTCACGGGTCCATGTGTCATTGTATTCAATCTTGACGTAACGAATAAAGTCCTGACGGCAGTCTTTCATTAGTTCCTTTGCCTCCTCAACATCATTGCAAAGTAGTATGACCTTGATGGCTTCGTCGGTGATCGCCTTTACCAGACGGCGGTATTGGTCGGTTGCCTCGGGGAGGATGTAGTCCCAGTCGGTGTCTTTATTGGGAAGAGCGAGAAGTACGTATTCTACCGGTTCCCACTCAGGTATGAATCTTATATCTGACATGTCGGATGTGTTTTCGATTTTTTATACTGCAAAAATAATAAAAATAATCCGAGTTATATCCTTATTTTGCGCAATTTTTACTAAATTTGTGGAATAAACAGATACCACAACATGAAAAAGCATAATACAGCGGAGGAATTCGCGCGAGAGAAGGCGGAATGCCGAGATCTTTTCGAGAAGAAACTTATGGACTACGGGACGTCATGGCGAATCATGCGTCCCATGAGCCTTACAGACCAGATAATGATAAAGGCTATGCGCATAAGAAGCATAGAAGAGAAGGGTGTAGCTCTTGTGGATGAAGGTATCCGTCCGGAATTCATCGGCATAGTCAACTACTGCGTCATGGCCCTCATACAGCTTGATTTGGGACCGGGCGATAACCTTGAGCCGTCGGAATGCATGCGTCTATATGATGAAAAACTCAACAGCGCGACGCGTCTGATGGAAAACAAGAACCATGACTACGACGAGGCTTGGCGCCATATGCGTGTAAGCAGCTTCACCGACATCATACTTCAGAAAATAATGCGTACCAAGGAGATCGAGGGGCATGACGGCAAGACCATCGTGAGCGAAGGCATCGACGCCAACTATATGGACATGATCAACTATGCACTCTTTGCTTTGATAAAGACAGAACCCGACTATAATGCATAATAAATTGCCTGCTTCTACAGAGCCTGAAGAATCGAGAAAGAAAGATGAGGGTGGTAGGAAGACTCCGTTGGGAATAGAGAAAAGATTTGACCGCTTCGGCGACTGGCTTGACGGGTCTTGGGCGTTGAGGAAGGCGAATCCGATGCTGGAGAAATATCCCAAGGTACTCATTGTGCTGACATGGCTGATGAGGATAGCAGTCGGGAGTGTCTTCATCATATCCGGCCTTAGCAAGGGTATCGATCCTTGGGGTACATTCTACAAAACGTCAGAATACCTTACGGCTATGCACATCCCGATTGTGGAATGGGGAAACACTGTGCTTGCTCTTGCTTTCATACTGTTTTCAGCGGAATTCATCATAGGGGTCTCTTTGCTTACCGGCTGCTACCGCAAGGCTGCGCCGATAATGTCGGCTCTGTTCATGCTCGTGATGCTTCCTTTGACTCTATGGATAGCGCTGACAGATCCGGTGGCAGACTGCGGATGCTTCGGCGATTTTCTCGTGATCTCAAATTGGGCCACATTCATTAAGAATTGCATAATCTCGATTGCAGTGGTTTGGCTGTTGAAGTTCAATACGAAGGCAAGATGCCTGATCGTTCCATATGCTCAGTGGGTGGCGACGGTTGGTATGGCTGTATATATCGTAGCTGTAGGCTTTATCGGCTACTGGCAGCAACCTATGATTGATTTCCGTCCTTATAAGATAGGTTCGCAACTCTTTGCCGAGGAGGAAGAGCCTGCCTATGAAGCGAGATTCGTATTTGTTTATGAAAAGGATGGGCAGGAGCTCAAGGTCGGGGAAGACGATGAGTTGCCCGACGAGTCAGAAGGATGGCGGTTTGTCAGGCGAGAGGAGCAGGAATTTGTAAGGAATGAGAGCGTGAGCAACAGTCTGGCTGAAGCGGAGTCCGATTTCAGGGTCTGGAGTGAGGACGGCGAGGAAGACGTCACCGAATCTTTGAGCGGTTATGATCGTCAGATGATTTTGCTTGTGCCGGACATCAATACGCTCTCTATGGCTACAAGCTGGAAGATCAACAAGCTGTATGATATGTCACGCAAAGATGATACGGAGTTTTTCGCTGTCGTCGCAGGCTCTCCGGAGGCTATAGAAGATTGGCGCGACCTTTCGTCAGGTCAGTATGCCATATACACAGCAGAGGACACATCGATCAAGGAACTCGTGAGAGGTAATCCATCGCTTGTGGTGCTTGATAAAGGCGTCATAAAATGGAAGTCCACGCTCAGTGCTCTCCAGCTTGATGATGAGGCTGAAAATGACGAGCAGATTACGACATGGCCCATCGGGACGGGCATGACGGGAGAAGAAGCTCTTCTTGATTTAAGTCTTATCTTCCTGTCGCTTATGGGGGTCCTGATTCTTCTGTCTCAGCTTAGAGGAAAGTACGGGGTGAAGAAAGAAATCGATTGAAGTCAGTCACGACGCTCTTTTCTCGACGCGTCTATGCGCAGAAGGATGAAGAGGAGAATCGTGAAGCTCCACAGTGCGGAACCTCCATAAGAGAAGAAGGGCAACGGGATACCAATTACCGGGCAGAGACCGATCACCATTCCTATGTTTATGCACAGATGGAATATGAGATACGATACTACGCAATAAGCGTAGACACGTCCGAAAGGAGTGCGTTGGCGTTCCGCTATGTGGATTATGCGCAGGATGAGCGCGAGAAAGGCAAGCAGCACGGCGCTTGATCCGGCGAAACCTTCTTCCTCACCGATGGTGCAGAAGATGAAGTCTGTATGCTGCTCAGGCACATATTTGAGTTTGGTCTGAGTTCCGTTGAGGAAGCCTTTTCCAGTCATGCCTCCCGATCCTATCGCAATCTTAGACTGATTGACGTTGTAGCCTACACCTCGAATGTCATCTACGATGCCGAGAGCCACTTTGATTCGCATCTGCTGGTGAGGTTCAAGTACGTGGCCGAAAACGTAATTCACGGAGAAAAGGAATATAACGGAAGCTGCAGCGAATATGATAGTGACCACAAAACGTTCGATCTGATGGCGATACATGGCGACCGAGACATAGATAAGGGCTGCAACGATTATTCCTATGAAATACCATGTGCCCGGCACAGGAACACCGGACAACACCAACGCTGTCACGATAAGTCCACTTGCAGTGAATCCGATGAGCACGTTGCGGGCGATTACCACATCCTTACAGTAAAAGAGGAGCATGCAGCAGAACACAGCGATTATCATGCAGAAGACCACGAACTCACCAACCGGAATTCCCAGCAGGAGGGGCTCTACATACTTTACCGCCACTACAAAATAAGTGATGGCACAGATAGCAGAGAAGAGCACCAGTCCGCTCATGCCTTCGCGGTAGAGGACGAAGAAGAGGGAGATATAGACGAGGGCCGATCCGGTCTCATGCTGAAGAAGGATAAGAGCTACCGGAATGAAGATAATGATAAAGGCCCTGAAATAGTTGCTTATCTTCTGATTGAGGTTGAAATTGTAGGAATTGAATAGTTTTGCGAGAGCCAAAGCCGTTGCAAACTTGCCGAACTCAGCCGGCTGAATACTGACAGGTCCAAGCACAAGCCAGGATCGGGATCCCTTGATATCAGGCGCCACAAAGATCGTAACCACCATGATCAGAAGGACACATATGTAGACCGGATATGCGTATGTCTCATAGATTCGATAGTCGAAAAGCAGGATTGCACATCCTATTACGAGCGAGAGACCGATCCAAAGGAACTGCTTGCCGGAAAACTCGTTGAAGTCAAACATGCTCGCGCGGTCGAAGTCGTAGCTTGCCGCATATATGCTGACCGCGCCGGCCACAACAAGAATAAGATAAAGGATGATAGTAGGCCAGTCAAGCCACCGGAAGACGGAGGTGTTGGCATCAATGTTTTTTGACTCCACTTGTCAGGATCGTATTAGAGTTGCACATGTTATCTTCGAGATATTTCCTTTCAGGAGCGATCGTGCCATTAAGGTATTTCTCTATTATGAGGCTGCCTATAGGCACTCCGTATGTGGCGCCGAAACCGGCGTTCTCGACGTATACCGCCACTGCGATCTTAGGATCGCTGAGAGGCGCGAAGCCCATGAAGACCGAATGGTCGCGGCCATGTGGATTCTGCGCCGTACCTGTCTTTCCACATACCTCGAGGCCCGGGAGATTGGCACGGCGGCATGTGCCTCCGGTGACTGCCATTCGCATTCCTTCCGCTATCTGCTCGTAGTATTCTTTCTTGATCGAAGGCGTGCGTTTCTGGCGGAAAGACGAGTCGATCACCGTATCGCTTATTTCCTTGACCACATGAGGGGTGATAAACCATCCTCTGTTAGCGATCGTAGATGCGAGATTGGCTATCTGCAGGGGAGTGGCAAGCACTTCTCCCTGCCCTATGGAAATCGATATGATTGAATTCGCGCTCCAGTTCTTACCACGGAAAGACTTGCTGTAAAAGTCCGGATTAGGGATGAAACCACGGCTTTCTGAAGGGAGGTCGACACCGAGACGATAGCCGTAGCCCATCTCCACCATATAGTTTTTCCACTTCTCTAACTGAGCTGCAGGAGTAGAGCCTTTCTTATCGATGAAATTCTTGAGGCCCCAACAGAAATAAGCGTTGCAAGAAGTCGCTATTGCCGGCTTCAGGGGTAGGGGGGAACCGTGAGAGTGGCATCCGACACGTATGCCGTTGACGTATCCGTGATAGCATGGATAGGCGGTAGACGGCGTGATGGTTCCTTCCTGCATGAAGATCAGTCCTTGTGTGGGTTTGAAAGTAGAGCCCGGGGGATATGCACCCTGAAGCGCGCGGTCGTATAGCGGTTTATACTTGTCAGACACGAGTGAGGCGTAGTTTTTTCCACGGTCTGAGCCTACGAGCAAAGAAGGGTCGTAGGAGGGAGAAGATACCATACAGAGGATCTCTCCAGTCTTCGGCTCGATTGCTACAATGGCTCCGATTTTACCCCTCATCAGCTTTTCGCCATATTCCTGGAGGTCCATGTCGATGCTGAGCGTGATGTCGCGTCCCGCGACAGGAATCACATCATGTATACCGTCTTCATATTTACCCTTGATGCGGCCGAGAGCGTCCTTCATGAGAATCTCCACACCTTTGACGCCTCTGAGTATAGGCTCGTAGCTTTTTTCCACACCGAGGTCTCCGGTATAATCGCCGCTACGGTAGTAATGGTCGTTTTCCACGTCTTTCGCGTTCACCTCCCGGATATTGCCGAGGATATTAGCTCCAGCATGAGTGGCATATTCTCGGACATTTCGTTTCTGAACATAGAAACCCGGGAAAAGATAAAGCTTTTCCTGAAGGCGTCCGTAGTCTTCCTGCGAGAGGTGAGACATGAGTTTTTGTGGAGTATATGCGGAATATCCCGGATTCTTACGTGGATTTTTCATGTCGGCCCACTTGCTCATCAGTTCCTCTTTTGTTATATTGAGGACCTCGCATAGTCCGACCGTGTCGAATTCATTCCCAAGATCCTTGGGAATCAGCATTACATCGTATTCCGGTTGATTAAGCACGATCAGGCGTCCGTTGCGGTCGTAGATGAGGCCGCGTGACGGATAAAGCACCTTTCGGAAAAACGCGTTAGACTCGGCGTTCTCCTTGTAGGTGCCGTCGCTGACCTGAAGATTGAACAGCCTGATTAGGAATATTATGACGATAGCGGTGATGAATCCGCCTATTACGTATTTTCTTTTTTCTAATGAATAATCCTTAGCCACGGGGAGATGGATTAGTTTTTATATAAGAGAGAGTCTATGGCCAACATCATGAGGAATGTGAAGAGGGTGCTTGCTCCTGCCTTGATAAGGATACCGACTACATCCGTGAATTCAATGAACTCGACAAAGAAAGCAAGGAGGCAGTAAATAGCTGACATGCTGAAAGCATATTTGCAGAAGTTGAGGATACCCATAGTTCCGATGGATGGCGCTACATTACGTTTTTGGTCATCATGCTGCTCATAAGCGAAATAAACAGGTCGCTTAAGCGAAGCGAGCAGGGTGCAGCATAATGCGTTCAGTCCCGGTGTGTCTGAAAGGATGTCCACCGAGAGTCCGAGGAAGAATCCAAGCGTCAGGCAGAGATTAGCCGAAATATCTATTGGCAGTTTAATCAAGAAATAAATGAATATGAAGCAGACCGCGCTGTCGAAGAGCACAATATGGTTCATCAGCAGAGCCTGGATTAGCACCAGAATCACAAACAGGATGGTGTATGATATGACGCTTTTATTCATTTTATCCTACGATTAATCATTCATATGTGCCGATGCTCCTAATTGAGTCGAGTTCCTGCTTCAAGCCGTCTTTGATCACACGCACAGTGCCGAGTGTCTTGAAGTTGGAAGCCAGCCGTATCTTAAGGACAAGGAATGTGTCGTCAGCTGTCTTGACCTTTCCCATCACCGTGCCTATATCGATACCTTCAGGGAAAGTTGTGGAGAAACCACTCGTCACGATAGTGTCGCCGATATTAAACTTAGCATGACGTGGCACTTCCTCGAGGAAAGCAATGGAAGGGTCTTCTCCACGCCATGTGAGGCTACCAACATAAGGAGAATTCTTCACCTTAGCGCTGAAGTGCTGGTTCTGGTTGAGCAGCGAGATGACTCTTGAAGTGTTCTTGCCGGTTACGTCAACTATACCTACAACTCCGCTCTGGTCTACTACACCCATGCCGGGCATCACGCCGTCGTTGCTGCCACGGTCGATGGTGAAATGGTTGCGGGGATGGCGGGTAGAGTTATTGATGACCGAGGCTCCGATATACCCGAAGCGGTCTTTCATGACGCCTGAAGCGGTATCCTGAGCAAGCACTTTGTACTGACTCAGTTGCTGGCGCAGGTTGAGCACCTCATTCTCCAGCTTGGCGTTGCTTTCCTGCAGGCGCTGGTTGACAGCGAGGAGACCGAAATATTCGGTCACTTCAGAAGAAGTACGGTAAATCGCGCCTCCGATGGCGTTGGCCGAAGACATATAGACTGAGAAATGGTTGTCGCTCGACTTTACCAGCAGGATGCATGAAATCAGCACATAGAACGTAAACACGAACCATGTGCTGTATTTTATGATGAAGTTCAGCAGGTTCCTCATCGGATGAGGAAGCGGAATCGATTGATGTTCTTGAGGGCTACGCCAGTACCGCGCGCCACAGCAGTCAACGGATCGTCCGCTACTTTGAATTCGATGTGGAACTTATCGGTCAGTCTCTTGTCAAGGCCTCTGAGAAGGGCACCGCCACCCGCGAGGTAAATGCCGTTGCGTACGATGTCTGCATACAGCTCGGGAGGAGTCTGGTCAAGGGCAGCAAGAATCGCAGTCTCCATCTTAGCTATGGTCTTCTCGATGCTATGGGCAATCTCCTCATGTGTTACGGCCACTTCCATAGGGAGGGCGGTCATTCTGTTGGGGCCGCGTACGATGAATGGTTCCGGTGGATTTTCAAGATCGGCGAGAGCGCTTCCGACCTGAATCTTTATGCGTTCTGCCATCTGCATGCCTATCTTGAGGTTGTGGACCCGTCCCATATGCTCCTGAATATCGGCGGTAAGATCGTTTCCGGCCACGCGGATACTCTTGTTGCTGACGATTCCTCCGAGAGAGATGACGGCGATTTCTGTTGATCCGCCGCCTATGTCTACGATCATGTTGCCTTCCGGGGCTTCCACATCAAGTCCTATACCGAGGGCGGCAGCCATAGGTTCATAAATCATGAATACATCTCTACCTCCGGCATGTTCGCTCGAGTCGCGGACAGCACGGATTTCCACTTCGGTGGATCCGGATGGAATACAGACCACCATACGGAGGCTTGGGGTGAACCAGCGGCGTTTGCTGTTGACCATCTTTACGAGGCCTCGAATCATCTGTTCAGCGGCGTTGAAGTCTGCGATGACTCCGTCGCGAAGCGGACGGATGGTGCGGATGCCCGGGGGTTCCTTGCCTTCCATCTGGTGGGCGTCCTCGCCTACAGCGAGTAGTTTGTCGGTCTTGTTGTCGATGGCCACAACAGAGGGCTGGTTGACAACAATCTTATCTTTATGGATGATGATGGAATTGGCGGTGCCAAGGTCCATCGCAATTTCCTGTGTCAATGAAAAAAGTCCCATATAGTATTTAATCAGCTTTTGGGTTGAAACTGTTGAAACTCACTTTGTTGAAGTCCGGGGCGGAGAGTGGAGAGCGGAGAGGAATCCGACATCGGCTTTTCAAGTTGCAAAGTTACTTAAATTTTTTCAAATATTACGCAAATCAAGATATAATTTTTTATAAAAAAATCTACATTTGTTAGAAG
>JAIDSM010000184.1:0-2180 GCA_029061225.1 Muribaculaceae bacterium
ATGCCGGAAGACGGCATGTGTACTTAAAAAAGCGGCCGGAAAGAATCCGACCGCATAAGGCCACTCAAGTTATGAAATTGGAAGGGATGAGAATCAAGAGAGCTTGAGGGCTGTGAGTTCTGATCCGAGGCGGTGTATGCCTTCCTCGATCTTTTCAAGTTGAGCGTCGGAGATGTAGGTGTCTCCGGACTTATACTGGCGCATGAGGCTTGGATTGATGCCGAGATACCGGCCGAGTGCCGAGACGTTGAGCATGCTGTAGTATTCAAAGAGTGATGAGAGGTCGAAGTGGAATTCCACCGGATCATCGAGAAACACCGGGACGGGATCTTTCGTATCGATGTAACTTTGGCGTAACTCCTCGATGGTGTTGTAGAAATCCTCCTTTGCCTCCTTGACAGTATCGCCGGTGCCGATCAGCGTTACTTTCTCGCCGGAAGTGTTGTAGGCGATGTATGTTCCGTCGGATTGTTTTTCGATTCTAACTTTCATTGTGTTTTCGTTATTGTCTTTGCACTATCAATAATCAAACTGTTGAAACTGGTAAAAAAGAGGGAGGGGGAGCCCCTCCCTCGGTAGTGAGAATCAGATTCCGAGCTGCTTTTTCAAGGAGCTCTGTAAACCTTTCCGGATTTCCTGGGAGCCGTGTCTTTCGACTATCAGGCGGTCTCCTTGGTCATTGACGTAGATGTCATGTTTCTTGCCATGGGATTGTAGGTAGTAACCTTTCTCAATGGCGATTCGGATGAGTTCCTTCCATTTCATAATGTCATTGTGCTCGTTCTTGATTTCGAATACAAAGATATAACATTTTCGCAATATATGCAAATTTTCAACGAATTATTTTAAGATTTTTCGCAATTTTTCTCAGTTTATCGCAAATTGCGAAAAAATATTGTGTCGGCCGAGTAGGTTAATCGAAGAGTGATGGCTGGTCATCGAGACGCGAGGCCCGGATGGAATCTATTCTTTTCTTGGTCTCGTTGATTTGAGACTTGACTTCCTTCTCCTGGCCGATGAGCTGCCGGAGATGCTCGAGCTCCGCAGCTTCAGCCTGGTTGGACTCTGCCTGACGCTGGGCGCGGTTGAAAAAATGTCGGTATAGTACCTCGTAGCATTCGCGCTTGTACTTGATTACGGACTCTTTGGCCTGCGGATTGACATTACGTGGATTGATAGTAAATATCCATCCGTAGACGAATTCAAGGGGGAGGCAGAACATATCATACTGCTTTCCGTCGGCTCCAGTTGACATCCTGAGGGTACCAACTGAAGACAGGATCTCGTCTTCGTGAATCTTTGTTTTCTGTGTCTGATGTGCTACACCAATAGCATCACAGATGGGTTTGATCGGCACGAGCGTCTGACCGTTCTCATCGTTGATAGCGTAAATATTTACGCCGTTAATTGTGCCTATCGATAGTCGGTTTTCTTTCTCTTTCATGATTCTTTTTGATTTTGAATTATTAGTTGTTTGCTGTCTTCCTCAGATATTATCAGCACAAGGAAGCCATCGATGACCCGGATATCCTCGGTCATGGCCAGCAGTGATTGAGCGCGTTTGCGTTGGATAGCCGGGAAGATCCTTTGGTGTGTGAATATGCGGATCCGCCCATCACCGGCGACCTTGAAGTCCGCCTGGCTCCAGAATAGAGACCCTGACCATGTCATAAAATCCTTGTCGATTTCCATGGCTCAATAGTATTTGGGTGGATTATCGGTGGCCCACTTAAAGCCAAGACTTGCCGTCATTAAAGCCAAGAGTGCAATATGAGGATTTGGATTTCCTTCGAGTCTCTCGAATTTTTCATTATGCTTGTCAACATCATCATAAAAAGCCTTGGATCTGTCCATCGATGTCTTGAATTCAGATTCAGGATTTTCATCTGACCATTCAGCTCCGAAAGCTATAAGTGTCAGAAGAACCAGTCTCATAAATGGATCATTGTTGTTATTTAGCTCATGAACTGTTTTCTCGGCATAAGCCATGACTTCTGCAGCCCTGGCTTTCATATCGTATGACCGCTTGGCCTTTGGCTCAGGCTGTGGGTCAGAGACATCGACGTAGTCTACGTCCTCGATGTCGTCTGACAGAATGCTCTGTCGCGGATGGGCTTTAAATCCGAAAGGCGGAATATGTCCAGCCCCGAATGTTTCAAAATTAAATACGCTCATAACTT
>JAIDSM010000184.1:2280-5622 GCA_029061225.1 Muribaculaceae bacterium
CCATAAAGATAAATGGTATTGGATGATTATTCATAATTTTTATATTGGCCGCACTGATGTGGGTGTGGCTGCTTTTTCGGAAGAATAGACCGTGAAATATTCCTTACCTCCGGATTTGTCGTTGACACCGAGGAATGAATCGTCAGGATTGGCCTTCTTCCACTCGATATAGTATTTGCCCTTTTCGTTGGGTTTGTTGATATTGAGGTCGTAGCCCTTGAACCTGCAGAACGCCTTTATTTTGCGAAGTATGTTGGAGCGGGTTATTCCGTGTCCGGAAGAGCCTGCAAACTCGAGGAATGAGACAAACACATCATTGCGCTGCTCCCTGTTGTTGAGATGCGGACCGGATGGGTCGTAGTACTCCTCGGCCCACTGAAGGAATGTCTCTGACATCTCCTGCCGCAGGGTGCGGAGCTCGATCTGCTTCATCGGGGGCGGAACCACTCCGACACCCTGGTCGACCCATGACTGCTCGAATGATCGGAGGTAATACATCACGCACTCAGCCATAAAATTGTCGAAGAGATTCCACTGCTCGGCATCCCAATCGTCAAAGAGCATGTGACCGAAGTCATGTACAGGGGTGTGGTCGGGATTATACCATCCCGAATACTCCATGTAGATGATTCGGCGGCGCGTTGATCCCTCTGATGCTCCGTTGATGGTGTGGTTGGTGGTAAGCAATACCTTTGGAGAATGGCTGACCTTGATAGTATATCTGTCCTTGCCCTTGGGGTTGACCTCCATATCGCCCGTAATGATGGGATATATATGCTTGAAATCGAAATTAGGCTTGATATCGTCGATAAAAATATTGCGGGTGGTCTTATTGACTGCAGAGAAGGCGAACTGGTCGTCTTTCTTGAACATGGATCCGGCGATTGTCACCTGAGGGATGACATACGACAGAGCGTTACCCACAAGAGATTTTCCGGCACCGCCGAAGCTTTGGCCAACCTCCGACATAAGATGGTCTTGCACGACTACCGCCTTGCGCTCAGCCGACGGTTTCCACTCCGCGAGCAGATATCCGATTGCGGTGATCTTATTGACGATATGCTGATTCCATTCCCAATACTCTTCAAATCAGTAACTTCCCGGGGAGCGTTGTGAGGGTAATAATTGTTAGATGTATTCCTGAGATAGGTCAGGAACTCGCATTTCTCAGCAGCTTCAGACAGTCGGATCGTATAGCAGCTGCCAACCTTGGAAATCTCCTCGATGACAGGGACCCTCTGGAAATTGCGCGGCACTATACGTGAGCGCCATACGTTGTTTATAGCCTTTCCCGGTGTTATCGATGACGCTGTAATCTCTACCTGTCCGTTGTTGTAGTAAGTGCGCTGGACAAACGGCTCGACAGTAGAGAACTCATCGATCACGATGGGCAGACCCTCAAGCTTCTTATCCTGAAGGAGGCTGTCGAGCTTTGCATAGAAAAACTCATGAACGAGGGAATCCTTGGTATATTCAAGGATATGCTGGCGGATGAAGTCTCGGACTCTGAAGGCCGGGATACGGTCGACGATACCGTCATCTATCTGCACAAGCTCATAGTCCGAAGTACTGATATCCGAGTCAAGCATGCGCTTGAATCCGGAATCTCCGAGAAACTGCATAGTCTCCTTATAGTTGAGCGACACCTTCTTCTCGCCCTTGGAGTTTTCAGTGATTGAAAATATGTCGGCATCTGAGGAATACCTTGAGACAGGGACGATCTTGTCATTTTCGACCTTGTAGCGCACTCCTCCAATTCGGAATGACGGAATCTCTGAAAGCTGCTTGCGATGTCTTGAGTAAAAAGCCTGATGGTCACCGAGACTCCATAGGTCGCGGATCTTCATGTCCGTCATCGTGGAGATCTTCCGGATGGTTACAAACTCCCTGGCGCCGTTGGTGGCGTTCATTGCAGCACACGCATCCGCCATAAGGTCTTTCTCACGGGCTTTGAGCGTATTGCACAGCAAGTCATCAATGCCCTTATCGCAGAAAGGATTGTCGGCATTGACATGCCCCCACCATGTTTCCACCTCGATATTGATATTGCGCAATGAATTCATGAACTGCTTGAACTTGACAACCGCCGAAGCGAAGGAGTTCGGACGTTTGTCGACGCGGTCGCCGACTGTTATATTTCGGTGCAGGTCATCCCAGTCAGAATCCATCATCAGCACAACATTCTGTACTTGACAGACCTTTATGACATCCTGAATATCCTGAAGAAGACCGGCCTCGATAGTGCCGATATTGTTTATGCCCTGTATGCCGATCGACGGCATCCCATGCTTGCATGCCTTCTCCGCTTTCTTTTCCCCTTCCTGCAGGAATAGCGTTTCAATTTCATCTTTTGCCTGAAACTTCTCGCGGATGTATTGTGGAATATATGCTTTTGACGGAGCTCCTGTGGGTGTCTGGTACTTCATTGGTTTTCCGCCTACAAGATGCAGGTCAGGGTTGAAATACCTTACACGCGCGTAGATCTTCGGAGTAGCCGAGCCTTTGGCTGTGTATTTTACCGGACGTCCATGGAGATCATAATATCGGATCAGCATATCAGAACCCTTCGGATCAATTGTGAATCCCGGACCGAAGGTGCCTGGTTGGAATGGAGATTCTTCTGATATGTGTTTACCGTCTGATACGGTAGCCATAACGTCCTGTATCTTCAAGCCGGATTCCTCAAGCTGTTTGGAACAGAAGGACCCCTTTATTCTATCAGAGGCATTATGGAGGATTTGACCGCGCTCTTCATCCTCCGTCTGGATATTGACGCGGGCCATTTTCGCCACTTCCTCGATAGCAAGTGGGTACTTATCCTTCCCATATCCCTGAAAGTGCATATACGCAGCTATCGGGTTTGAGAAACCCTCCTTGCAGACAAAGCATTTTGCAGAATTGTATCTGGAGTTATGCGTGATTCCAAATTTCTTCTTCGCCCCGCAGAAAGGACAGTCAATGTTCTGCTTTGTCTTGGACTGGTCAGCTCCGGGAATAAAGTCTCGGATGTCAGCGTTATCGTTTACTGACTTAATGGTTAAATCACTATATCTTGCCATCGAATATCTTGTTTTGTGCCGCATACCGCATGAACTCCGCCCTCGAGCGCAGATCAAGACGGCGCAGTGCATTGCGGATGTGGGTGCGTACTGTTAGGATTGACAGGCCTATGGAGCCTGCGATATCACTCTCTGAGGTGCCTTTGTAGAGCAGCTCCATTACGCGAAGTTCGGATGGCGACAGGTTATGGTCAAAAGACGGACGACAGATGATGCCGTCATATCGGCATTCTCCCCTCATGGGGCATTGCACCGACTCCAGAACCATCATACGGTCATGCGA
>JAIDSM010000185.1 GCA_029061225.1 Muribaculaceae bacterium
GGGGAGGGTGGAGAGTGGAGGGAAACTGAAAAATAACGTTAATTAAGTTTAATATACTGTTGCGGCTCTTGCATATGTCATAGATTCACCCTAAATTTGCGCATCTAATGGAACGCGGGCTACGGACCCGCTTCGCATGGCTTATTATAAAAAACAAACAATGAAATCAACCTACATCCCTCTCCTCCTATCCATAATTCTACTTATCCTGGGCTTCTCAACCGCCCGGGCCCAGACCTGCCGTGTGTCGTCGGGGAGTTCCACGGGCGGCATGCAGACCTACCGTGAGGTGTTTGAATACGATTATGTGGAAGTGAAGCCCTCTTTTCCCGGAGGCAACGAGGCTCTTTTAGACTACATCAACAAGAACCGCCAGTATCCTACCGAAGCCTATGAGCGCGGTATAGAAGGACGGGTGACATGCAGCTTCGTAGTGAATTCGAACGGCAACATATCACACATCAAGGTCATCCGCGGATGTCATAAATCGCTCAACATGGAGGCGGTGAGGCTGCTCGAGGAAATGCCCGCATGGCTGCCCGGGCGTCATCTAAGCCATTGCGTCCCGGTACGCGTCGTACACTCGATTCCTTTCAGGAAGTGAGTCTGCGTGGCGTTGGTGCGATGTGCGTAATGCGTGGTGCGAAAACCTACATATAGTAGGCGAGATTCAGGCCAAGCGTAGTGGCCGACTTATGCGGCTGCGAGAAACTTACTCCTATTCCGAAATCCTTGACGTTGAGTCCAAGACCGAGAGAGAAACCGCTCAGGAAATTCCTCTGATACGTACCCATGTCGCCACGGGTCTTATAGTTGTAGCCGAGCACAACGTAAAAGAGATCCGAGGGTGAGTACTGAAGTCCGAATGTCAGATGCCGGAAAAAAGTGGGGACAAACTTATATTCTTCTTCCTCAGTCGAGCCGTCAGTTCCGGCGTTGGTGTCATGCTTATAGTATGGGAGTTTCCAGTGGGTGAGATGATGGGCGGTGATGGAGAGTGAGAAGGGACCGTTGGCAAGACCCTGCATATAGCCGAGCTGCACGTCGAAGGGGAGATGGTCGTACTCTTCGTTGAAGCGCTTCACCTGACCGCCTGCGTTCTTTATCACTGCGGAGAGCGACAGGTCTTTTTCCTCATCATAATAGTTGATGCCGAGGTCTGCGGCAAGCGCCACCGCAGTGTAATCCTCATAGTTGCTGTAGATGAGTTTCGCGTTGATGCCGCCTCGCAGGCGGTCGGAAAAATCATGGCTATATGTTCCTTCCACGGCGATATCCTGCGGCTTAAAGGAGCCGGTGAAACTGCCGTCGGGTGTGTATCCGTCGATACTGCCGTAGTCGAGATAGCGCACACCGACGCCCCAGGCGCCCCGTTCTCCGGCTGAATGTGCGAATCTGGCCGCCGCGAAATTAGAGGATCCGAAATATCGCATATAGCTGAGGGCCGCCACCCGTCCGATTTCCGGCCCGAGCAGCGCGGGATTCTGGTCGACCATCATAGGGTCGGTGCCTACTGCCGCGATGGCGTGGCCTCCCAAGCCCAGAGCGTGAGTGGCCGATGACACCTCGAGAAACGAATAGGCGTTAGCCGCCAACTGTCCGTGAGCTGTAGCCGCTCCCGAGAGAACTGTCAGTCCGGCAAGTGCCAGTCCGAACCTTCTATGCTTGTAGATACGCGTAATCATATCTAAAAAACGCTAAGCAACCGTTTTTATTGTGAAATAATGCGGCCGCGGGGAGGTCTTTTTATGATAAGCTTTAGGTATTCAGAAGGAAAAAAGCATGAGGATCCGAATAATTTGCGAATGTGGGGATTTTTGTGTAAATTTGCACTCGGATAGATATGGCCGGGATTGCAAGGGGACGCGCCACGCGTGCGTCCACGCCAGACGAAAACTGAAAATACTCAATAATATGGACAAAAAAGCTCTTTTGATTATCCTTGACGGATACGGAATCGGTGATCATCAGAAGGATGACGCTATCTTCAATACTCCGACACCTTTCATCGACAGCCTCGTGGCTGACTATCCCAACTCGCAGCTTCAGGCCTCGGGCGAAAACGTAGGCCTTCCTGACGGACAGATGGGCAACTCCGAGGTGGGTCACCTCAATATCGGGGCAGGCCGCGTGGTATATCAGGATCTCGTGAAGATCAACCGCGCCATCGCTGACGGCAGCTTTATGGAAAACCCCGAGATAAAGAGCGCCTTCAGCTATGCCCAGAGGACGGGAATGCCGATCCACTTCATGGGCCTTACCTCAGCCGGCGGCGTACACTCAAGCCTTGACCATCTTTTCGCGCTCTGCGACACTGCCAAGGCCTACGGTCTTGACAAGGTCTACATCCACGCTTTCATGGACGGCCGCGACACCGACCCGAAGAGCGGAGCCGGCTATCTGAAGGAAGTGGAAGACCACTGCGCGAAAAGCGCCGGCCACCTCGCTACCGTCATCGGCCGCTACTATGCTATGGACCGCGACAAGAACTGGGACCGCGTGAAGGAAGCATACAACCTGCTTATCTACGGAACAGGCAAGGAGAGCTCAGACGTAGTGAAGACAGTTGAGGAGTACTACGCGGAGGGTATAACCGACGAGTTCATGAAGCCTATCGTCAACGACAAGGTGGACGGCCGCATTGGAGCAGGACACGTAGTCATATTCTTCAACTACCGCAACGACCGCGCCAAGGAGCTTACGACCGTGCTCACACAGCGTCCCGAATCAGGAATGAACCCGATTCCCGACCTGCAGTATTACTGCATGACACCCTACGACAGCAGCTTCACAGGAGTGCATATCCTCTTCCCGAAGGAAGACGTGGCCAACACTCTGGCCGAGTATCTCTCGGCAAAGCAGCTCAAGCAGCTCCACATAGCAGAGACCGAGAAATACGCTCACGTGACATTCTTCTTCAACGGTGGCCGCGAGGCTCCGTTTGACGGCGAGGAGCGTGTCCTGGTTCCTTCTCCCAAGGTAGCCACCTACGACCTGAAGCCTGAGATGTCGGCTCCCGAGGTGACTGAGAAGCTCGTGGACGCCATCGACAGCGAGAAATTCGATTTCATCGTCGTGAATTTCGCCAACGGCGATATGGTGGGCCACACAGGTGTGTATCCGGCTATCCAGAAGGCAGTGGAGACTCTTGACGAATGCGTGAAGAAAGTCATCACCGCCGCTCTCGCCCATGGCTATGAGAGCATCATCATCGCCGACCACGGCAACGCCGACCACGCCCTTAACGAGGACGGCACTCCCAATACCGCCCACTCGCTCAACCCGGTGCCCTTCATCTATGTAGGCGACAAGAACGCCAAGGTGAAGAATGGTCGCCTTGCCGATGTGGCTCCCTCGCTGCTCCATATCCTCGGCCTTCCCCAGCCTAAGGAGATGACCGGAGAAAACCTGATATCTAATGATTAATGATTAATGATTAATGATTAATGATTAATTATTAATTGTTTGGTGGTGTTAGAATATAAACGTAAAAAAAACTTTTATAAGTGATGAAAAAAGCAATCATCACAGCTATGATCGCGGGCGTGGCTCTTGGAGCCGCTGCCCGCGACCTCGTAATCCTGCATACCAACGATACGCATTCCCTGATACTTCCCGATACTGACGGCAAGGGGGGCGTAATGCAGCGTAAGGCTATAATCGACTCGGTGCGTGCAGCCAATAAAGACGTTCTTCTCATCGATGCCGGCGACAAGGTGCAGGGAACGCTCTATTTCAAGTTCTTCAAGGGAGATGTGGAATACCCGCTCCAGAACATGCTTGGAGTGGACATCGCTATCCTCGGCAACCATGAGTTTGACAACGGTCTTCAGGCCCTTGCCGACAAAGAAAGGAAGCTGAAGGCGGAGCGTCTTTCCTCCAACTATGACTTTACCGGCACTCCGGCCGAGGGTCTTTTCAAGCCTTATGCGATCCGAAATATAGGGGGAAAGAAAATTGGTTTCATAGGTCTTAATATTGATCCTGAATCCATCATATCCCAGGCCAACTACGAGGGAATGGGGTTTAAAGACGTCATAGAGACGGCCAATAATACAGCAGCGTTTCTGAAGGACAAGAAGAAATGCGACATGGTGGTGGCTGTGACTCACATCGGCTATCCGAAGGGTAACGACAAGACCACCGACCCGGAACTGGCACGCGCGTCGAAAGACATCGACATCATCATCGGCGGCCACAGCCATACACTCATCGACCCAAAGAATCCCGGTAAGTATCCGTGCATAGTGGAGAATGCCGAGGGGCGTCCGGTGCTCATAGTACAGACAGGCAAATCCGGTAAATACATCGGGCAGATCCGTGTGGATCTCGACCGACTCAAGACTTCCACTCCGGCTGACTACGACTATTCGCTGATCGAAGTGACCGACCGATTCCCGGAGGAGCGTCTTGACCCGAAGATCAGGAAGTTTCTTCAGCCCTTCACAGACTCTCTGGAAAACGTGAAGAGCGACGTGATCGGTTTCGCTTCGCAGGACTTCCTGAACGACGGACGCACAGGGGCTTTCCCGAACTGGACCGCTGACTTCGGCAGCTGGTATGGCAACCTGGTGCTTGACTCGCTCCGGCAGACCGATCCATCCACACCCCGACTTGACTTTGCTATCATGAACGTAGGAGGCATACGCAACCCCATACCCAAAGGGAAGGTCACGGCAGGACATATACTCAGTACGTATCCCTTCAGCAATAGATTCGTGATAATGCGCATCAAGGGGAAGGACATCATTGAGACTCTTAAGGTTGCTGCCAAGAAGGGCGGTGAGGCCGTCAGCAAGGAGGTGACTGTAGTCTGTGACTCAGACCGCAATGTGGAGCGTGTGCTTCTCGACCTCAAGGAAATCGATCCGGAGAAGACGTATACGGTAGGGACAATAGATTATGTGGCTTGGGGCAACGACGATATGAAGACCATGGCCAACGGGGAATGGATATATGCCGATGAAGTGGAGGTCTGCGCTCCTCTGATCCGTTACGTCAAGAATCTTTCAAGACTCGGGCTGCCTATGAGCGCCGATCCGCGGCCAAGATTCGTGTATGGCTTAATTGAGGATTGAGAATTGAAAGTTGATATCAAATATACAGTCATGCAGGCGATGCTGATACCCATCGTCTGCTTGACTGTGCTTTTATCCTCCTGTTCGGGCCATACTTTACAAACCGGCACGGACAGTGCCGACTCCTTGGAATCGGACTCCATAAGATCCTGTCATGACATCTCAGCCGATGCGCGGCAGTGGGCCGACTCGATAATCTCCTCGATGACCATAGAGGAGATGGCCGGGCAGTTGATAATGCCCGCCGTCTATTCAGATGCGGGCGCACAAAACCTGCGGCTTATACGCCGCTATGCCTCTGATTGCCATGTCGGGGGGCTTGTCCTACTGAAGGGTACTGTGTCTGACGCAAGGATGATCGCGGATACTCTACGACGCATCATGACTGTACCAGCCTTCATCGCCATCGATGCGGAGTGGGGGCTGTCGATGCGTCTCTCAGGTGCACCTGAGTTTCCACGTAACGGCCGCATCGCACAATCGGCCGACGAGACTATGATGTTCGATTACGGTTGTGAACTCGCACGTGAGTGCCGTGATGTCGGCGTCAATATGGTGCTGGGCCCTGTGCTCGACGTAGTGCCTGCAGCTGGAAAAAGCTCTGGAATAGGTTCGCGCAGCTTCGGACATGACGCGCGTCGGGTAGCGGAGCTTGGGGTGGCATACTCCAAAGGCGTAGAGTCGGGAGGCGTGATCAGTGTGGCCAAGCATTTCCCGGGCCATGGCTCCGCCGATGCCGATTCTCACAAACGCCTTCCCGTAGTGAGCAGTACGCGCCTCCAGCTCGAAGCTTCCGATCTGCTTCCTTTCCGTGACTATATCAGCAATGGCATGAGTGCGATAATGGCCGGGCATCTCTTTGTGCCGGCATTGGACGAGAATGAAGTCCCGGTGACTGTATCGGAAAAGATACTTAAGGAATTTCTTAGGGAGGAGCTCGGTTTCGGGGGACTGATAGTGACTGACGCGATAAATATGGCGGGAGCGGACGGATATTCTGCAGCGGATGCGATCATGGCGGGTGCGGACATTGTGCTTGCCCCCGCCGATACCGACGCGGAGCTCACTGAAATAATCGAAGCCGTAAGAAGCGGGCGAATGCCGGTGACGACTCTGCGCGACAGGGTAAGACGGGTGCTCTTCTATAAATATATGACAGCACGTGGTTCCGCTTCTCGGGAGAAAACAGTAGAAACGGATGAGGCTGAACGAATAATTAAACTTTTACGCTGACCGATTGTTGAAATAATAGTAACAAGAGATAGAAATAACAAACAGTAACTTAATTTAATAAAATTAGAAAATCATGACTATTGAATCAATCGGAACCTGGGCCGGAGAAGTCTACAAGGCCCTTGAGACAAATCCTACCGACGGACTTGGAATGAAGAGCCTGAAGAAGGCTACCAAACTCAAGAAAGACGAACTGATGGCAGCTATCGGATGGCTTGGTCGTGAGGGTAAGATCACTCTTCACGAAAATGACGAGGAAATCGTAGTGACTCTTGTCTGACGCGCTTTGAGCTATGCGCTCTGCGTAGACGACATGTAAAGATATAAGTCTCGGGAGACATCGGTCTTCCGAGACTTTTTTGTTCTTTTATTGCTTCAAAATGCGAAACGTCATTTAAATAGGAGCGGTGCCATTTCTTTCAGGCTGCGGCGCCATGTGAGGAACTCGTGGGCTGTACCCGGAGAAACGTATGAGGTTGCGTCATATCCGGCTTTTTTGAGTTCGTCGACCGATGCCGTCACTTTGTCAGGGTTCTCCTTACTTCCGCAGCTTACAAACACTTTCTTCACTCCATTCCCCTCAAGCTCTTCCGGGCTATAGGTGCCTCCACTCAGCAGCCCGTAGTAGCCGAAGACCTCGGGGCGGCGTAATGTGATGAGTTTAGTCTCTATGCCGCCCATCGACAGTCCGGCCATAGCGCGATGGTCGCGATCGGCAATAGTATTGAAATTGGCGTCGATGAATGGAACAAGCTCATCTACGAGCACTTGCTCGAACTCCTTGCCGGTGAACTGCCCGATGGTGCCGAACTTCACGTCGTTGGTCATTCCGTAGGTCATCACGATGATGAACGGATCTATCTTTCCTTCCGCGATAAGATTGTCCATGATGAGATTGGCATGCCCCTGGCTCGACCATGCTGTCTCGTCCTCTCCCCAGCCATGCTGCAGATAAAGCACCGGATACCGTTTGCCGTCTTTGCCATACGTCGGAGGAGTATATACGAAAGCGCGGCGTTCAGAATCAGTGGAAGGGGAGTGAAACAGCACTTGCTGCACATTGCCGTGAGGGACATTCTTCAGCGCGTAGAAGTCCTGATCGTGGGCCGGAATCTCGATTCCGCTTTCCCAGCGGCATGAGCCGAAATAATTGTTTGTGCCGGGGTCGTTGACTGCGGCTCCGTCTATTATCATATGGTAATAGTGAAAACCTTCGTCCATAGGTCCGGCTGTGGTGCCCATCCAGGTTCCGTCAGGCTGTTTCTCAAGTTTGGTGCCTCCCTGGCCTCCGAGTCCGAGAGTGACGGTCACGGAATTCGCGTCAGGGGCGTTTATATTGAATCTGGCGTAACCGTCGGAGTTTACCATCGGATATTCCTGTCCGTGCTGGTTCTTGCTTGAAGGCACGAAGTCTTCCTTTACTTCAGCGCCGGCAAGAGGCGCTGTCATCGCGAGCAGTGCAGCCGCGATCATAATCTTGTGTCGATTCATGGTGTCTTTTTGTGTTTTGATGGTTTGGATGTATAAGGGGATATAAGTCTGTTTGATTTAAGGATGAAAATTCAATGCAAAAGTACAAATAAAAAGAGTCAACGGCAAATAAAATGTAGATAATTTTAGATAATTTTTAATTAGGATAGTGTGACGTTTTCAGAAATTTGCATTATCTTTGCAGAAATAAGCTTCAGGCAAGGATCAATCGGCTTATTTGCCTGAAGTAACTGATAAAAACTTACATCATATGTTTTCACCTGATACATACATCAGCCGTCGCGCTGAACTTAAGAAACGACTGGGACATGGAGTCGTACTGCTTCTTGGAAATGATCTTGTCGGTATGAACTACCGCGACAATGAATATGAATTCCGTCAGGATTCGACATTCCTATACTATTTCGGCCTCAACCATGATGGCCTCAACGCTGTAATCGATATCGACAATGACCGCGACATCATCTTCGGCGATGAACTTACCATCGATGCAATCGTTTGGACCGGCAACCAGCCGACACTCCATGAACTCGCAGCGAAAGCAGGAGTGACGGATGTCCGTCCTTCGGCCGACCTCCGTCCGTATCTGGACCGGGCAAGGGAATCGGCTTCCCCCATACATTATATACCGTATTATCGTGCCGACCATGAACTGAAGCTGATGCAGCTTCTCGGTCTGCAGCCCGGGGGTGCCGTTCCGTCGATCCCATTGATTCGTGCTGTCGTGGACATGCGCAATCATAAGAGCGCGGAGGAAATCGCCGAGATCGAGAAGGCGTGCGCTGTCACTGCTATGATGCATAAGGCTGCAATGGCGGCTGCCCGTCCCGGCCTGACAGAATATCAGATGAAGGCAATCGTGGAGAAAGTGGCTACGGAAAACGGCATGCGTTGCTCATTCCCGACAATCGCGACCGTTCACGGCGAGATTCTGCATAATCACAGCTATAACAATACGCTTCAGTCCGGCCAGCTCTTCCTTCTTGATGCGGGAGCCGAGACAGCTATGGGGTACGCTGGCGACATGTCGTCGACAGTGCCAGTCGACCTCCGTTATACCGACCGCCAGAAAGCCATCTACGACCTTCAGCAGGCTGCTTCGCGCGACGCTGTCGCGATGCTTCGTCCGGGAGTGCCTTTCCGCGATGTCCACATGCAGGCGGCGCGCACCATAGCCACAGGCCTTAAGGATATGGGAATCATGAAGGGTGATGTAGAGGAGGCGATACATGCCGGAGCCCACGCGATGTTCTTCCCGACGGGTCTCGGCCATATGATGGGTCTTGACGTCCATGATATGGAAAATCTGGGCGAGGTATGGGTAGGATATGACGGACAGCCGAAATCCACAGTGTTCGGCTTCAAGTCGCTCCGGCTTGCCCGTCCTCTTGAGGAAGGATATGTCTTCACCATAGAACCCGGCATATATTTCATGCCCGAGCTGACGGCACTCTGGAAGGGCGAAGGACGCCATAAAGAGTTCATCAATTTCGAAGAGGCCGAGAAATGGCTTGGATTCGGAGGCGTGAGAAACGAGGAAGACTATCTTGTGACAGCTGACGGTCACCGTCGCCTCGGTCCCGGCATTCCGATGACGACTGAAGCGGTGGAGGAGCTTAGGGCCAATGCGTAATTCATAATTCAAAGTCACATGCATGTGCCATCCTGCGGATGATTCCTTTCAGAATCTATAGGTATGATCCGGGGTGGCTGCTTAAGGATTAAGAATCAATAATGCCGACTGAGCAGAACAATTACCAGAAGAGGAACGGGACAAGGCGAAACGCGCCCGCTCCCATGACAGACGCTACCGGAAAACTGCCTCCGCGCGACACGGATCTTGAGGAGGCGGTGCTCGGTGCGCTTATGATCGAGAAGGACGCCTACATGAATGTGTGCGACATACTTTCGCCCGAAAGCTTCTACGACCCTGTCAATCAGAAGATCTTCGCCGCCATCATGCAGCTGGGTCTCTCACAGAGGCCGATCGATATGCTTACGGTGGTGGAGCAGCTGCGTGCCAACGGTGAGCTGGAAGAGGTCGGAGGCCCGATCAAGATTACGAGTCTGACATCTAACATATATTCCGCTGCCAACGTGGAGTATCACGCCAAGATCGTCGCTCAGAAATATCTGGCCCGGCGCCTCATATCGTATGCCACGAATATCGAGACCAAGGCGTTTGACGAGGGCAATGACATCGACGACCTCCTTCAGGAGGCAGAGGCCCTTCTTTTTGATATCTCGCAGAATCAGATAAAGCGCGAGGTAACGCAGATAGACCCGGTGATCAACCTCGCCATAGAGCAGATTCAGAATGCCGCCAACTCTTCTACGGGTCTTTCCGGCCTTCGTACAGGTTATACCGAACTTGACCGCATGACGTCGGGATGGCAACCTTCCGATCTCATCATCATAGCGGCGCGTCCCGCGATGGGTAAGACCGCGTTTGTGCTTTCGATGGCTAAGCAGATGACAGTCAACTTCAATATCCCGGTAGCCATCTTCACTCTTGAGATGGCCAACGTGCAGCTCGTCAAGCGTCTGCTCTCCAATGTAGCGAGTCTCGAAGGCGAAAAGATCAAAAGCGGTCAGCTGTCCAACGAGGAGTGGGACCGTCTTAACAACTCCCTGAAGGGTGTTTATTCCGCCCCCCTCTATCTTGATGAGACTCCGGGTCTGAGTATAACGGAATTAAGGACCAAGGCCCGTCGTCTCGTCAGGGAGCATGGCGTGAAGATGATCATGATAGACTACCTTCAGCTGATGAGCGCCGGCGGACTCAAGCTCGGTAGCCGAGAGCAGGAGGTGTCTACTATCTCGCGCTCCCTCAAGGCGCTTGCCAAGGAACTCAATATCCCGATCATTGCCCTCTCGCAGCTCAACCGAAGCACGGAGACGCGTGAGGACAAGCGCCCTGTGCTTTCCGACCTCCGAGAGTCAGGTGCCATAGAGCAGGATGCCGATATCGTCTGCTTCATCCATCGACCCGAATACTACCTCCGGCGCCCCGAGGATGCCCCGGGTCATGATATCCACGGACATGCCGAAC
>JAIDSM010000186.1 GCA_029061225.1 Muribaculaceae bacterium
GATATATATATATCATTCTTCATAAAACAAGTGATTTATAACCGCTATCAGAAATTTCAAAATGATGTAAATAATGTAGTGGTATATCCTTATATAAATAGGAGGATTGACATTACAATTGCTATAATCGCATGCTTGACACTGCTCATCCCCTCTCTTTGTTTATTTTTTACAATGTTCTAGTAGAAAAGAAAAAAGCATTATAAAGTTGTAAACTTTATTACTTTATGCTATATGATGAATAAACATGACAATTTTATTGTGTCTTACAACTGCACTTGAATGTGCTGATGCAGTGACACAGAACGGAAGCATGGACTATCCCGGCAAGAACCGTGAGATGGCTTTTGAGTACAACAAATGGGGAGCTCTCGTAAAAGACGAGAGCCGAGGCATCACGGACATAATCTATGACAACTTCGGTAATCCTGTCCGTATAGACTTTGCAGACGGCAGTTACTCTGAGAACGTATATTCAGCGACCGGAGAGAAACTGAAGGCGACACACGTCACCATGCTCAACGGTACTATTTCAGCAAAGACCACCATGGAATACCGAGGCAACAAGATATACGAGGACGGCAAACTGAACAAAATACTCGTAGATGGCGGATATGTGGACTACAACGGGGGAAATCCCGTATATAACGCTTACCTGACCGACTATCAGGGCAATATCCGTGTGGTTGTCAGCGAGAGTGCCGCAGTAAGGCAGGTTGTCAATTATTACCCTTACGGCGCATTGATGACTACGGGTACCCGCGTCAATGTCCAGCGCTACATGTACAACGGCAAGGAGCTCGACCGCATGCACGGTCTTGACTGGTATGACTATGGGGCCCGCCACTATGACGCGGCTATAGGCAGATGGCACTCCATGGATGATATGTGCTATGCATACTATGATATCAGTCCGTACGCGTATTGCGCCAATAACCCAGTCAATCTTGTGGACAAAAATGGATTGGCCCCTACGGAAGAGCAGGCTGCAAGGATGGCGGATTATGTTTATGGACAGGAAAAAATTAAACTTACTGGAGGATGGAAAGAATCTCAAAGACAGGTCAACGGACTTGTTATTGTTAATAATAATTCCGGTTTCAAATCAGGTCTTTTTGAAAGGACAATAGATGGTTTGACAGAATATGCCTACGTGTATGCTGGAACTGATTTTACCAGTTTAGAAGACTGGAAGAATAATTACCAGCAAATATTTGGGCAATCCGAACAGTATAAAACAGCTATCAAAAACGCGGGACTTTTAAAGGAAAGCATATCGGAAGATCTGACATTTGTAGGGCACTCTCTGGGAGGAGGACTTGCAGCGGCATCGGCTTATGCAACAGGTGGGCATGCCATGACTTTCAATGCTGCAGGTGTCACATCAGCAACAGTTGATATTTCGGCACCAGCAACGATAGAGGCCTATGTAACCAGAAACGATGAACTTCATAGGTTCCAGTCTGGTAATGATGTTGTTCCCATTGCAAACGGTAATATACAATGGAGGGCTGGAGTCTCCTCCTTAATGGGGCACTCAATAAAGAACTTCTATCTGCCTTCCATCCCAGTACAGATGTATAATGGATTTAAAAATGCGTATATTAGTGGTATGAAGCGAATTGAGAATTTCTTTAAATTCGCTAACATTTTGCAATTCTGAATCATTAACAAACCCCAATATTGACATTATGAGGAAAAATATTTTAGCTTTTGTTATAGCGTTCTGCTTGACAGGCTGTATGGTAAATGATAAACGCAGGCCAATAGGGATGTCTCCTGAGATATTCCGTAATACACCGGGATGGAAGTCGGCAAAAGCTATTATTAATGACGATACTGTTGCCCTAGGTAAAGAACTTGCAAGAAACCCGGATTTAATTACTCTTAAGGATCCATACTACGGTTATTCACTTCTCTTCACTTCAGTACTTAACAATAAGATCAAGGCAACTGAAAAACTACTTAAGGCGGGTTTTGATCCCAATCAGATAAGTGACACAATATATGGTGAAGGAACGACACCGATAATGTCAGTTGCTGACTTCAATTGTATATCACCCAAAATACTAGAGTTATTACTTATGTATGGAGGTAGTCCTAATTCAAAAAGACGTTTTTCGCTTAGACTGGTAGATTTTAATACGTATATTCAGGATACTATCAATCTTCATGCCATTACTGAAGCAGCTGGAAACGATTTGGAAAAGGTTAAATTATTGCTGAATTACGGAGCCGATGTCAACCCGAAGGAAGGTTTGTCACCAATGTATATGGCAATAGCACTAGATAAAATGGATATAGCCTTGTATCTTCTTGAGAATGGAGCGGACTATAACGAGAAGTATGACGTAGAAGATGTTGATTCACGACAAAGTAAATCCAGAGGATATACGACCGTGGCCGATAAACTTCGTTATGTGATTGTGCCGCTTGATTCACGTGAATACAAATTCAAGTTAAAGGTTATTGGATTTTTAAAGGAAAAAGGAATTAATTATTATGAGACCGAGATTCCTGAACATGCTCTAAGCCTGATAAAACAAAAGTATCCCGATGGATGGGAAGAATACATAAATGTCTATTGAACAATGATAATCGGCAACAACCGCGCCGTCATCAACGGCTCCAACGGAACAATAGAACAGACGATAGCATATTATCCGTATGGCGGAGTCATCGCCGACTTAGGTACGCCAACCACTGACCAGCCCTACAAGTTCGGAGGTAAGGAACTGGTCACGGCCAATGGACTCAACGAGTAGGATTTCGGTGCGAGACAGTACTATTTATAATCACTCATAAGGAACCTGCCGGAGAAGGAGCAAGAGATAGGATTCTGGAATATGAGAAAAAAAGAGCAGATGAGTTTAGGAAAGAATTAGATAAAAATGGCAAACATAAAAGACCATAAATTATGAAATTAAGATACTTGGCTTTAAGAATCGACCGTTTTAATGACAGGTATTATTCTGATGAAAAAGGATTTGATTATAATTTTTCATCAAATTGCCGGTTCATTGCAAACTACCTGTCAAAGGCAATACGTAAGTACAAAATTGAAAACAATATAGGTATCCGTATGTTGGCAGTAAGACTGACTCCGGACGAGAACCACATAAAGATATGGGAGTGCGACGGTATATTGGAAGTATTCCTGCATTTTACGAAAGAAAACATGGAAAAGCTGCTGCTGGTTAAAAATCGTCAGGAACGGTTTGACGCATATCTTGAGCTTTATGAGCGCGCTTACAGATATGCCAGGGAGCAGGGATTTGAGGTCGGTCAGGATACTTTGTTGGCATTACACCGGGAATTTCGTGAAAACGGTTACAGGAATGAATGGCTTTGGAAAAAGAAACTGTTCAGGGAGCATGATCTATATGTTTTTTTCAAATGCGCATTCACAACGACTGACTTCACTCTGTCAATTGAGGTGTTGAATGCCAAAAAGAATGTTGTAAAACTTAAAGAGGTTCTTTTTAGAACATATCCGGACGAATTATGTTACGACAAAAGATTTCGAAATATGATAATTAAAGAGAAGCGGATTATCATAACCGATTTTCTTGACCATCCTTTTTTCAGCATCAGCATAGATAAATTAAAGGAAGGGGTGCTTTCCATAGATGATTACGGGCATGATCTGTTGCATAAATATGATGATGAGATAAAACAGATCGAGTGGTAGCCATGACCAGTTCAGCTCACCGTTGCAATAGCAGTCGGATTCTAAAAAACGTCGATCAAGGAAGTGGCGAGCCGTCTTGGATTCTCGTCTCTGACGTTTTTCGGTAAAAGTGTCAGGCGTTGGTTTGGAGTCTCTCCTTCTGAACTCAGGGATCAGCTCCGCAAGCACAGTAAGCTAAAGTTATTCCGCCCGAAAAGCTGATGAAATCTAAAAGACTTTAAAACTACATCGTTTTCATGAAAACGATGTAGTTTTAAAGTTTTTTTATTATCTTTGTATCATGAAAATATAAATAAAAAAATTTCCGCAATCTTTGGTTGATTGTCCTGAGGATAAAGAGGATAACCACAAAACCATTTATTCAATGGCAATCAAGTGGGTTTGCGAGAATTAATCAAGCAATCTAATACCAATGAAGATTTACCAGATTCTCGCGCTATCGCTGTCGGCTATCGCTCAGACGTTGGACGCACAAGTGGTCATCAACATCGATGCCAACCGTAGGGGCCCTATGATAAGCCCTACGCACTACGGCATATTCTACGAAGACATCAATCATGCCGCCGACGGGGGACTTTATGCAGAATTGATACGTAACCGTTCTTTTGAAGACGATGCATCTCCTTGCAACTGGGCTGCTGTAGGCGATGCGAAAATGACCTTGATCCATGAAGGTTTGCTTAATGATGTGCAGCACAATGCTCTTAATATCATTGTCGCTCGTCCCGGCGACGGTGTGCGCAATGAAGGATTCTGGGGCATGAATGTAGTGAAGGGCAGAAAATATAAGCTCTCGTTCTGGGCAAAAAGCGACAGTAAATACAACGGAACTGTAACGGCATGTCTTCAGTCTGCGGACGGACAACCGCTTGGCGAAGAAAACCTTAAGTTGTCGTTGACTGGTGAATGGAAGAAATATACAGCTGAGATCACCGCTACAGGAAACGACCCAAAAGCTGAATTCACTCTTACCGCCGATAAGCCTGGAGAATTTCAGCTTGATGTGGTAAGTCTGTTTCCTCCCACTTTCAAGAATCGTGACAACGGAATGCGTCCCGATCTGGCTCAGATGCTCGCCGATATGAACCCTGCCTTCATGCGTTTCCCGGGTGGATGTTTCGTCGAGGGTCAGGATAGTCCTGACAATGCTTTCAGATGGAAACGCACTGTTGGGCCTATTGAGCAACGCGAAGGACATAAGAATGTCAACTGGGGCTATCGCACGACAGACGGCATAGGATTTCATGAATATCTGCAGTTGTCCGAAGATCTGGGAGCGAAACCCTTGTATGTGGTTAATGTCGGTATCTGGCATGGTGGATGCACGCCATACGATCAGATCGACGAATGGATTCAGGAATGTCTTGATGCTCTCGAGTATGCGAATGGCGACGTGAATACGAAGTATGGCAGGATGCGGGCGGATAACGGTCATCCGGAGCCTTTCAACCTTGAATATATTGAGATCGGAAACGAGAACTACAACTTCAATATGGATGACAATTCCGATCAGAGCGACCATTATCCGGAGCGTTACATACAGTTCTACAATGCCATAAAGGAGAAATATCCTAATGTGAAATGTATCGGAAACGTGGAGTCATGGGCTACTGATTATCCATCATGGCGAAATGATTATCCTGTCGATATGGTAGACGAGCATTACTACCGTAATCCCAAATGGTTTGCAGACAGGTTCAATAAATATGACGACTACGACCGCTCCAAGCATAAGGTGTATGTGGGAGAATATGCCGTGACCAGCAATTTCGGCGAGATCGGTAATCTTAACGCCGCGTTAGGTGAAGCGGTATATATGATGGGCATGGAAAACAATTCCGATGTGGTGGCGATGAACTCATACGCTCCGATATTCGTGAACGAGAATGATGCGCGTTGGCGTCCGGACATGATTCGATTCAACTCGTCGGAAGTGATGGGAACTCCTTCGTATTATGTACAGCAGATGTTCCCGAACAATATAGGCACGCAGGTGATAAAGACTGATTGGACATACAATCTCACTAAGCCGCAGCAGAAAGATGAGGATAAAAGCCGTCCGGTCCATATCGGGCTTGCCAGCTGGGCAACTGACGTTGTCTATCGTGATGCTAAGCTGACAGTAGACGGTAAGAATGTTGATATAGCGGACTATGGGAAGTGGAATAAGATATCCGGAAACTGGACAGCCACGGATTCCGAGATAGTGCAGAACGGTAATCAGCAGGCGGCTATGATAGTTTGTCCTGAGGATATACGGGCTGAAAAATATACTTTCAAGGTCAAGGCGAAGAAAATTTCCGGTCTGGAAGGTTTCATGGCCATGTTTGGTTATAAGGATTCCAAGAATTATCAGTGGTTTAATGTCGGGGGATGGACGAACACCCAGAACAATGTGGAGCAGTCCATAGACGGCAACCGTGTGGCGTTGTGCAAGGGCGAGCGCTTCAGCGTTGAGTCTGACAGATGGTATGACCTGCAGGTGGATGTTGAAGGCGACAGTATCTGTTGCTATCTTGACGGAAAACTTAACATCTCCTGTAAGTCGCTGAAGGGAAGCGCGATGGATGGAGTCTACGCCTCCACCACCATTGACGATGCCGCCAAGATGATGTATGTGAAGATTGTGAACGTTGGCGATGGATATGCCGACGGTGTCATAAATCTGGCTAACTGCGAGGTAGACCCCGACAGGAAGGACAAGCTTCAGCTTATACGCTTATCTTCGGAGAATGGCGACGATGAGAACACAATCTCCAATCCTCTTAATATCCATCCTGTGAATGCAGACATACGGACAGGAAATAATAATGACATCGCCTTCGATGTCCCGGCTTACTCCGTAAATGTCGTCAGGATTCCTCTGAAATAGTTAATCAGTAATTTCGAAATAAGTTTAGATTATGAACAAGATTGCTAAACTAAAGACGTGCGATTGGAGCCTGCTTCTTTTGACAATCTCTATATTGGCATCCGGCATTTATCTCGAGGTCACCCAAAGCAGTGGCCTTGCGGCTGTTTGGATTCATATTGCCTTAGGGATTCTTTTCTTCATTTCCGTGGTATATCATATTTTCCTGCATTTCGGAAAAAGCAACTGGTTTGAAAGATTCCGTAAACTTAAAAACCAGTTTACACGCGTTCTATGGTGGGTATCCTTAGCGACATTGATAACAGGGATAATTGCCTGTATTCATTGGACTATGACGTACAGCCATTCTCCTATCGGTGGCATTCATGGAAAGATCGGCTTCCTGATGGTCCTGTTGTCAATTGGACATTTATGCAAAAGGATAAGTTTTCTCAAGAGTAAGCCAAAGAGGAATATTCCTTCTTAAAAATGAGCCTCCCGACTTATTATGTACATGGAGGAAAGTCCAGTCTTGTCGCGGACTATGCGGAGAATATCATAGACATTCACCGCAAATTTGCGGTGAATGTTTGTTTTTATCACCGCAATGTATTAACTTTGCGGTATGAGAAAATCGCAGAAATATAGTGCTTATATATGGGAAAGGCCGGATTGGCCGGATTTCAGATGGGATTCCGATGCATTGCTGGAGCCAATGAGTCGGTTAAGTCAGTTACATGGCCTTTTATTCGGGCGCATGTCGATGCTCGGTTTTGACGAGAAAACCAGGTCATCGCTTTCTGCAATGACCGATGAATTGACAGGCTCTTCCGAAATAGAAGGCATAATTCTTAATGCAAATTCCGTAAGAAGCAGTATTGCCCGTCGGCTCGGAATCGAGGATGACGGTTTGCTTGTAGAAGATCATTATGTTGAAGGACTTGTCGATGTGATGCTCGACGCGGTGCGAAACTGCAGGGAACAGTTGACCGATGAACGGCTGTTTGGCTGGCATGCCGCACTTTTTCCACTCGGAAGAAGCGGTATGCACAGAATCACTGTAGCCGACTGGCGAAAGGGAGATGAGCCTATGCAGGTCGTATCAGGTGCTTTCGGGAATGAGAAGGTTCATTTCGAGGCTCCGTCTTCGGCTGATGTACCGGCTGAAATGGATCGCTTGATAGACTGGTGTAACAATACCGGTCTGTCCCCTTTCATTATGGCAGGGGTGGTACATCTATGGTTTGTAACCATCCATCCGTTTGATGACGGTAACGGGCGTATAAGTCGGACCCTTGCCGACATGATGCTTTCAAGACTTGATGTAGACTCCGGTACAAGGTATTACAGTATGTCGGCTGAAATCAATCGAAACAAAAAGGCTTATTACGAAATCCTTGAACGCACACAGAAAGGTAATCTGGACATCACCGGGTGGTTGCTTTGGTTTTTTACTTGCCTTGAAAGCGCCATTAAACGCGCATTAGGAATCATCGAGCGTACATTAAGAAAGTCTGCATATTGGGATCGCTTCCGGAATGTGGAGATAAACGAACGCCAGCGTAAGGTAATAAACCGTTTATGGGATGGATTCGAAGGTAAGCTGACGTCCTCCAAATGGGCGAAAATGTGCAGCTGTTCGCAGGATACGGCTCTACGCGACATCAACGACCTTATCTACAAAGGTATGCTTCTCAATAGCGGTGAGGGTGGAAGGAGTGCAAACTATGTTTTGCCGTAATAATAAGCAGCGCTTTCTTTCTTGAAAAGGATATTGTCAATATGATGGTGCAGTAGAGAAATATGAGCTTCTCAACAAAGGAATTCCCAACACATTCCGGTCGTCGGCGACCGCTATAACGCCGAGCAGCAGAAGCAGGTAGGATTTTGACACAGCGGTCGGGGAGAGGTTGGTATAACAAGATCACCGAAATAGTTAGGTGACAGACATATTTTCTCAGCGAAATATTTCACGGTAGGGGTGCCTTGTTTTTC
>JAIDSM010000187.1 GCA_029061225.1 Muribaculaceae bacterium
ATAATTACAATCAGTCCTATTATCAAGAGGACATAGGCAGCGATCGCCCACCCGGAAGCCCACCACGGTGACTTTATCACAAGCTTGATCTTGTTTGTGGAAACGACATCGCCGCATACCATCTTCACTTCAAGGGTATAGGTGGAAGGCGATAGATTGGTAAAGGAAATGCGGTTTCCCTGCATGGGAATCCAGTTGTCCTCATCCGGAAGGAGCCGATAGTAGAATTTCTTTGATCCCTTCAGTCCGATGGCGGAGGGCACGCCTACGGTAAGTGAAAAGGTGTTCTGATCATAGGGAAGTTTAATCTCATCCTTATATACGATATTCCCAGCCTGATCTTCCGGAACAGAAATAGATATGGATGTAAAAAGGACAGGATAATCCGGTTTAAGGTTCGTCTTCTTGTTGGGGTTGAATCTTACGACTCCATTGATGGATCCAAAATAAAACAACGAGTCAGTATCACATAGAGCGGAATTATAAGTAAATTCATTGGCAGGAAGGCCATCGGCCTTTGTGAATACGGTTATTTCTCCAGATTCAGGATTAAAACGGGTCAGACCGTTATTGGTGCCAAACCATAGGTTGCCCTGATTATCCTCCAGCACCTTATACACTATGTCGTCGGGCAGTCCTTCCTTCTGTCCGTATTTTATGAAGGAGTCAGTATCTTTATCGTATCGACAGAGTCCACCCCTGTCCGTTGAGATCCATATCCTACCCATATGGTCTTCAATTATAGAGTTGATGGAGTTGGATGAGATGAGACTTTCGTTAGGGGCGTCCTCATTGTATATGTATCTTTTATAATCTTTTTCAACAGGATTATATCTGAATAAGCCGTTTCCCATGGTTCCTATCCATATGGTGCCGTCTTTTGCCTCGAAAAGTGAGAATATCCAGCAGTACTCCGTGGCATCGACCCTTACGAAGTCTCTGTCTCCATCGTTTCTGCGATACAGGGCATATCCCAGACCTACCCATTCTGTCTTATGACTGTCACAAAGGTAGGAATACACGGTGTTTTCACTGGAGAGCTGGCGCGGAAGATACTGATATGGCTGTTTTCCAGATTCATATGCAAGCAGTCCGTTCCGTTCAAGTCCTATGAGCACCCTTCCGTCAGACAAAGTCACACACATGGTGGCGCACTTCTCTGTCAGGGATGAAGGGGGCGTAATGAATCTGTCGTTGCCCATATCGCGTATGCTCACTCCGTTTGCCTCGCTGCCTATCACGAGCTGAGAACAGTCGGGGGTGAATGCCATTCCCCTCACCCTGCGTGAGTTTATGTCATATGGTTCTATGGTGCGGAAATCGATCCCGGCATTGGAGATATAGTTGACCCCACCGAACATGGTTCCGGCCCAAAGGTTTTTCTCCTCATCCGCGTAAAGTGTATATATGGTGTTGTCTGATATGGAATGGGGATTGACAGGATTGTTGATATGTCTTTTCTGCTCTCCCGTCTTGAGATCGTATTCGATCAGTCCGGTCTGTGTGCCTATCCAGAGTCGGTCTCCGATCAATTCAAGACTCCGGAAATATAGTTTGTCTGTATTGGCAACAGGAATCTGTCTGACGGAATGTTCGCCATCCGTAGAGACTCTGAAGACCTCTACATCTTCGGTGCATATAATGAGCCCTTTGTTCCCGTCAGGCAATATCCGGGAGAATTTTCTATTGCAGGAGGCCGGGAAATCGAACTTAACCTCCACTATCTCGTCATAGCCTTTATCATATTTAAATACCTTGCCGTTTGAGCTGCATGCCCACAGTGTGCCATCGTCAGTCAGACAGAGGTCATTGAAGTAATCCTCCTTGTACTGGCTCCCCACGGGCATTTCATACCGGTTCACTCCCCCTGCGGATGTACGGAATATTCCCATATCCGGAATAAGCACCCAGATGTTACCTTTACCGTCTCCCACTATATCCTGCACCCAGTTAAGGAATCCGTCGGTAAGAGAGTCCCATGCATCCACGTAGGAAATTCTATCGGTATCTGGTTTGTATATGTATACTCCACGGTCTGTGCCAATCCAGATATTACCTTCTATGTCTTCGTATAGAGCGCCTATATTATTGTTGCCTTTTTGTTTAACTGTATCAAAACAAGTGTATTTCTTGACAGTCGCGCCATCGTATCGGTTGAGTCCGTTGGTGGTGCCTATCCATATGAAGCCGTCCTTATCCCGTAGTATGGCCTTCACATGATTGGCCGACAATCCCTCGTCTATGCTTATATGCGAGAATACCTGATTGTGGTCATGGGTATATGCCTGCATATAAGCCGACGGAATCATTAGCAGAACAATTGTCATTACCAATGTGGAAATAAGCTTATTTAATGAATTGCTTTTCATATGGAGATTCAAGATATGTTAGAAATGCAAAGTTAACGATTTTTTTTGAATGTCATGCATCAGCCCGGTGTCAGGCTGATGCATGACATCGTAATCAACGGTAACCTTCATTCTGATCCTCGGAGGTCATGTCTTCGTTCTGCTCGATTTCTTCGTTGGGGATGGGATAGCGCATGTTGTGGGCGTCGATGGTTCCCGAACGCTTCGCCCATTTATTCCTTTCCTTCACATATTCCACGAACTTTCCGGTGCGGATGAGGTCGAATCGGCGCCAGTTCTCGCCAAACAGCTCACGCATACGCTCATCCATGATCTTCACACGGAATTCATCGGCTGTCATATTGCCCCACTTCATGTCGTCAGGCAGGTTGAAGCCCCAGGCGCGGTTTCTTACCTGATTCACTACCTCCACAGCTTCGGAGGTGCGGTTAAGCTCGTTAAGGCATTCGGCGTAGGAGAGAAGCACGTCGGCGTAGCGCAGCATCGGAATGTTCTTGCCCGAGTTCCACATATTGTTCAGGCCAAGACCGGAATGCTGGTCGGTACGGAAATCCTCATACTTCTTTACGTGTGGCTTAAGCTCATCATGGTCCTCGCCGAGGTCTTCCCATGCCACGCAGTCAAGATTCGGCGTCTCGCCATAGTAAGAAAAGTCATAGCGAATGGATTCATCACGTCTTAGGTCTCCTTCCTCCCAGATACCCCCTTCCGAAACACTACTGTAGGCGTATTCAGTCACTACCACATGGTCATAGCCTGCGAAGTAACAGCCGTCGCTCCACCAGTTCTGGGCTACGCGCGATCCGATCTGGAACATGATCTTGTTCTGGTTCGGAGTATTGTTGAACTGAAACTCATAGATGGATTCTGATGTATTGGGCTTGCTGTAGTCAAAGAGGTCAGCGAAGTTTACCAATGAGTAGTTCATTTCCATGACTTTCCTAAAGCATTCCGCTGCCTTCGAGAAGTCCCTGAGCCCGGTTTCGACAGGGACTGCCATATAGGCCTTTCCCAGCATCGCATATCCGGCTCCAGAAGTGGCACGACCGGGGTCATTGCTCGATGGAGCGTATTTCGCCGCTTTTTCCAGATCGGCGATAACGAATTTCCAGCTGTCTGTAAGGGATTGGCGACCGTATCCCGTCTCCCCTACCTTGTTGAGGTCGATGACAGGAATCTCACCCCAGTATGCGGCAAGCTCCAGATCCATGAATCCTCTGATGAAACATGCCTCTCCGAGAAGTTCGGCAGCCTTGGTTCCCGCCTGGATATCGGTGTTTTCAAGTGCCTTGATGATCTTGGCAGCTGCGGTCACTACCGGAAAACGGGCGTTCCACTGGTCCTTGACGCGCCCTGTGAGGGAGTTGAGGTTGGCGTCGTAGTTGTCAAGACTGGCGTTTTCACCGCCGTCTTTCATCTGCAACGCGCCTCGCTGGATCTCGTCGGTTCCGGTCATAAGGAACCATGCCCTCTCGTCTGAACGGGTCCAGTCGCGCATATTGTCGTAGATACCGGTAAGGTTGGTTTCTATATAGGAGAGGTCACTGTAGATCTGCTCTTCGGTAAGGCCCATCTGGCTGTCTTCCGTAAGGAAGTCGGAGCAGGAAGTCATTGCGCCAAGCGATATGGCCGCAAGTATGATTGTGATAATGTTTGTCTTCATTGATGTGGGTGTGTTAGAAAGTCAGGTTCAGGCCGAAGGTGAAGGAGCGTGTGGCTGGATAGCCGAAGTCGCCTGTCTCAGGGTCGAATCCTTTGTATTTTGTCGCTGTGAAAAGGTTGGAGCCGGTGGCATACACTCTGATGTTGTCGAAACAGATGGCTTTCATCCATTTCTTGGGCAATGTATAGCTGAGCGTAAGGGTCGCCAGGCGCAGGTAGGATGTATTCTGTATTGCGAAGTCAGTATCCCATGCATAATATGGATTGTAGCCTGAGGACGTGTTGGTTATAGCTCTCGGGAACGCGCCGTTGGGATTCCGTGTGCTCCATCGGTTGAGAAGGTCGACCGAGGCCATGGAAGTGCCGGTAGATGCGAGCAGTGACTCATAATAGTCGCTTATCTTCTTCCCTCCTATGGAGTAGTTGAAGATTGCGTTCAGGGTAAGGCCTTTCCAGGAGAAATCTGTGGAGAAACCTCCATACATCTTGGGATCCATGCATCCAACGATCACCCGGTCGTTCTGGTCTACCACCTTGTCGCCGTTCTGGTCAATGGCGAAGAGGTCGCCGATCCCTACGTTCTTGCCGTTGTAGTCGATGCCTTCCCACTGGTCGCGGTTCGCTTCAGTAGCGATGCCTCCGCATTTCAGTGTATAGATGGAGTTGAGCGATTCGCCGAGGAAGATGTTGCCGGTGCGCTCCGTGCCGTTGAGGATCCTGTTCACGCCGCCATGCAGCTTGTTGACCTTGTTGTGGTCGAGTGAAAGGTTGGCCGAGACGTTCCAGGTGAAGTCAGGAAGATCGATCGGTGTCGCGCTGAGGGTCATCTCAAAGCCACGGTTTGTGACGGAGCCTATGTTTTCCCATTCCTCGCTGTAGCCTGAGGTAAATGCAAGTGAGTGCTTCATGAGAAGGTTGTCGTTGTTGATGAAGAATCCATCCAGAGAGAGACGCAGGCGATTGTTGAGGAACGCCATGTCAAGGCCGATATTCGTCTGCTTCTGCTTTTCCCAAGTGAGAAGGGGATTGCCGAGAAGTCCGCTTGTGGCGTACGATGCAGATCCGTTGCTGACGGTGGAATAGTACATTGTCGCGTATGCATAGTTCTCTATATCCTGGTTGCCGACTACGCCGTAACCTACGCGAAGCTTAAGGTTGTCGAAGACATGCTGATCTTCCATGAATTTCTCGTTCGTGACTGCCCAGTTGGCGGAGAATGAAGGGAATATACCCCATTTATGGCCGGGTCCGAACTTGGAGGATCCGTCATAACGGGCGGTGGCCGTAAGGTAGTAGCGTTGGTCGTAGTTGTAGTTTACCCTTACAAGGTAAGAGAGGAGGGACGATGCGTAGAAGTTGGAGTCTATCACTTTCTTGTCGTTGGCGGCTGCTCCGGCCAGGTCGTTGAAGCCGAGGTCGTTCGATGCGAAGCGGTCACCCTGCGCCTTGGTATAGTTGAATGTGCTTCGGGAAGCTGATGTGCCGAGTAGGAAGTCAGTGTTGTGTACGTCACCGAAAGTATGACGGTAAGTGACTGTGTTGTCCCACTGCCAGGAAAGCTTGGTCCAGCGTTCATGCTTTGCCCTTGCGTCTCCGTTGTAGTGGCGTATCGCCTGCTGGATATAGTCGGGGGTATATTCCATCCATGTCTGGTTGGCGAGGTCGAAAGCGAACGTAGAGCGTATGTTCAGCCCTTCGATAGGATTCACATTGACGTAGTTTGAAGAGATAAGGCGGTCGCGTACACGTTTCTGGTCCACTTCAAGGGAGTTGTAGGGATTGTAGTCGTTGTTGTTCGACTCCGTGTGGGCGCGGTAGTAAAGCGTAAGGTAATCGTAGGTGTAGCGGGTGGCCGGATCCTGATAGGGTGCGGGATTCAGCATGGGGTTGGCAGCCATGGCCTGGTTGAATACGTCGTCGGTGGGTATCTTGTCGTCGGTTCGTGAGAACTGGGTGTTTGTACCCACTTTCAGCCATGACTTGATGTCGGAATCTACATTCACGCGTCCTGAGTAGCGGTTGTTTTTCGTACCTATCGTTATACCCTTGATGCCGCTGTAGCTGAAGCTTGCGAAGAGATTATACTTGTCTCCTCCGTTTGAGAAGCTTACGGTGTGGCTCTGTGTTACACCGGTCTGAGTGAAGCGGTCGAGCCAGTCGTATGATTCGCCTGAATTATATGTTGTCAGCTCTTCTGCGGAGAATGCCGTGTTTGTCCCTAAAAGTGTATTCTTTATATAGGCATCTCTGTCTGCGCCGGGATTGGAGAAGATATAGCCATTGGCGAAGGCGTCGATCCGGAGGTCGCCGAGCTGGCGGGCGTTCATGGTTTTCGGACGGTGCGCTATGTGGGATGTCTGGATCCAGCCGTCATATGTCACTTTTCCTTCACCCTTGCGCCCCTTCTTGGTGGTGACAAGTATGACGCCGTTGGCACCGCGTGAACCGTAGATTGCCGTAGCTGAAGCATCCTTAAGCACCTGGATAGACTCCACATCCTCCGGATTTATAGAGTTGAACGAACCGAACTCTCCGTCCATCACGAGACCGTCAATGACATATATGGGCGACGAGCCTGAGTTGATGGTATTGATGCCTCGTACTCTCACGGTAGCGTCTTCACCGGGCTTTCCGCTTGGTGTCACCATAAGACCCGCCATCTTGCCCTGCAACGCCCCGGCTACGGTGGTTGAAGGAGTCTCGTTCAGCTTTTCGGCGTCTAAGTATCCCACTGAGCCTGTAAGGTCGGCTTTCTTCATTACGGCACCGACAACTACCACCTCGTCGAGAACCGAGGAGTTCTCCGAAAGGGATATGTTCATCTGTCCGTTTGCCGGTACCTTGAAGTCTGCGGTAGTATAGCCTACGTATGATACCTGAAGCGTGCTTCCTACCTCGACCTTAAGGCTGAAGTCTCCGTCGATTCCGGTTGCGGTACCGTTGGATGTGCCTTTTACGAGGATGGTCGCACCGATAAGTGGTTCCTGTGTCGCTGCGTCTACCACAACGCCGCTGACTGTAATGATTTCTCCCGCAAGCATCGGCAATACCGCAAGAAGACTCATTATGAAGGTTAATGCTTTTTTCATGATGGGTGATTATGAATGTAACGTTATTAAATTTCTTCGATATGAAGAACGGTGCTGTCAAAATTATTTCCACCGTTGAGGGAGATTCCCTCGTTCATAAGGTAGTCGCCCGGGAAGACCTGCCCGTCACCGTAGAATGAGGGCCATCCGGCCTTATTTATCTCAGTTATTCTGTATTGCTTATCGGGATCAAGCCCCTTGAGACGTGTCTGGAAGAAGGTCGTCCTACCGTGATACTTCATGCTGTAAGCGAAAAATACAGATTGCTTACCGTCTTTCGATACATATTGATGGGATGCCCATCCACTTCCGTCTTCAGGATTTTTGAGTCTGTAGAGGTCGCCGAACTGAACTATCGGACGGATCCTCTTATAGCTCGCTATGGCGTTCTTTGCGAACTCCCATTCCTCTTCGTTGAGGTGTTTGGGCTGAAGCTCAAGGCCGAGGCGTCCGGACATGGCTACATCAAAACGGTATTTCAAGGGAGCCATCATGCCTGTCTGGTGGTTGGGGCTGGTCGAGACGTGCGAGGCTGTGGCTATAGCCGGATAGAAGAGGTTGGTGCTGTTCTGGATACGTATACGGTCAAGGGAGTTGGTGTTGTCGCTTGTCCAGAACTCATCGTGATATTTAAGGGCGCCCATGTCAAGACGTGCCCCTCCGGAGCTGCAGAGTTGTCTCATCACGTCGGGATGCGATTCCCTGATCCTGTCATATACGGAGTAAAGACCTTTTGTGTAGTCGATCCAGAAATGCGACTGGCGGTCGGAAGGGAGATGCTCGGAGCCGAAGTCCGTCACAAACCTATTGGCGTCCCATTTTATATAGCTGATGTCCGGACTCAGGGCGAGTACATCGTCGAATGTCTTGACGATGAAATCCTGCACTTCAGGATTGGTCAGGTCGAGTATCCACTGCTGGCGGATCTGAAGCTTGTCGCGGTCTCCGCTCTTGACGATCCATTCGGGGTGAGTCTCGGCAAGCCGGCTTTTAGGATTCACCATCTCCGGTTCGATCCATATGCCGAACTTGAGTCCGTTCTTCACGGCATGTTTGGCGAGGTAGTCGATTCCTCTCGGAAGTTTCTCGGTATTCACTTGCCAGTCTCCAAGGCCGGAATGGTCGGTGTTCCGTGCGTATTCTCCGTTTCCGAACCATCCGTCATCGAGGACAAACAACTCGACTCCTATCTTGGCAGCGTCGTCGATCATGTCCGTGATCGTCTTCTCGTCGAAATTCATGTAGGCGCCTTCCCAGCTGTTGAGTACCACCGGGCGTTCCATGTCGGGATGCGCGAGTGAATGGTTGCGTATCCAGTCGTGAAGGTTGCGCGACACCTGCCCGCGTCCCTTGTCGCTGAATGTCCATACCATATCAGGGGTTGTCAGGCTCTGGCCGTTGTCAAGATAGTAGGTGGAGGCGAAGTCATTGATGCCGCCGACCACGTTCAGGCGTCCGCATTCATCCTGTTCGAAGGTCAGCTTGTAGTTGCCCGACCATGCAAGGGCGCCTCCGTAGACATCTCCGTGGTCTTCACGGGCCGGCCCGTTGAGCGACAGCAGGAAGGCGGGATTCGCTGTCTGGGTAGCCTGCACTCCCCTCTTTGACTCGACGCTCTTGATACCGGGCTGCAGTTGTTCCTCTACGAGCTGCATCTCCGTTGCCCATACACCGTGGAAATGCGTGAGGTAGTAGGAATCGGCATGAAGCGGGAGATATGTGGAAGCAAGATTTTCCACCGTGAGCCGTCCATCCTCTTTATTGGTGAGGGTAGCCGACTGGGTGATGACGTTCTCCTTACCGTAGGCATCAAACGTCAGGTTAAGGTCAACGTCATACAGGGGATCGTTGAGGATTATCTTCGTCCGGGTGACATCGTCTTCTGGCTTGGTTACCGAATGGGATACATATTTGAGGTGGGTGGTATGCGATCCATCGGAGTGTACGAGCTTGAGGGCCGGGGATATCGTCACGTATCCTCCATAGGCGGGAAATGCCTGGGGAGCGAAACCGGCTCCGTTATCCGGTTGCTCGCGGTATTTCTTGGTCTGATATGGAAGGGCGTTCTTGAACTTCTTTCCATAATAGTTATGTACGAG
>JAIDSM010000188.1 GCA_029061225.1 Muribaculaceae bacterium
GAAAAGCCCGAGATCAACATCGTCGACGGCCAGATGACGCCGGAGGTGCTCGAAGCCCTCGGACAGGTGAACGGAGCAGTAGCTTCACCCGATGGAAAGACAATCGCTTTCACCATCAAGTATGAGGATGTCAAGGAAAACAAAGGCAACTCGGAAATCTATACTGTTCCCGCCGAAGGTGGGGAGGTCACCCGTCTTACCCATACAGCGGGATCGGAGGGCAACCTGCAATGGATCAATGGAGGCGAGCGTCTCGCATATCTCGGTAAAGACACACAGGGTAAGATGCAGATCTTCTCTATGGAGCCTGACGGCCGCAACGCCGTATGCCATTCAGCAGTTGAAAGCGGAGTGGAATGCTTCCTTTTCTCCCCCGACTCAAAGAAGGTGGTTTACTCCACTTCCATCAAGGATTTCAATCAGAAAGATTCCACTCTCTTTGCCGGACTTGACAAGACAAGCGGTCGTCTCGTAGACGACCTGATGTATAAGCATTGGGACGAATGGGTAGAAGCTATACCTCATCCTTTCGTAGCTGATTTCAACGGATCAGATATCTCTGGAGCCAAGGATATCATGGCAGGAGAACCGTTTGAATGCCCGATGAAGCCATTCGGTGGTGCAGAATCGTTTGCATGGAGTCCCGACAGCAAGCAGCTCGTCTATGTAAGCCGCAAGCTCAAGGGTATGGACTATGCGTACTCCACCGACAGCGACCTCTTTCTTTATGATCTCGAAAGCGGGAAGACCGACTGTCTGACACCGGGAGAAGAGTGGCCGGGCTACGACACTGATCCCGCATTCTCACCCGATGGCAAGAGCCTTGCCTTCCTCTCGATGAAGACTGCGAAGTATGAGAGCGACAAGAAGCGTCTGATGGTAATGGATATGGCTACACGTGGTGTCAGAGATCTGACCGAGGGCTGGGACCGCTGGCCGGAAGGCATCGCCTGGACTCCCGACAGCAAGACAATCGTCTTCAACGGATACAGCGACGGTGTGATGCCAATCTTCAAGATTAACGTTGCTGATGCTAAGATTGATGTGATTGCCGACGGTCAGTATGACTATGTTGGTGTGCAGCCGCTTGGTAATACCGGTAAGGTGGCATGTATGCGTCATTCTATGCTTGAGCCAAACGATATTTATGTAGCTGAGGCCGGCAATGTGAAGCAGCTTACTGAAATCAACAAGGACATCCTTTCGCAGCTTGCAGAGGTAAAGGTAGAAAAACACCTCGTACCTACCACCGACGGCAAGGAGATGACCTGTTGGGTTATCCTTCCACCGAACTTCGATCCAAACAAGAAATATCCCGCTATCCTCTACTGCCAGGGTGGTCCCCAGCAGGCTGTCAGCCAGTTCTGGAGCTATCGATGGAACTTCCGCATCATGGCATCGCAAGGATATGTCATCATCGCGCCCAACCGTCGCGGACTGCCGGGCTTCGGTGAGGAGTGGAACCGTCAGATCTCAGGCGATTACGGTGGACAGAATATGCGCGATTATTTCTCTGCAACAGACTATATCGCAGCTCAGCCTTATGTAGATGCAAAAAAGATCGGTGCCATCGGCGCAAGCTACGGTGGTTTCTCAGTATATTGGCTTGCCGGACATCATGAAGGTCGCTTCGCCGCTCTCGTGGCTCATGCCGGAATCTTCAATATGGAGGCTCAATATCTTGAGACTGAAGAAATGTGGTTTGCAGATTTCGACATGGGAGGTGCTCCATGGGATATGAACAACGCTACAGCACAGCGTACTTTCGCAACATCACCTCACAAGTTTGTGAACAACTGGACCGCTCCTATCCTCGTGACAGTCGGAGAACTCGACTACCGTATCCTCGCATCTCAGGGTATGATGGCTTTCAATGCCGCCAAGATGCACGGTCTTGAGGCAGAGATGCTCGTCTTCCCTGACGAAAACCATTGGATCCTTAAGCCCCAGAACGCAATACTCTGGCAGAGGACTTTCTTCAGATTCCTTGATAAATACCTTAAATAGGATTGTAGGGGCGCACGGCTTGTGCGTCCCTTTTTTATGCTTTAACTGGTATGACTAATGGACGCAAGAGGCGTGCGTCCCTACTCGTCGAATTTAATATTGTCAATATCTTATATTTTATTTCTTTGACTTCATAACCTTTAAAACCTGGTCTACAAATTCTTCCGGAGTCGAAGGATACCGAATCTCTCCGAAGTTAGAATGACCGTCAGCATAGCTATAGCCTAATATCCATACAGGATCAATGCCATCCCAGTTAAGGGAACGTTCCAAAGTATATAAACGGTAATTGTTTGCTTCTTTATCCGGTACAAACGCAATGTAGCGTGCCAAGGGTATTTCTTTAGGTTCCGGCATTGTCCAGACTACAATGGCTTCATCTCCCTCTCCTATCATATCGATTTTGATTTCCTTTTGTTCTTCCGGAAGATAATATCCAATCTGCTCAAGTAAATGGAATATCTCATTATCTTTGTTCAAAAGAATATCTATGCTGTCCGTAGACGGAATGCATGAATTAGCGATATATCGTAGAAAACTGTATTCGAATCGATATAGGTCAATTTCTTTCAAATTCGCATCTTTACCTTCAAGTATCGCTTGAGCAGCTTTTTTTATGTTTTCATCTGCCTTTTCGCTCTTGATTATATTATTTAATATTTCAGTCTCCTTTTCTTTATCGCCAATATTTGTATAAACTACGGCAAGATAAAACATTACTGCGTCATCCTCCGGGTAAATTTCATGTGCATATTCAAGATAGCGACATGCTTCTTCATTTTTACCTGCGTTTATAAATGTCATTCCTTTAAACAATAATGCCTCATTATCCGTAGGATAATATTTTAAATTAAGATCAAGCAGATTATCTTGCAAAGTCTGTGTAATGAACGAATATTCTATGGCATGAATACCATCAAGCATATTTTTTAATCCCTCTTCTGGTTCCAAAGACTCGCCTTCACTCCAATCCCATCGGCAACCATTTATACGACTATATTCCAAAATATCAATACCCAATTTTGAAAGGGATTCATAGTCTTCAGAGAATTTATAAGCCTGAGCCTCCGCCAATCTAAAATCAAGACGATTCGGGAAAACTTCAATACCCTTTTTTATAGTCTCTATGGCCAATTGAAGGATACTGTCATTAGGTTCTAATATCAATGGTGGATTATTAGAGTGACCATCGGAATTTATATTGGAATCTTCATTAGAAAGAAAGCTTTTTGCGATTAACAGATTAAACTTAGCTAAAAACAAGTCTGGATTTTCTACATCATTAGATTCCCATTCACTGAGGAAAATCTCAGCAAGATCAACATCTCCTTTATCAAGAAGATTATAAAACGATTGCTTAAATTCAACCGCATAGGTTGAAAAGATGACAAGAAAGAAAATTAAAGATAGGAATTTCTTCATAATACATATTTTTCCGTAAAATTAACTAATTTATTTCATATTATCAAAAATATGTCATATAGAAAATAATTATTCCTATTTTTTTAAGAATCTTTGTTTTTCTTCTTAAGTAGCTGTTCAAATTAAACGTATATTAGCCGATTTGACTGAGAAGTGACGTAGCGATGCGTACATCGCTACTCATTGATATAACACAAGAGGACACCTTGAATATCAAGATATCCTCTGAGAGCATTATAAAGGTTTTGATTTAGAACTTATAACCGATCTTCAAGTTGAAGCAGTTGGTGGCATCTGCGTGCTTTGGAGTCCAGCAGAGAGCTTGATAGCCGATACCGGCGTATACCTTTCCAAAGTCAAGACCTATCATCGGGTTTACGAGCACTGCGCCACATTCTGTGTTCTCAGTATTTATTGCGTATCCGAGGTCAAGGGAGAAGAATGGCTTGAAGCCACCTATCTTTCCACTGACATCTCCTCTCACGAAAATAGGAATGAGAGGACCGTTATCGAAGTTCCACTGTTCGGTGATACCGAGACCTGCACCAAGACCGATGTTGTTGGTCATCATCTCATGGATACCTCCCTGGACGTTGAAACGACATGTGTGTCCACCAGCTATGACAGGCTGAAATTCGACAAACGGAGTGATGGCGAACGCAGAGGAGAAAGCGGCGAAAATGCCGACGAGTGAGAGTAATAATTTTTTCATAGTAGTAATGATTAAGTTTATAATTTAACCTTAAAACGCCATTTATAGTCATTATGTTCAAAACATAACAAAAAAAGGACGCACGAAGCGTGCGTCCCAAAATTTTAATCAATTCCTGGCATCAGAATCGTACTCCGGCTGTAAGCACAATCTGATTATTGCTCAGGTTTAGTTTGGATGTCGGACTCGGAATCTGAGGATTCGCCGGATCCGGAGTGTATGCGTGATACTCGCTGCTCTGCATTTTATGCACGAATGCACCGTCAACATAGAAGTGATCGAAGTTGTAACCCAGACCACACGTGATGTAATCGGTTGAGTTGTCCAAACGGTAATTAGGCATAGTTCCGGAAGTCCATATAAGCATTGATCCATCCTTTACTTTCTTATGCACCGGAGATGAAACATGTGAATAGCCGGCACGCACGCTGAATCGAGGAGTCACACGATATTCAGCACCTAACCGAAATGCCATCGTAGACTTATAATATTCTTCTATATCCGCATTGGTAGCATACCAAGGATCGGTATTTACCATAACAGGGGATGTATATGAATAATATGGCCAGTCCCAATCGTCAAATCCACCGTCATAGTCATAATATCCGTTACCTCCATTGTAGAAACGCATTTTATTGTATTTCTGCCATTCAAAGTCAGCGCTTACTATAAGGTTCCTGCCTATCACACCGGCCGCACTGGCAGTAAGCCGCCATGGGGTACGGAAGTTGTAGGAATTAAGACCCCATTCACCATTGTTGGTTACCGATCTGTTCTGAGACATGTCGGGGATATCCGCGCTATATTGGAAATTGGTCGAAGCCATATAGCTTTCATTGATTGAATACCAGGTCGGCGAAGCAAACGAAAGGCCGAGTCGCAGTTCCTGAATTGGCCGATAGATCAAACCAACCTTGATGTTGTATCCGGTGCCACTTGCGTTGTAGGAATTGGTCATCTTCCACATTGACGAACTGTTGGCAGTCCCTTCCGGATTATCGACTACGGCATTCTGAAGGTTCTCTCCCCATATGGCTGTCATGCTATAGTTCATATCGACGATTCCGAAATCCAGACCCCAGAAAACCTTATTTGCGATATTTCCGCCGACTGCGATATTATACTCATTTACGCCTCCGGTGGTGAGAACATCAAAAGCTCCGGAGCCGGAAGTATTCATACCCCACTGTCCTATCCAGTTCGGCTGATCATCATCGCCGGAAGGAGTTATAAAATAACTGTTATATCCAAGAATGGAAAGCCATGGAGCTGCAAAGCCTCCATCGTTTGGATTATAGGGATCAAATGCTATATTTCCGGACTTATCGAAAAGTGTAGTGACATCAGCGACCGTCACCCCCTCATTATTGCTTACACCGGCGATATAGTTGGTAAGCGAATTACTTAGGGAAGGAATCGAACCAACATAATGGGCATTGAAAGAGGCCGTTCTGTTGTATGTAAATCCAATGTTGATATTTGGCATGACGGAATTCATAAGATTCCAAGTAGCGACTCCACCTACATTGTTCAATAGCACCTTGGTCTGATTCTGTGTATTCTTTAAGCCCTGAGCCTCGGAAGTTGCGGTCTGCATGTCGACATCCATTGTGATGCCAAGCTCATTACGGCGATAAACTCCGATACCCGCGGGATTAGTGGATATGGAACTAAGGTCTCCGCCGAGAGCACCGAAGGCTCCGGCCATACCCATATATCGGGCCGTGCCTTTCATGTCAGGCTGGGAAAAACGAAAACCATCGATGGCACTCTGCGCATCAGCAAAGAAAGGAACAGCCATAGAAGCCGCTAAGAAATATATCTTTTTCATGTCGATCTAATATTAATGTTATTATCTGCGACCGCCACGGCCACCGCCGCCACCGCCTGAACTTCTATGACCACCTCCGAAGCTACCTGACCCAAAGGATCCATTGCCGCTGGAACGATTTGAATTGTAGCTCCCGGAATTGCGGGTAGTGCTGGTGTTGGAATTCCTATTGTTGTAGCTATTGTTCCGGTTGGTGTTGGTATTGTAAGAGTTTCCGGAATTGCGGTGATTCCCATAGCTTCCGTTATTGCGGTTGCTGTTGATTGTGCCGTTGCTTACATTGCCGTTTCCGGTGTAGCGATGGCCGCCGTTACCAATAGTGTATCCACGATTATTGCCTGGAGAAGACGCATTATGCTTGTTTGAACTGCTTCCGGCTGTTCCATATGAGCCTCGGTAATTTCCGCCTATACTCCATTGAGAACCTGAAGAAGGTCTGTTATTGCCGGGACGGGCTGCACTACCGGAAGGACGTGCAGTTCCGGGATGACGGTAGTTTCCTGCCCAACCGTGCCCCGGACCTACCGGACGGTTGCCACCCGGACTCCATGTTCCATTAGGTCTATTCCAACCCCAGTTCCAGCTGGGACC
>JAIDSM010000189.1 GCA_029061225.1 Muribaculaceae bacterium
CCTCCCTGTAGAGAGGTCGCGTGGGCGCGGATTTGGGTATACGAGACAGGTCAGGTATAGATCTTCTGCGCCAAAGATTCGATAATGTCGGGGTGCTGGGACACAGCGAGGGGGGCACTATTTCATTTATGCTTGGAGCTGACAATAAGGTTGACTTTATCGTCAGTCTGGCAGGCATGATCATATCTGGCAAGGATCTTCTCTTAAAACAGAATCAATATGATCTTTCACAAGCAGGATATCCAAAAGAAGTGACTGATGAGTATTGTGGTATTTTGACTTTAGCTTTTGATGGAGATGAATCTGTGAGTAGCAAATTGGAAATGTCAAATCTACCTTCAGAATTGAAACAGAAAATGCAGACGGGATTATGGCAGATAAAAACCCCATACATGCAGTATTTCCTGGCGTTAGACGTTCGTGATAGATTAAATAATGTCAAATGCTCGACATTAGCTCTCAATGGCACAAAAGACACTCAGGTATCTTTTAAAGACAACTTAGAAGCTCTAAGGAATGGCTTACCATATAACTCCAAGAATAAGGTAATCGCTTTAGACGGACTTAACCATATGTTTCAGCATTGCAAAACAGGGTCATTCAACGAATACGCCACGATAGAAGAAACAATATCTCCCGAAGTGCTTTCAATAATCAGCGAATGGATTAAATCATTATATTAAAGATTTAGGAGAATATAGACTTCATTGAAACCGATTATCACGAATGAACCGTCTTGTCATAAAACTTCTTTGCCTTCTTGTCACGATAAGTGCCATGGCTCAGGTCAATGTGACAGGAATAGTGATTGATGTCTTGGTTTCTATGTTTTATATGCATATCAATTGTTTGTCTTATAATTCCACTATGACAATTGTCTATATTTTCTGCTGATTTATAAATGATAATGTACTGATATGGTTAAAGCTAATAATAAGAATAAACCTATTGATTTCTCACTCTGCAAGGAAGTGTTTAAGAAATTCGGTGAGCGGCGGCTGATCAGTCGGGGCGAATACTTTGCGTGTTCAAGTGAAGTAATGGAATATGCCGGGTGGATTGTTTCAGGGGGCTTCAAATACTCGCTTATGGCTTCTGACGGAAACAATAGAGTTATTGGCTTTTCCCTCGGTGATTCACTTCTGATAGACTATGAGAGTGTGATGCACTCCACCAAAATGCGGACAGATATTATCGCTCTTGAAGATTCTGAGGTAATCGTAATCCCTGCAAAGATTATGCAAGAAAAGTTAAACCGAGATCACGAACTTAACATGAACCTTATAATGGGGCTGTTTGAGCAACTGTATGACCAGTTCTAGGAGTTTAGTAACCTTACCCCAGAACAACGGTATCTCCAACTGCTTGACCGCTATTCTCGGATAACTGAAATTACATCTTACGGAGATATTGCCTCGTATCTCAATATCTCACGCCGTCAGTTTCAGAGAATAAGAGAAATTTTAAAAGAAAACTAAATAAAATATTAAGTATATGAAGAATTTTTTAATTCCATTCCTTGTCATCGCCTGTCTTTTCATGACAGCCTGTAGCAATGAAGATGAACCCAAAGATAATACTTCCACCATTCTACTTTCTGTAGATTCGCATACAGATGATATGATATATTTGGGTGGGAACGGTGAATGTATGCTAATAAAAGAAGAAGATTCAAATGAATGGGAACACATTGATGGTATCATTGGATTTAATTATGAGAAAGGATACAAATATCTACTGAAGGTTGAAAAGACCATTCTTGCCAATCCTCCACAAGACAGTCCTAACGTTGAATATAGACTGATTGAAATAATGTCAAAGAAATTCGACGGCTTCAACATATCAATTCAATACGCTATTGATGCAGATGATGTGTACGCAGTAGAGTCTTGCATATCGTCAGATGTAGATGCACTCTCACATAGCTTTTACCTGTTATATTACGGAAAAATATCAGGTAAAGATGTCAATATAATTGAGTTGATTGACAATGAAGGTAATAGTAGATATAAGTATGGGATTGAGAGGCAACCTATTGAAAAAATTGAAGCAAAATATGCTTGTATTTTACCACAGGGCCAGATTGTCTCGGCAGGTACTTGGATTCTTCATGAAACAATAAATGATGCTGGAGTAGACGATTTCTTTGTAATACTTGAAAAGGTATCGGGATTACCCGTAAGGTCCGATCAACCTCTTTACGTCCGTCCATGGCTCTACAAGGATAACACAGAATACTATCAAAAGTTATGTCCAAATGCAGGTGTTCGCTCTGTAATAATAGTACAGACCCTTTGTACTGGTGAATATATCGAGTAATACAGTGGTATATCTGAATAACGACATAGTTGCCGATACAGGAAAGTTACCATCATATCGGGCAGCGACGCGAAAGCTGACACTTGTGGCGGCTATGGCGTTGGTGCCCGTATCGGTATAGCCTGGTAGCTATCAGGAAATATCGGCTGAAGCTGTCTCGGTGTCGTTGGCACGGAGTAGGTCAGCCGATTTCAGTAATCGTTTATAGGCGCACTGGCACCCGGCGCTATGAGGTTCGTCGGGTGAGTGTGCCGGATTTACGTAGCCCCGGTTTTCCGGAAATTCCGGATTTTCAGCCATAAGTGTCAACCTATGGCCGACTAAATCCGGGCACGTTTTCACAGCAGGCGGTTTTGGCGAGGGCGCGAGGCAAAACCGCCCCG
>JAIDSM010000019.1 GCA_029061225.1 Muribaculaceae bacterium
AGAAGATAAATCATCGGTTGACTCAGCTAGCGGCTTAGCCGGTGCTGAACAACCTCAAATTTTACCGAACTATTGTTCTTACTCGGAACATTTTTATTATCTTTGCAAGACAAACGCTACTATGATGAAAATGAAGAAGGCTTTATCAATATATCCGCTATTCTTCCTGGCGCTCCTGCTTGTCAGCTGCAGAAACGACAATTCCTGGCATAAGAGCCAAGGAATGATATGGAATACGGTGTGGCACGCGACGTATTGCGGACCGGAAAACGCAATCTCAGCTGCAATAGATTCCCTAAAGGCCGTCGAAAGCAGCGTCTCGGCTTTCGACGACAATTCTCTCGTCTCGATAATCAACTCCAATGAGAAGGGGCCGGTAGATGCCCACTTCAAGAACGTCTATGAGATGTCGAGAAAGATAAACAGCCTGAGCAACGGTCTTTTTGATCCTACCCTCTCCCCTCTTATCAAGGCATGGGGATTCGGTAAAGGACATACACCTACCTCCGACACCGCGCGGATAGAGACTATCCTTAATTACGTCGGAATAGACAAAACAAAAATCGAGAAGGATACGCTGTATAAATCCGTGCCGGAAATATCCTTCAACTTCTCGGCCATCGCGAAGGGTTACGGTGTAGATGTAGCAGCGCAGACCCTGATTGATAAAGGATGCTCCGACCTTATGATGGAGATAGGAGGCGAGGTAGTATGCCGTGGACTGAATCCGGAAGGCAAAAAATGGAGGATACTTATCGAGACACCAGACGAGGAATACCTGAAGGAGGTTTTTAAAACAAAACGCAAACCTACTTTCTCCAATCAGCTCATAGTAGAACTTTCCGATGAAGCCCTCGCCACTTCCGGCAATTACCGCAACTTCCATTCAGAGTCAGGCCAGACATTCGGCCACACTATCTCACCCGTGACAGGCCGGCCTGTTAAGACCGACATTCTGAGCGCGTCGGTAATCGCACCAACCTGCATGGAGGCCGACGCATTAGCGACCGCCTGCATGGCGATGGGATCGGCCGACGCCATGGAGATGCTCGACAAGGCAGGACTTTCCGGAGCCTTTATACTCTATTCGGGAGAAGTAATGGTTAATGACAAGATGAAGACCCACATCGCAAGATAATCAACAACGTCACACCTTCACCATGAAACAGCTCGTTTTTTCGGTCATTTTACTCTTACTTCTCGGCTTCGCCATATGGTGGATGAGTGCCGAGGTTGTATGGCTTGGCGACGACCTCGACTACAAATACATGATGAAGGGCGAGATATGGCAGTCTTGGGGATATATCAACTCTGTCGGCGATTTCTTCAAATCGCAGTGGATTCATTATCAGCATGTCAACGGAAGGTATGTAGCTCATTCTCTTGTGCAGCTCTTCAATTCGCAGCTCGGTCAACAGTGGTTTGCCGTATGCAACGGAATTGTATACATGATTTTCGCCCTTCTGCTCGGGATAGCCGGAAAGGTCAGGCTGACGGAAAACTCCGGCGGGACACTTTCCGCCATTTGCTTGTCAGTTCTCTGCTTCATCACCAAAATGATGCCTACATGCCAGATCGGATATATCTGGGGAATGGCGGCCAACATAGGTTGGCTTCTGCTTTTCTTTAGAAAAGGGCGACCTCTGTGGATTACCGCTATTGCGATGATGCTCGTAGGAGTCATTGTGGGTAATTGGCAGGAATCCGTTTCAATCGGTGTTTGCGGAGGGTTGGGAGTCTGGTGGATCGCCCAGCTGGTCGACTCTAAAAGACACCGAGACATACAATTTGATTGGAGAAGGAGCTGGATGCTTTTTGGATATGTCGTGGGAACAGCTTCAAACTGCCTTGCTCCTTCCACTATGGGTCGTGTATCTGATATGACGATGCCGTTTACCGACCGTCTGCTCATTGCGTCCTATTCTTTCCCGGCAATAATCCTGCTTATAATCTGCATAATTTACGCAGCGCATAAACACAGAAAATCATACCTTTTCTCATTCAAAAGAAAAGATGGTGAAATACCGCAGGGTGTACTTTTCTGGGGAATTATTCTTCTGATTTTATTCAACTTTGTAATCGGAGTGTATTCCAATCGACAGCTTTTCGGAGCCAACCTTTTCGCAGCTATTCTCACCCTCATCATCCTGCCCCGCCATAGGTTCGGATGGATTATCAACACTATAGCTTCACTGGCGATCATTGCCTTCTGGAGCATTATGCTGTTGGGTATATATGAAGTGCGTCGCCAATATGATGATATAGCGACACTGCACTCAGAGTCTAAAGACGGCAGTGTTTATTATGACCGAACCCGAGTGATGACCTTAGGTTTTCCGTTACGTGCCAAATACTATGAGGATATTCTCGGACAGTTTGACAATGACCTACACCACTCCATGATGAAGGATTTCAAGCACGTAAGGAAAGGAAAAACATTGAAACTTAAACCGACAAATGCCATAAAGGAAGGATCATTCGAACGATATGCCAAGGGTCACTTCACAGTTACACTGAAAGAGCCTTCCAAAGGGGAGGCTCCAAGAGAAATCATCGTATTTGGACATTATCCTGCGGGAATCAAGGCCAGTCCAAGAAAGTTATCAGTGACAAAATATTCCAACCGAAGTAAGTCTTTCTCCTCAGCAGTAATCATCCCTGAGTTCCCGTTTTTCACGGCTGACTCAATCGCTATACTCCCTGAAAATTGAACAACGCTTACGACGCATTTCGTAAAACGTCCAACTCAAAGCTTCGGATGCGGCACGAACCATCCGATAGCCACGCCGTAGTTCCAACCGTGAAGGGCCGTGCAATAAGAAACAGACATCGAGATTGAGGCAAACGGAAGGCTCGTCACGAAACTTACCCTTCCTAAGAACTCTGTCTTGCTGAAAGGTGCTTTCCAAGCCGACGACTCGCGGAATTTCGTATAGGCGAACGCTTCTCCTCGAAGCTGGACACGCTGGAAAAGTGTCCATACCGGAATCGCTCCAAAAGCCATGAAGTCATCGCTGCGAAGCGACGGGATATAGCAGTAGTCCATCGACTCAAGAGGCATAAACTCATGTGATGTCATCAGATCGGCCTTACGGTCACCAAAGCGTTTTCCGACAGACAGTCCACCTTGAGCCAGTACGCCTAAGTTGAAATTGCGGTGAAGGGAATAATAGTTGTTCCAGAGCATATCGAGCTTACCGCGCCACACTTCCTGGGCTGGAGTAGTTTCTGTCTGAGACTGAGTATTCGTCATCTTCATCCCGCTTAGAGATATATGAGTGTGCCGTCCACTTATAGGGAATGTGCGTTCGCCCAATGTATTGTATTCGTATTCCAACGCAATCTTTCCTGTATTGACCTTATATTGCTGTCCATATGCAGCAACTGCCCTGAAGAGTGCAGATTGTCCCTGCCCTACCTCATATCCGGCCTTCACAAAATTCATATTTGAGTTGAACGACTCGATGTTGTGGTTGCTGAAGAAGAACGGTAGCGTGCTGTAGTATTTCTTCTTTGACGCTGTTCCTTCAAGGAAGATGTAGGAAGGATTATATGAGTTAAGTCGAATTCGGCCCTTAAGACGTATAGCCATATACGACTGGCCGCCCCACACTGAAAGCAGAGCATCGAGTGAATTTTTCTTTAGGCTATGATAGCCGACACCGGCATATATGAAACTTCCGACTCCCGTAGAAAGCCAACCACCGGCTGATGCACGCCAAGGCTGCTTCAAAGTCGCTTTCAAGACGAGATCCTTGCCGTTCATCTCGGGAAGAAGTTCCTCGACGTCGCCCTGCGACACTACGCTGTAGTACGCATCCTCCACGTCGTTCATGGAAATCTCTCCCGTCCTGCGCTCCCGGCTCGTAAATACGGATTTAAGATACTCACTCTTCTTTCCGGTGATACCCGGAGTGGATACCGTCTCAAAAGTGACCTCCGGAACCTTTGCGGCAAACTTTGCCCGACGCTCGTTCACCTCTGCAAGTGGCCTGCGTACCTTGAGGCGGGATTTGATCGAATCTACCCATTGCAGACCGGTCTGATAGCCTATATTATAGATTTCCTGCGCGTCATCAAACGAAAGGACATTGAACTGCGTCACAGGCACCTGGATCTTTATGCCGATCTCCGGATCAAGAGAGTAGTCATTGTTCTGTATTATGAGGTCTTCCAATTCGGAATACATATTATTGACCTGGGGTTTTCCATCAGGTTTTGAGACGGACACACCAATTATGAAGTCCGGCTTGAAGTCCTCGCGCATCACGTCTACTGGAAAATTATCGTAGATGCCGCCGTCAAAGGCAAGGATGCTGTCTACCATAATCGACCGATAGACAAGAGGAAAAGACATAGACCCCCTCACGGACTCTCCGAGAGACCCTTCGCGGCATACAACCTTGTGCTTCTTGTAAACATCGGAAAATACACAGCGGAAAGGCACGAATAGCTTGTCGAAATCTCCGCCACAGGCTTTGGTATATGGAGTATAGAGCTTAAGAAACTCCATATTCATAGGGGTGGGATTGATGAGGCTCTTTGGAAGCACCTGAGATGCAATATTCACTCCCTCTGATCCGAAGCTTATTTTTCCCCATTCAGGAGTCGGCTCGGGCATGCTCACGAGAGACAGCCGCTCCCGGGGCACCACTCCCATACTCCACATAAGAAATTCAGGAGACGTCATCATGTTGAGCATTGAGTCAGGTGTCCAGCCGCAGCTGTACAGTGAACCAACTATCGACCCCATCGATGTGCCTGCCACGCAGTCGATTGGAATATCATTGTCTTCAAGGGCCTTGATAACTCCGACATGGGCGACTCCTTTTGCGCCGCCTCCGCTCAATACGAGACCGACCTTGTCAGCCGCCTGTGTCGCCACAGCCGCCAACAAGGTCGCCAATATGACTAAGGTTCTGTTTTTCATAATAATAGTATAAAGTGGATACGTGTTTATACTATTATCAACAAAGAAAAACGAATTTGGATTAACTTAACTTAAAAAATATTAAAACAATCAACCAAGCATCTTGATTTTTTCCTTGATCTGCTCGATATCCTGCTCTATAAGCTTGATCTTTCTCTCAAGGTCTTTGAGCATGGAGTTGCCTGCGCTCGACTTGATGTTGAAGAAGCCCATGTTGTTCTGATAGGTCTTCAATTCGTTGCGCTTGGCCTCAAGCTGACGCTGAAGCGAGTCTTTCTCGCGCTTCACCTTTGACGAGTCATCCTTTATGTCTTCCATCTTCTGCTCGAAACGACGCATGCGGTTGCTGCTCTCCTTGGCATCAAACGAGTTATAGATGGTGTCGCAGATCTCGCGGTATTCGGCGCGAAGCGCATCCTTGACCTTGAAAGGCACATGGCCGATTGAGTTCCACTTCTCCTGAAGTTCACGCACAACAGGAAGGAGCTGACGACGATCCTGTTCGAGATCAAGAGCCTTCAACTGGGCTATGACCTCACGTTTTGCCTCAAGATTGGCATTCTCTTCCTTGCGGCGGTCGCCGTTTTCTGCCTTGCGGCGGTCAAATACCGCGTTGCAGGCGGCTGTGAAGCGAGCCCATACCTCATCGGAATGACGGCGTCCTGCGCTGCCTATGGTCTTCCACTCCTCACGGAGTTTCTGTACGGTCTCGACAGCCGCACCGAGCTTTTCTTCCCCGGCAAGGGCCTCGGCCTTCTCGCAGAGTTCGATCTTGCGGCGGAGGTTGTCGTTGTATTCATCTTTCACTCTATGGAAATAGTCAGCCTTCGACTTGAAGAATATATCGCAGACGTTGCGGAAGCGGTTGTAGAGGGCGGCGTTATTCTTCCTCGACGCGAATCCTGTCTCTTTCCAGCGGGCCTGCAAGTCGATCACTTTCTTGGTGGCCTCATCCCAAGCGCTGAAAGAATCAGGTAGGGCCGCTACTATCTCTTCAGCCTCCTCGCAGAGCTTCAGCTTGGCCTCCTCGTTGGCTGCCTCATTTGCCTTACGCCCCTCGAAGTATTCCTGATGACGCTTTCTCACCACAGACGATGCCTCGCGGAACTCCTCCCATAGAGGCTCACGGTATTCCTTGGCCACAGGGCCGGTCTCGCGCCATTCGTTGTGAAGAATCATGAGCTTGTTGATCGCATCAACTACGTCGGGATTCTCGGCAAGATCCTTGGCCTGCTCCACGAGCTGACGCTTGGCTTCGAGGTTTTTCTTGAAGTCGAGATCACGGAGCTCCTTGTTCATCTTGAGCTGGTCGTAGAAAAGCTCCACTGCAGTCTGGAACTCCTTCCAGAGTCCGGTGACAGCCGTCTCAGGCAGGTCCGCTTTCTCCTTGAACTGCTTCTGAAGTTCCTGGAATTTCTGGAAGTTGATGTTCACGCTGTCTATGTCGGCCGCGATCTCCTTTATGCTTTCAAGTATGGCCTGCTTCTCCTCGAGATTTGCCTGCCGTGCCTTCTGGTCGGCTTCGAGCCATGCGGCACGGATGTCGCGGAAACGCGTGAAGAGGTCGCGGATCTCCGCTTCTCCTTCGTCAGGAAGCGATGCGAAATCCTCAGGCTTCCCTCCTTCGGCGATATGCTTCTCGAGTTCGGCGAGGGTCTCCTTGTTCCTCAGGGCGAAATATGCGCCCTTTATGGCCTGGGCTTCGTGATGCTCGGTAGCCCGTTCCTCCTCCACTATGGCGCGGAGGGCCTCGATGAGTTCGGTTTTTGACATTTCGGAAAAGCGCGGCTTGCGCTCTTCGGCTTCTACTTCAGCGACTTCCGCTTCTACTACGGGAGTCTCGGTGGCAACTTCTGTGATTTCCACTTCTGCGGCGTTCTTTACTTCGTCAGTCATGGCATGATGAGGTTATATTGATGTTTATTTTTCTACTTTGATTGAAATGATGCGGATGTCCTCCACGGGGCGGTCGCGGCCGTCGGTCTCGGCTTTCTGGATCTTCTCCACGGTATCCATTCCCTCGAGTACTTCTCCGAATACAGTGTACTGGCCGTCGAGGTGGGGAGTTCCTCCTATTGTGGTGTAGTCGCTCACCTGCTCCTCGGTCATTGTCACCGGTTTTACGTTGGCCTCGGTCTGCTTGATGAGTTCCTGACGCAGGTTTTCGAGCCCAACACTGTCTTTGGCAAGTCTCAGCTGGCGGATCGTGTCCATATTCTGGCGCTGAAGCTCCATGAAATAGGATTGCAGTTGCTTCTGCACCGACATCTCCTCCATCCGCGAGAGCTGCTGTGGAGTATATTTCTTTCCGGTCACTATATAAAACTGGCTGCCGGAGCTCTTCCTCTCGGGATTCATCTCATCCCCTGTGCGGGCGGCGGCAAGCGCGCCGTATTTATGATAATGCTTGGGATATACTATCTCCGCCGGAACAGTATAGCCGGGGCCTCCGGAGCCTAGCATGGCTCCCGGAGCGGCATCCTTCGATTCGGGATCGCCGGTCTGCACCATGAAGTCGTTTATGACGCGGTGGAAGAGCACACCGTCGTAATATCCCTCCTCGGCAAGCTTGAGGAAATTGTCTCTGTGAAGGGGAGTGTCGTCGTAAAGACGTATCTTTATGTTGCCCGCTGTTGTGGCTATGTCAAGTGTCGGACCCGCCGGCACTTCTCGTTTGATCTGTTGCGTCATCTCAACGTTGTTCGTTTGCTGGCCGCCCGTAGTTCCGGTTGCTGCGGCGAAAACAGCGGTCCCTGCCAACGCCATGACTCCGAGAGCGGCTAATATTGTCTTGCTTTTCATTTTATCTCTTTAAATACCATCGCCTGGATAGACTCTTTTATAAATGCGCCTGAAGGTATCGTCGGATGCCTTGAGCTCGTCCGCCCTCTCGCGATAGTCGGATCCCCAGATGGCTTGAAGCAGTGATCCTATGTAGCGGCGCTCTCTGTCTTTCTCGATAGCGCCTTCCACAAGCGGCTGAATCCAGCCGGAAAACTTCTCGCGGTCTACGGCACACAGGAATCTGGCGGTAGAAGCCAGAAACTGTCCCGATATGTCGACCCTGCGAAGATTCTCCACAAGCTCCGGCATGGAGTCCACGCATGTCTCCACGTTGTTGACTATATAGTCGTAGGTCGCCATCCCATCCTGATCCCCTGTCAGGTTCTTTAAAATTTCACTCATATCTGTTCTGATTTATCCCGTTGTCCAACTCTCGAGATGGACCTCATAGGGAATATCAAAGCGCAAATTTACACAAAATATTCGAAATATTGGGTTTTTCCACAAAAAAAATGTTTTTCTTATCCAAATTCGCGCGAATTATGTTTTACTTTTATAGATTTTTCCCTTTAATCCGAAGTAAAGTGAACAACTCAGACCATAAGATAATCGTAATCGGACGCCAGTATGGCGGCACCGGCCGCAAGACCGGACGAGCACTCGCGGAGCGACTCGGTATACCCTATTACGACAAGGAAATCATCAATAAGGTGTCGGCGAGCTATGGATACGACCCCGACATACTCCATCGAGCCGACGAGAAGAAGCCGTCTCCTTTCCGAAGCATGCTGCTCGGCAAATACGGTGTGATGGATATGTACGCCACTTCTCCCCTAAGTCGAGAGGCTCTTTACGAAGCCCAGTCTGACGTCATACGCCAGATCTGCCAGGAAGGCAGCTGTGTTGTTGTCGGCCGCACGGCCGATTATATAATGCGGGAGCATCCCGGACTCGTAAGCGTTTTCATCCATGCCCCACGCGAGTGGAGGGCCAGAAACCTGGTCAGCCGTGGAGAAGCAGCCAATATACAGGAGGCTCTCGTCAAGATCAGAAAGGCAGACGGAGACCGGGAGGGATATTACAACTATTTCACGGGCCGCAAATGGGGAGTGGCAGACAACTACCACCTGACGCTCGACGCTTCCATTCTCGGCCATGAGGACTTGGTCGGGCTTATAGCCGACTATGTTGGAAAGCATAAGAAAGTGTAGCTGTGCCGGCGAACCATTCGCCGACATCTGCGTAATATAAAATAGCAGAAGTGAGGTCCGTCGCTTCATGCCGGGCGCATGAAGAGGAAAGTCCGGGCAACTCAGAGCACCATACTTGGTAACGTCAAGGCGGCGGCGACGTCGCGGTGAATGTGACAGAAAACTACCGCCGGAGTGTCTCGGACGCTCAGGTAAGGGTGAAAAGGCGGGGTAAGAGCCCACCGGGTGCCGTGGCGACACGGTATGCCGCACATCCTATGGGTTGCAAGGCCAAATACACCGGCAGCTAAGGGCTGCTCGTCCATTGCCGGGGGGTAGGCTGCTCGGCGCTCACGCGCCGGAGCCGTCTGGCGACAGACGGTCAAGATAAATGACGGACGGCAAACCTCCTCCCAGGGCGGTTTGCTACATAACCCGGCTTACATCCCTTCTGCTTTTTTCATCAGGGGCGGCATTCGTCCGCCCCTGCTTTTTATCAACAAGAAAACACACCTACGACATGGCTGAAGTAAACACCCAGACTAAAAAAGAAAAGACGGACGAAAAACGTCCGGGATGGTTCGACAGATTGATCGAAAAAGGAGAGCGTCTCTACAATTACTGCGTCTCAGGAGTATGGTCCGATCCGGCAAAAACCATAAAGGTGCGCCTTATCAAGACCATCAATCTGACCGTGCAGGCTTTCCTCAACCGCGACCTGCAGATAAAGTCAATGGCCATTACCTATCAGACGGTATTCGCTATGGTTCCTGCCCTCGCGCTTCTGCTTGCCATCAGCAAGGGATTCGGATTTCAGGAAATCGTGGAAAAGGAACTGTACACCTATTTCCCGTCGCAGAGCAAGGCTTTAGGCGCCGCACTCGGTTTCGTAGACTCATACCTCGCAGAGGCCTCTTCCGGCATTCTGGTCGGAGTGGGCCTGATCGTTCTTCTCTGGACGCTCATTTCCCTTTTGAGCAATATCGAGGATGCATTCAATAATATCTGGGATATCAAGACGGGACGCAACACCATCCAGAAGATAAAGGACTATATCGCCATATTCCTTCTCATTCCTATCCTGATGATCCTCAGCTCCGGAATCTCGATCTTCATGTCGTCGACAGTGCTTGCGGTAATTCCCTTCAAGTTCATGACGCCGATGGTCAACGTGCTTATGGAACTCACTCCGGTAGTGCTTACATGGGGGGCATTCACCCTATGTTTCTGGCTCATTCCCAATACAAAGGTTGAGTTCCGGTTTGCCGCCATATCCGGCGCGTTCTGTGCCGTGGCATTTGAGATCCTGCAGCTGTTATTCCTCAACGGACAGATATATGTGTCGAAATACAACGCGATCTACGGTTCGTTCGCATTCCTGCCGTTGATGCTCATTTGGCTTCAGCTCAGCTGGCTGCTACTGCTGTCAGGCTGCGGACTCACTTATTCCCTCCAGAACGTGTTTTCCTATAATTTCTTTGGAAACCTCAATACGGTTGCTGAGACATACTTCCGTAAGGTACTTCTCGTAGTGACCGCAGTCGTCTACCGGAGGTTTCACCTCGGCCTATCCGCACCTACACGCAACAGCCTTTCCACCACATACGGCCTTCCCATAAGGATGGTCAGCAGCATAGCCGACCGACTCAAACTCGCCGGACTCATTCAGTTCAATGAGTCGGGCGATGGCAAGGACGATCCGGGACTCATTCCCACTACAGACACCGACCAGATTATGGTCAAAGATGTTGTCACCCGTGTTGAGTCGGCCGGAATGAAGGATTTCATCCCTGAATTCAACACTACTTACAGACAGGCGCTCGAAGAACTCAACGACATCTCGGAGCGGATGTATGAGGCGGCCGGAGACAAGCTCATCCGCGACCTCGACATTTTCGTCGAAATTGACGAAAAAACACAAAATTAAGGTTAATAAAGAGCATTTTTATATGTTCTGCAACATTTTTGTCTGTTTTTTCTCTGCTTAGTTTTGCGGTTCAACATATTTTCATTAAATTTGCATCAATTGAAATAAAAGATTAACTACAGATATGAGTTACCTGAAATTTGACAAAAACCTAATGATAAACCTGGAGCAGAGTCTTCCAAAAGAAATGCTCCGCACCAACAAATCAGGAGCTTACCACTGCACTACGATCGTCGGCTGCAACACCCGCAAGCAGCACGGCCTTCTCGTCATTCCCATCCCGGAGATGGACGACAAGGCCCACGTGCTTCTCTCGAGCCTCGACGAGACAGTGATTCAGCATGGAGCTCCCTTCAACCTGGGTCTGCATCAGTACGGTCCCGACGTATTCTCACCTAACGGACATAAGTATATACGTATGTTCGACTGCGAGACTGTCCCCACGATGACCTACCGCGTGGGAGGCGTGATCCTTACGAAGCAGAAGACCTTCATCAGCAATGAAAACCGCATTCTGATCAAGTACACCCTCGTCGACGCGCACTCCGACACTAAACTGCAGTTCCGTCCGATGCTTGCGTTCCGCAACGCAAACGACCTCGTGGTGGAGAACACAGCAATCAACAAGGAGATCCGCCACGTACCCGACGGTATCTCATGCTGTCTCTATTCAGGTTATCCCGATCTGGTGATGCAGTTCAACAAGCCCGTAAAATGGGTTGACGATGGCCATTGGTACAAAGGTATCGAATATTACAAGGACCGTGACCGTGGAATTCCTTATAAGGAAGACCTCTGGGTGCCCGGATATTTCGAGCTCCCGATTAAGAAAGGTGAAAGCATCATCTTCAGCGCCGGGACTTCAGAGATCGACCCGGCTGCCCTCGACGCCCTTTACGACAACGAGATCAAGACTCGAACCCCGCGCACAAGCTTCTACAACTGCCTCAAGAACTCCGCCAAGCAGTTCTATCTGAAAAATAAAAGCGGAATGTATATCATGGCCGGTTTCCCATGGTATAACGTCCGTGCGCGCGATGAACTGATGGCGCTCCCCGGATGTACGCTCGCCATCGACCATAAGGATGACTACATCCAGATCATGGGCACCTTCCTGAAAGCACTCCATAAGTATATCGAGACCGGAGAAAAAGACAGGACAATCCATGAAATCGACCTTCCCGATATTCCCCTGTGGGCTATCTGGGCAATTCAGCAATACCGCCGCAATACCGATACCCGTGCCTGCCGCGAGATATACGGCGAAGACGTGAAGCGACTCGTGGAGGATATCCGCAACGAACGCATCAAGAACCTCCACCTCAACCCCAACGGTCTTCTGACAAGCAACGGAACAGACACACCCGTCACCTGGCTTTCAGCATCCATCAACGGACGCCCCATCATACCGCGTTCCGGATATATAGTGGAGTTCAACGCGCTTTGGTACAACGCACTCCGCTTCCTCATCTCCCTCTACGAGGGTATGCCGGAGATGCAGTCATATATTGATGAACTCTCTGCTCTCGCCGACAAGGTGAAGGTAAGTTTCGTGGAGACTTTCCTCAACGATTTCGGATATCTATATGATTATGTCAACGGCACATATGCCGATGTCGAGGTGCGCCCCAATATGGTGATCGCGATTGGCCTTGAGTATAGCCCGCTCGACCGTCGCCAGCGCCGTAAGGTCCTCGACCTCGCCACCCGCGAGCTCCTTACTCCAAAGGGACTCCGCTCTCTGAGTCCTAAGAGCTACGCCTACCGCCCCAACTATGTCGGAGGTCCTGTAGAGCGTGAATACGCTGTGCATCAAGGACCTGTGCGCCCCTGGCTCTTCGGTTTCTATGCTGACGCTTACATCAAGGTGTTCGGAGTCAGTGGGCTCGGTTTCATCGAGCGCAAGCTTATCGGATATGAAGACGACATGTCGGAAAACTGCATCGGATCGCTCAGCGAGATGTATGACGGCAATCCCCCCTTCGCAGGACGCGGAGCGGTCTCCACTGCTAAGAATGTGGGCGAGATATTGCGCACCATCAAGAACGTGAAAGAACTCAACAAATTACAGAACTACGATAATTAACCAGATATGAAGGCATTAATGTTCGGGTGGGAATTCCCACCGCATATCCTTGGCGGCCTCGGCACTGCCTCTTACGGTCTCACCAAGGGCATGCACGCCAACGGAGACATGGACATCACTTTCGTGATTCCGAAGCCCTGGGGCGACGAAGAGAAAGGTTTCGCCCGCATCATCGGCGCCAACTGCACTCCCGTAGCCTGGCGCGACGTCAGCTGGGACTACGTGGAAAGCCGTATCGGCAAAGTGATGGACCCGCAGCTATACTACGATCTCCGCGACCATATCTACGCCGACTTCAACTACATGAAGCTCAACGACCTCGGATGCATTGAGTTTTCAGGTCGCTACCCTGACAACCTCATCGAGGAAATCAACAACTATTCAATTGTGGCCGGTGTGATAGCCCGCACGGTGGAATGCGACATAATACACGCCCACGACTGGCTGACTTACCCGGCGGGAATACACGCTAAGAACGTCACCGGCAAACCCCTCGTGATCCATGTGCACGCGACTGACTACGACCGTTCACGTGGCAATGTGAACCCGACCGTGTTCGCTATCGAGAAAGACGGCATGGAGAATGCCGACCACATCATGTGCGTGTCGGAACTCACACGCCAGACTGTAATACATAAATACGGCATCAACCCTGCCAAGGTCTCGACTGTTCACAATGCAGTGATTCCACTCGATCAGGAGTACCTCGACATCAAGCGTCGCACCGAGGGCGAGAAGGTCGTGACATTCCTTGGCCGCATCACCATGCAGAAAGGTCCGGAATATTTCGTTGAGGCTGCTGTCAAAGTGCTTCAGAAAGATAAGAACGTGCGCTTCGTAATGGCCGGAAGCGGCGACATGATGGACGCCATGATAAAGCTTGTGGCAAAACGCGGAATAGCCGACCGTTTCCACTTCACCGGATTCCTCCGCGGCAAGGAGGTGTATGAGATGCTGCGCGATTCGGACGTCTATATCATGCCTTCCGTATCAGAACCTTTCGGCATCTCACCACTCGAAGCTATGGAGATGGGAGTGCCAAGCATCATCTCCAAGCAGTCTGGCTGCGCCGAGATTCTGACCAACGTGATAAAGACCGACTACTGGGACATCGACGCAATGGCAGATGCAATCCATAGCATCCTTAACTATCCCGCCATGTACAAGACCCTACGCGACAAAGGCATCGAGGAGATACACGGCATCACATGGGAGAAGGTCGGCAAGAAAGTCATCGACATTTACAAGGACGTCATCGCGGCGCGAAATCACTAATTAATATTCACACATCATATCATAAGATAACCAGTTATGAAAAACGTTTGTTTTTATCTCAACATACACCAGCCCTACCGCTTGAAGAGATATCGCTTCTTCGACATAGGCAACGACCACTACTACTACGATGACTTCGCCAATGAAGACATCATCAGCAACCTTGCGGAGCGCAGCTACATCCCGATGTGCCAGACGCTGCTTGATATGGCCAACGAGTATGGCCCTGACTTCAAGTGTGCCGTCTCCATCTCCGGTACCGCCGTCGAGCAGCTCCAGCAGTCCGAGCCCGAAGTGATCGAACTTCTTCGCAAACTATCCGACAAGGGTTGTGTTGAGTTCCTTGCAGGAACTTTCGCCCACTCCCTTGCCTCTATCGAGGATCCGGAAGAGTTCATGCGTCAGGTGAAGGTGGAGCAGAAGGTCATTAAGAATGTTTTCGGCCAGACTCCAAAGGTATTCGCTAATACAGAACTCATCTTCGACGACGAAGTGGCATCACTTATCCAGGCTATGGGATTCAAGGCCGCAGTTGTTCCGGGAGCGAAGCATATCCTTGGTTGGAAGAGTCCGGACTACGTCTATTCTTCAGCAACGGCTCCGAAACTGAAGCTTCTCTTCACCAACGACAAACTTGCTGCTGACATCTCCCACAATTTCAATAATACTGACTGGGCTGAGTATCCTCTTACCGCCGACAAGTATGTCAACTGGATCGCAGAACTTCCCGCCGAGGAGCAGATTGTCAATATTGCCCTCAGTATGGATACGTTCGGAGGTTTCATCCCTGCCAGCTCCGGCATTTTCGACTTCCTCAAGGCACTTCCCCGATTCGGCAAGGAAAAAGGCGTTCGCTTTACATCGCCATCTGAGATCGTAGGCAAACTCAAAGCTGTAGACAGTGTGACAGTCCCGTTTGCCATTTCTTATGTAGACGGTACCCGCATCGATGTATCAGCTTGGAAAGGCAACGACCTGCAGCGTGAGGCCCTAAACAAGCTTTACGGTATCGCCGAGCGCGTATCTATGGTGGAAGACCGCAAGATCCAGCAGGACTGGGAGTATCTCCAGGGAAGCGACCACTTCTTCTATATGGCTACCAACAATCAGGCGGACGCCGCATTCAGCCCCTACGACAGTCCGTTTGCGGCCTTCACTAACTATATGAATGTTCTCGCTGACTTCCTCGTTCGCGTAGAAGAGCAATTCCCCGAGAATGTCGACAACGAGGAGCTCAACTCGCTGCTTCTCACTATCCGCAACCAGTCTTCTGAGATCGAGCAGCTAAACAAGGAAGTGAAAAACCTCCGCAAGAACATCCTCGAGGCAGAGGATAGCAATTATGCTCCTGTTGCGGCTGCTGTGGTCGTAGAGGAGGCTTCTGTTAAGGAAAAGAAAGCGCCCGCTAAGAAGGCGGCTAAGAAGGATGCCGAAAAGAAAGAGCCTGCCGAAAAGAAGAAACCCGGACGTAAGCCGGGACGCAAACCCGCAGCAAAAAAAGATGAGCCCAAAGCCGAATAAAACATAAATGTTTCAATTGTTAAACTATTGTAACACCGCGAACCATAACTTATTTTCCTTTGTTTTGATTTCAGAAAGTAAGAAAATCGTTTCATGATGTTAGGTTAGTTTAAAATTGAATTATGGAAAAAATGAGAATGCAGCTGCCTGGGAAGGTGGCTGCATTCTTTTTTATTCATATGTTTGTTTCATGATATTCTATTGCTTCTCAATGAACCCGACTGCCGTCCAAAACGTTTGAATATTGAAATAATTAATGTATCCATGCCGATATCTGACTTTTAACTTTTATTGGCACAATATTTGATTACAATGAACTACAGAAACAATCGTAAAAACAGGAAAAGAGGCTTCAATCCCTCTTTCAAAAATATAAAAAAAGCAACTATGGACGAAAATAAAGACTATAAAGAGATGGAACAGGCGGAGTCCCTGGATTCAGCTCAGGATGAAAACGTGGTTATAGACGGCGACTATGCCGGCGATGCGGAAGATACTCAGGCAGAACAGGAGGTCAACACTCTTGAGAACCAGCTTGTAGAGCTGCAGGCTCAGGTGGAGAAGGAGAAGAAGGAGTATCTCTTCCTTGCCGCCGAGTTTGACAACTATCGCAAACGCACACTTAAGGAAAAAGCCGAAATCATCAAAAACGGTGGTGAGAACGTGCTTAAAGGCATCCTCCCGATCGTAGACGATTTTGAGCGTGGTTTGAAGGCCGCAGAGTCTGATTCTGACTCAAAATCTGTGCTTGAGGGTATGACACTTATCTACAATAAGCTCGTCAAGTACCTTGAAAGCATGGGTGTAAAGGAGATGGCTTCTACCGGAGAGGTATTCAACTCCGACATCCATGAGGCTATCGCTCAGGTTCCGGCTCCTTCCGAAGACATGAAGGGTAAGGTGCTCGATACTGTACAGAAGGGATATATGCTCAACGACAAGGTGCTCCGCCACGCAAAGGTGGCCGTTGCACAGTAATTCCCTAATGAAGTCACACCTAAAAATCCATCATCATGGCAGAGAAAAGAGATTACTATGACGTGCTTGGCGTCGGAAAGAACGCCTCGCCCGACGAGATAAAGAAGGCCTACAGGAAGATGGCCATCAAATACCACCCCGACAAGTATTCCGACAAGCCCGAGGCTGAACAAAAGGCGGCCGAGGAAAAATTTAAGGAAGCAGCAGAAGCTTACGATGTCCTGAGCGACGACAAGAAGAAACAGCTCTATGACACCTATGGCCACGATATGGGTCCCAAAGGATTCGGTGGCGGCGGCGGAGGCTCCTACGGCGGTTTCGGAGGCTTCGGCGGAGGCGGATTCTCTATGGAAGACATCTTCGCAAACTTCGGGGATATCTTCGGAGACGCTTTCCAGGGAGCCGGATCCTATCATGGATATTCCGGCGGCGGCGGCGGTCGCGCCCGCCAACCGGTCAATAAAGGCACCGACCTTCGCATCACTGTTAAGGTCAGCCTGAAAGACATCGCCAACGGCGTCGACAAGAAACTTAAGATACCCAAATTCGTAGCTTGCTCGCACTGCAACGGCACGGGGGCAAAAGACGGAACTTCATTCCATACATGCCAGCGTTGTGGAGGCACCGGCTACGTCACCCAGATGCGTCAGACCTTCCTCGGTCCGCAGCAGGTTCAGTCAGTCTGTCCCGAATGTAACGGCGAAGGAAAAGTCATCACCGAGGAGTGCAAGTACTGCCATGGCACCGGAGTCGAGAAGAAGGATACGATTGTAGAGTTCCATATCCCGGCAGGTGTTCAGGACGGTCAGACGCTCGTACTTAAGGGAGAAGGCAATGCCCCTCGCCACGGCGGTGTCAACGGCGACCTCCTAATCGTGATTCAGGAAGAAAAGAATGCAGAGCTTATCCGCGACGACCAGGACCTCATCTACAACCTCATGCTTGACTTCCCGACTGCGGCCCTCGGCGGCAGCGCCGAGATCCCCCTTATCGATGGAAAGGCACGCGTGAAGATCGCTCCGGGAACACAGCCGGGCAAGGTTCTTCGTCTGCGTGGAAAAGGACTTCCCGCATTCCAGAACGAACACGTTAGAGGCGATATCCTCGTCAATGTTATGGTCTACGTTCCGGAAAATCTTTCGGATGCCGAGAAGAGCGCTATCGAAAGCCTCAAAGACAGCAGCAATGTTGTCCCCACTGAATCAACATCCAAGAGAATTTTCTCACGTCTCCGCCATATCTTTAACAAAGAAAACCGCGGAGAGCAGTAAAGAATTCTCGACATATCAATAAAGGGAAGTCCCGACGAAAAAGATTTCGCCGGGACTTCCCTTTATATTTAATCTTTTATATCTAATCTTTATTTAATCAAGACTTTCTTGCCGTTTAGGATATAGATGCCTTTTCCGGGATTAGAGACTCGACGTCCCATAAGGTCATAATAAACGTTATCGATTCCGTTTGCTGATTCTATCTCGCCGACTGCGTTATTAGAGCCATAGGCCACGGCTTTAAAACTGATCAAGCCGTCTTCCGACTCAGCAATATCTTCTATATCGTATGCAAGATGCTTCTTCGCCCAGCTCGCGAGCTGAGGCTTCGTATCGTAGGTAAAGGAGGTTACGCCCTTGGTTCCTGGGAAGGCATCCCCTGCTCTTGAACTTTCAGACTTTACGTTATCCGCTTCCACTATATCCACATACTGATGGTTGGATATATTATTGACAGTATTCATGGTCCAGAAACTCTCTCTATAGTCTATATGCCAGACGAGCATTCCATGACCGGGAATATACTTGTCATTGCCTATCTGCTGACGATTTTCAAAGAAGAAGAATTCATTCTCTTTTTCAGTGGGAAGAGCATATGCAACGTTTGTGGATGACAGGTCCGGCAATTCCATCCTTCCTTCAGTGAAAGGTTGAAACTCGAGCCACCCGAGAGCGGCTTTCTCGTAAGACGAGTAGTTGGGAGGGGTAAGGCGGTCGTTGTTGTAAGGACCCTGGTCCATCACACTCCATGCCCCGGGAGTAAACCCGGCGGAATTCGATGTCACATAAAGATCCGGCAACCCAAGAACATGGCTGAATTCATGCACGAACGTACCGAAACCGTCTGCGCGCTTATAGCCGCTCGGCCACTCGCACGTGCATGCATAATGATTGAGCTGCACCCCATCGAAAATGAATTTCTCATCAGGTATGCCGACAGCGACATCCCATGAGTGTGGCCATACGGCATTCTTTATACCGCTGTCATGCTCACCCTTGCCTGCGTAGAAAATGAATACATTGTCTATGATTCCATCTCCGTCTCTATCATACTGGGAGAAGTCTATCTCGTCATCAAGCAGACGGCATGCGTCTATCGCCATTTCATGGGCACGCATGTCGTTTCCATAGGAATCATTTCCGCCATAATAGCTGCGGGGCTGTGGAAGCTTCACGGGACCGCACACGTCAAATTCCGGCACGAAACGTCCTCCTGAATTTTCTATAAACCAATCACGTGCAGAGCCTAACGAACCATTATCAGAAAAGCCTTCCTCATTAAGCATCCTATAGAAATAATCATGGTTGCCATACTGAAATGAAATGTCATCATACTCCACGAGGATCACAAGACCTTTCTGCTCTCCCAATACCGGGAAAGTTGACTCACATCGTCCAAAATTCATAGGCACAAGCCGTCCGTCGGAATTATTGTCGTCTGAATCTTCGGCACGTGTGGCAGCCCTCATTGTATCCTTGACTTTCCGGAGGCTTTCAAGACGCATGTTGCGAACTGATGTCAGCTTCTCAGTCCAGCGGTCAAGATCAGACTCGGCATACAGGCTCCCAGAGATGCCGTCAAGTTCTCCTTCAGCTCTCGCCATGATACCGGAAGGAATAGGAAAGCCTGCTGCATTGAATTTAGCGTATTCAAGACGTCCGTCAGCTTCTACAAGCAGTCGGCCGTCTACGGAATAGATCGCATGGCCATGTTCATCGCCAGCCATCCGGATCTTGACCACAGTTCCGTCAGGCTGGGTATAATCAATTAATCCCGGCTTTGCAGGAATCGCCATCGCTCCGGCGAACGCCCCGGAAGCCAGTATGGAAAGTAAAAGTCGTTTCATCTGCTATCTTCAAATTATTATTAAGCATACGGCCTCCCCCGGGTTCGGGTGAGGCCGTTATTCATTTCTTGGTTTCTGTGACACTCGGGTCTTACCATTGATAAGAGACGGTGGCCCCTATTGAATTTAACGTACCGCTGTCCGAATTATTGTACCACCAGTAGTTGCACGTCAGTAATTGATAGGTAAGGCCTAAGTTGACGGCACGCTTGCCGTTGCTGCTCACAGGTACTCTTAGTCCGATCGATGGCTTCAGCATGAAGTATTCTCCCCCATTGATGTAGCCGTTTTCCACCGCAAGATAGTTTTTACCGACGAGAAACGATCCACCGGCCTTGATATCAATGAAGAAAGAGGGTCCCTGATTGCCTCCTATGTTAAACCTGAAATCAGTGAAAATCGGCACCATGACTCCACTGGTGGTCACCTTTCGGTTGAAGTTCCATTCATTGGAAGGAATGCTTGATTTTGAATATACCAGATCTACGCCCATTCCGGCACCCATGAAAAACCAATCCGCATACTGCACTCCCTGCACAGTACTGATTCCCACGAAATCGGCCTGCAGCCGTCCGAATCCTCCTGTATAAGAGCCCTCGACATATCCACGGTATCGCAAACCTCCCATCATGGCGGTCTGCATCAGGTTTGCAGCTTGGTTGACTATGGTTGTATACTGTGCGGCACTCTTCGAAGGCATAAGGAAGGAAATGAGAGCCACGATTACGATAGCGTACTTCTTTTTCATATTCATAGTATTATAGTGGGTTTGTTAATGCTTTTAACATTACAACCATTTTCGGACAAAAAAGTGCGCTTACCGATGAAAAAATTTCTTGGATACAATAAAAAACGCATCAACCGGACTCTAATTCTCCGAAAAGACTTCCTCAATCTTCTTGACCGCGTGATGGTAGCTTGCCTTCAAGGCACCGACAGACGTGCCGAGCACTTCCGAGATTTCTTCATATTTCATCTCGTCGAAATATCTCATGTTGAAGACTATCCTTTGCTTCTCTGGCAACTTTGCTACAGCCTTCAGAAGTTCAGCCTGAAGTTCATCTCCATCGAAATATTCGTCGGCCTGTATATTATTAAGCAGGAAGGAGTCGTCGCCGTCATCTACGGTCAGCTGATTGCGAGTTCTCTCCTTATTTAGGAAATTGATAGATTCGTTGATTGCTATCTTGAAAAGCCACGTGGATAGTTTAGCCTCTCCACGGAAGTGCTTGAGGTTGTTCCATGCTTTCAGAAATACGTTCTGAAGTATGTCGTCGGCATCCTCATGGCGTACTACTAATTTTCGGATCTGCCAATAGACCGGTTCTCCATATGCGCGCATGAGGGTGTCGAAGGCGGATGAGGCCGTCTTCGGATCCTGAAGCTGCTCTATAAGCTTCTTCTCATCTATGGGTATCGCAGTCTTTGCCATTCAGTCGCAAAATTAACATAAAAAATCCGTTTTCACAATAGCATTTTTTATTTTTTAACGTTAAACCATTAGGCAGGATTATTGTCACATATTCAGCATCGGGTATATATAGACCCCATTGCATAATCATACTTTTAAAACTCACCTATTTATATCGACATATTTACACATGGAAAAAAGACACGACATACTCGAAAAGATAGATCACCGGACAGGTTATACCGTTCCGGATGGCTATTTCGACAGTGTCAGAAGCAAAATATTGCAGAATCTGCCTGATTATGAGGAGGAGCGTCCCGAACCAATCTCGAAATGGAGAAAGATACAGCCCTATCTGTATATGGCGGCTATGTTCGCGGGCATATGGTGCATGATGAAGATGTTCCACATGATGACAACTACCGATCTAAGTCTTGACAATCCTCCGGAATCAATTGCCCTTGCGATGGCAGACGCAGACCATGACTGGTACGTTCCTTCTGACAATGCCGATGTGTTCATGATAGAGGACGAAATTGTCTCCCAATATTCATCCTTCGATGATTTCGAACGCGATTTCAATAGTTCCGACCTCTAAACCACTGTATCGTTGAAATCAATGAAAACGATGATATCGACGAAAACGATGAAAACCATAATAAAATCATGAAAAAATATCTTTTATTCCTTCTGCTCGCGATCCTTACGCTGCCTGCAGCCTTTGCGCAAGACAAAGACAAGGCGAAGATGAAGGAAGAGCTTCAGCAGTTTAAAATCGATTTCCTCGCGAAGGAAATGAATCTCTCTGAAAAGGAGAAAGCGGAATTTACTCCTTTATATAATGAATACGATGAGCAGCGGCGTCAGGCAGGTTCTGAAGCATGGAAATTCGAACGCGAGCTGAAAAAGAAAAAAGACGCTTCTGAGGCAGACTACAAGCACCTTTCAGAACTTCAGCAGAAAGCGCGTTCCAAGGACAATGAAATAGTGAAGCAATACGACGCAAAGTTCGGAGCTTTCCTCTCTGCTAAGCAGATCTATCAGATGCACCAGGGAGAGGAGAAATTCTTCGAAAAGATGAAGGAGATGCGACGTAAGCACCGTGACGGCAAGCATGGGAAGCCTGATTCAAAAGGGCCCAAGAAACCGAGGGACCGGCACGACTCCCCATTTCCTGACGACTGCCCTGATTGCTGAAAGCTAAAAACTGAAAGCTCATAGCTGATAGCTGAAAACTGATAGCTTAATACAGAAGACTCAATATAGATATGAAAATACATCTACACTCTCTGCGTACAGTTGCCCTCTCGGCAACTGTCGTGCTTTTAGGAGGTTTCCTTTTCCAGGACGCCTCCGCTAAAACCGTGAGAAACAGTAAAACTATCAAAAAAACACAGATGAAAGGTCCCGATTTCGCTTATCCTCAGACAGTGGAGAAAAACGCTTCCGAGGCTCTTGATGCCGCTTTAGCTCATGGCGACTGGCCGGCTGCCGTGGATGCTACCATTCAGATAGCGACAGCCGAGAATCTTGTGAGCCATGGAAATGCCGTCAGGAGTATTTCAAAAATCGATAGCGTGGCCGCTGCCGCTCCATCGGCATGGAGGCCTGCATTTCAATATGTAAAGGCCTGCGTCTACAGCTCAATATACGGTTCTATCCGCTGGCAGGCGGATTCAAGGAAACTTCCTCTGAATGACGTTCCGGAAAATCCCTACGAGTGGAGCCGCGAGATCTTCGCCGACAAGGTTTTCAGTCTATGCAGTAAAATCATGGATGAATCTGCCGGAGACTCACGTCCTCTCAAAGACTGGGCAAAGTTTATCGACAACGCATCTGACGCTTACGCCCTTGGCATGACGGTGGAGGAATTCCTTTCCTCCCGCTGCTTCGCGCAACTTGGTAATTTTGCTGATGAGACACGCGACGTGATTCCTTTCTTCTCCACTAATTCCACACCCGTGACTCCCGGACAGAAATGCTCGTCACTGCGCGATAAAGCCATCGATAGATTGATTGAATCGTCGGCTAAGAGAGGTCAGTCTCTTCTACTCGCTCAGGCAATAGTCGACAAAGCTAACATCCTCCCCTCCTCCATGAGGATGCGGTCTCTGCTCGATGGCTACGAAAGAGTAAAGGGTACTGAAGGAGAGCAACTGATTCTGTCCAATCTCCGCGACTTCGTAAACGAAGACCCGATGTCTGGTATGGAGTCACCATTCCCATACACTGAGAAGCAATACCTGGATCTGCTGCGCAAGTCTGTCACCGACTTCCCTAAAGGTCGATATGTCAACAATCTCAAGAACATCATCAACGACATGTGCCAGCCTGCTTCCGAAATATGGTACATGGGTCAATACCTCACTTCATCCGATATCACACTTGAGGCGAAACTTGTGAATTGCAACGAGTCATGGGCACTAATTTATGATTATGCTCCCTATGCCAACTCTTCGGACAATCAGCCTAAAACAAAGGAGATTGCGGCGCGTTGCAGACTCGTCAAAGCAGTGAGACTTTCGGCCGACGGCACAATTCCCTTTAATGCTAAGACAAAAGCGAATGTCGGTAGGCTCCCTAAGGGCACATATGTAGTGATTCCAAGCGCCACCGACAATGGGAAAGGGATATACTCGAATATTCTCAATCACGATTGGCGCCAACCCTTCACGGTAAGCGATATTTCCGTTATGACCCTTCAGTATCCTGACGCGAAAACACGTGTCTTCGTGGTCGATGGTGCAGACGGCCATCCGGTAGAAGGAGCGCAGGTGAAGGTATACTCACGCAAGAACTACTCCACTCCGCGCAAGCTCGTCAATACGCTGACTACGGATAAGGACGGAAGCGTGACCATTTCTGAGGAGCGCTTCGAGATAGAGGCTTTCTTCAATGGTTCGAAATGGACTAACGATTCACGCTATTATAACTCGACCGCACGACGCGACACTACTGTCAGAAACTACGTCCAGATACTTGCCGACCGCGCACTGCTGCATCCGGGCGACAGCGTGAAGGCTGCCGTAGTTGCCTACAGCAGCCGTGATAACGACATGCAGCTGAATGAAGGAATGGCGTTCGATGTGATTCTCCGGGATGCAAACGGCAAGGAGGTGACGAAGAAATATGTCAAGACCGACCGTTTCGGGCGTGCGACTGTTGATTTCGAAGTGCCGTCGCAAGGACTCTTGGGTGCATGGCAGCTCCTCGCCTGCGATGCAAATAAGAGATGGCTTGGTTCCGCTTCCATTCAAGTGGCGGATTATGTCGCACCGACCTTCTTCATTACCTCCGAACATTCTGATGAGGATGTGAATCCGGGTGATGTGGTCAGCCTGAAAGGTCAGGTTCTGACCTACTCCGGTATGCCTGTAGGAGGAGCGACAGTTCGCTACAGTGTCTCCTATACGCCTCCTATGCGCTGGTTCGCGTCAGGATTCGCCACATACGACTCTTCCGTCGTAGCCGATGCGGATGGAAAATATTCAATCGACCTGCCTACAGCCAATCTTAAGGGCACTCCGTTTGAACGTGGTATTTTTTCTGTTCAACTTTCCGCCACATCCCCGGCCGGGGAGTCTCAAAACGGTCCGACAGAGAGATTTGCAATAGGTAAGGAATACAATGTATACGCCTCCGCTCATGATGTGACTCTGGATATCGCCGACAGCATTCCGTCCGTGTATTTCTTTGTCAACGACATGCTTGGTCGCCGCGTGAAGAAAGAACTCTCTTACGAGATGATCGACAATACTACCAAAGAGATCGTAGCTTCCGGCACTTTCACTTCTCCTCTTCTTGACATTCCGGCTAAAGACTATCCCTCAGCACTCTATACCGTCAATGTAACAATGAAGGAAGATCCGCAAGTGAAAGCAGAAATGCTCCTTACGCTTTGGCGAAATACAGACAGAGAAGCTCCTGCAGGAACAAAACTTTGGGTTCCTTCCGACCGTATCCTCGTAAAAGATGGTCAGACTACTGCGGATGTTTCTGTGGGCAGTGGCGTGGCAGACCGATGGATTCCGGCCGTGCTCTCGGCTGATGGCGAGATTCTTAAGACGGAATGGCTACATGTAGAGAAAGAAAATCTCTCCATCCCCGTTATGGCACCCAAGGGAAGTCAGAAATATCAGCTCAATCTCAACTGGATGTCCGATCTAGATACAGATATGGCTAATGTCCAGATACTTCCCGCTTCTTCAGAAGAGAAACTCAAGGTGAAGACCGAGACGTTCCGCGACAAAGTTTCGGCCGGAGACGTGGAGCGCTGGTCGTTCCGATTCCTCAGGGGTTCGCACGATCTCAGTTCAGCGGAAGAAATACCTGCTTTTGCAGTGATGACAGACGCGGCGTTGAACGCCATCACTCCGTTCAAATGGAATTTCTCCCCGAATTCCGGCAGATACGGCATTTATTACTCCATGAGGGATCCGGGCAATCTATCCAGATATATGCGCACTGATCTGAGCAATGTCAAATATCTGTCATATTCTTCGCTATCAATGCCCGCGATCAACGATTATGGTATGCGCTGGGGACTTGACGGCGGAATAAACTATGGAAGCGGTGCGGTATATATTACCGGAGGCGTAGTCAATGAAATGGCAGTGATGCGCAGTGCACCCCAAAGGATGATGATGAAATCCTCGGCTCCGGCGATGGCCTCTATGGCTACCGCAGATGCCGACGATGGAGTGATGGAGGATATGATAGCAGAGGTTGAAGAGGAAGCCGCTCTTGAAGAGCCGATGATTCGCGGAGTTGCAGAGAACGGTGAGACTGCCGTGGACGCTGATAAACCGGAACTTCGTGATACTCAGTGTCCCGTTGCGTTCTTCATGCCAAACCTCGTTTCGGATAAAGACGGCATAGTCAATGTAGACTTCACCGTTCCGAACTTCAATACCACATGGGCTTTCCAGATGATAGGTTACGACCGCGAACTTCAGATAGCTAAGACAACCCTTGAAACCGTAGCGTCAAAACCGATCATGGTCTCGGCTCATGCTCCGCGTTTCGTACGTACGGGAGATGCCATAGCGCTTACTGCTACTGTCTTCAACAACAGCGACGCTAAATGCTCGCCCAAGTGCCGCATAGAGCTCATCGACCTCATTTCCGGTAAGTCGATAGCAGTACAAGATTTCACACCGGAGTCAATCGACATCTCTTCAAGCCGTTTGATTTCGATGCTCTGGGATGTTCCTTCCGATGTGTCGGCAGTCGGTTTTAGGGTTTACGCCGAAGCGAATGACCATCGCGACGGCGAGCAGGCACTCGTCCCTGTTTTGCCTGCTTCCTCACCCGTAGTGGAGTCAACGCCTTTCTGGATGGCTCCCGGCTCCGACCATATTGACGTGAAACTCCCTAAATTCAAGGATACCGACCAAGTGACTCTGCAGTATTGCGATAATCCTGCTTGGTATTGCCTCACGGCTTTGCCCGATATAGTGAAACCTGACTCAAAGAGTGTGACCGCGAAGATGAAGGCGTTGTTCGGCAACACTGTAGCCTACAATCTGATTTCTTCTCGCCCTGTCCTCAAGAGTGGACTTGAGATTCTGCTGAGCGATAAGGATTCTGAGTTCGCAGCACTGAAGAGCAATCTCGAAAAGGACGGGAACTTAAAGATAACCCAACTTTCCAATACGCCATGGGTCAACAATGCGGAGTCTGAGACTCTCCGTATGAGCCGCCTCGGTTTCCTGCTCGACGATACGGAAGCGACGAAGACAATCGGTGAAATTCTCGATGATGTAAGGAGTCTGCAGATGTCTGACGGTGGATGGAGCTGGTGTCCGGAAATGGAGTCCTCTACTTGGATCACCAGTGAAGTACTTCGATATTTTGCTATGATTGTAAGGGCTGGGGCTGAGGGTTGCCTCGGAGACTCTAAGTCTATGATCTCGAATGGTATTAGGTATGTTGACTCTGAGACAGTCAAAAACTATAAGAAATACCATAAGAAAGGAGAATCACTCAGCTATCTGCTTGATTGGCTGTATGTTCGCGGCAGTTTCTCGGCTTCCTATATTTCTTCCGGCTCAGCAGGACGTGAGATGAACTCGATAGCTGATAAAGCCCGTAAGGATATCGGGGCGGAATGGAAAGACTGGGGAATCGGACGGAAGGCGAAGGCAGCTATCGTGCTGTGGCGTGGCGGAGACCACTCTAAGGCAAGCGAGATTCTGGAATCCCTTCGCCAGTATGCCTCTGAAAGTCCGGAAAAGGGTATGTGGTTCGACAATCTGAATTCAGGCTGGGGTGGAATGTCCGTTCTGCAGACTACTACCCTCGTGCTTGAGGCATTCGCTGAAATCCAACCTTCCAACGCTATAGTTGATTCACTCCGCCAGTGGCTCGTGCTCGGACGCCAGTATCAGGACTGGGGCAAGGATACATATACAGTGGAGACGGTCAACGCTATACTGACTTCCGGCTCGGACTGGTATGGAGATCAGGCTTCCCTGGCTTCATCGACAGGTACTTCACCTGAAATCTCGCTCAAGGGAAAGAAGATCAAATTGCCTGAAAGCGCGAAACTCACAGGAGCGTTTACTCTTACTCTTGATGCCAAGGATGCTTCCGGAAAGACACTTTCTGTCTCACGCAAGGGTGCCTCTCCCGCATGGGGCGGTGTGATAAGCCAGTATGAGGCTCCGATTATGGAGGTCAAACCTGCCGACGTTCCTGAACTTTCAATTCGTAAGAGCATCGTAGCTCTTGTGGAGGGAGCCGATGGCAAACTGATTCCGAAGGAAGGCATTGAACTAAAGAAAGGTATGATGGTGCGCGTTACCCTCTTCATCAATGCGGGACGTGACATGGACTATGTGGCCGTTACTGACGAAAGAAGTGCATGCCTCGAACCCGTCGACCAGCTCTCAGGCTACCGCCGTTCTGACGGAATAGGTTTCTACCGCGAGGTTCGCGACTCACAGACCAATCTTTTCTTCGGCTGGATGCCGAAAGGACAGCATGTGGTAAGCTTTGACTGCCGCGTATCCCAGGATGGTCAGTTCTCCTGCGGCATCGCTACCGCCCAGTCACAGTACTCCCCCACTACCGTCGCCCACTCCGCAGGCATGACCCTAAATGTGAAATAACAAGTACCCCCGGGTTCTATTCAGAAGCCGAGCGGCACTACAGAATTTCGCCCTTCTATCGCTATTTGCGACGGGAGGGCGTTTTGTTGAATGATGACTATACAAAATTGCACACTTTTCCCCAAATTATGCCATTTAAAAATTGGATATTTAAGAATTTTTAAGTATCTTTGCACTCGAATAGTGGACTCATTGTGCGCCATTCAACCTTGACATCAGAATAAACAATTAAAACACAATAACATCTATGAATTTACTGTTGGAAATAAGCAACGGAGACCTTGCGGTTACCGCGACCCTCACCGGCATGGGACTGGTGTTTGCCGCGCTGCTCATCGCAAAACTCATCTCCCCTAAATCCTACTCGGTAAAGAAAGGCGAAACCTATGAATGCGGTATCCCGACCCGCGGCGAATCTATGATTCAGTTTAAGTCGGGCTATTACATCTTCGCCATCCTGTTTCTTCTCTTCGATGTCGAGACAGTCTTCCTCTATCCCTGGGCCACAATCATGCGCTCTCTCGGACCTAACGGACTCCTCTGCGTCGCAATCTTCATGTTTATTCTTATTTTAGGCCTGGCTTACGCCTGGCGGAAAGGAGCGCTCAAATGGCAGTAAAGGAACCATCCATCAAGTCGATGACCCACGATGACTTCAAGGACAACGAATACATCGACAAACTTGTAGAGGAACTCAACGCCACCGGAGCCAACGTGATGGTCGGCAAACTTGACCAGCTCATCAACTGGGGTATCTCCAACTCCCTTTGGCCTCTCTGCTTCGGTACGTCATGCTGCGCCATCGAGTTCATGTGTCTCGGAGCAGCACGCTACGATATGGCCCGCTTTGGCTTCGAGGTAGCCCGAAACTCCCCGCGTCAGGCAGACTACATCATGGTGCAGGGCACTATCGTACACAAGATGGCTCCCGCCCTCGTTCGCCTCTACGAACAGCTCGCTGAGCCTAAATACGTCATCGCCTGCGGCGGTTGCGCCGTCAGCGGCGGTCCCTTCAAGAAGTCTTATTGCGTGGTTGACGGAGTCGACAAGATCATCCCCGTCGATGTCTTTATCCCGGGTTGCCCCCCGCGCCCGGAGGCTATGTTCTACGGCCTCATGCAGCTGCAGCGCAAGATCAAGCTCCAGAAGTTCTTCGGTGGCGTCAACCGCCAGGAGAAGATCCAGGAGTTCTTCCGTCAGCATCCGACCGAAGTTGGCGAGTATTAATCTCCTTTACACTTAAATCTTAACACTTAACACTTAACACTTATAATGAGCGTTAAAGACTGCATCAGCAAGATTTGCCCGTCGGCTACCTTTGAGGAAGGTGATATCCTTCTCGTCAATGTCCCCGCCGGAGACTGGCGCAAACTTGCTACAGAACTCAAACACAACCCCGAGCTCAATTTCGACGTGCTGACAGCTGTTGTCGGCATGGACTGGAAAGATTCTCTGGGTGTGGTATATTATTTCACAGCTACGTCCCACAACTGGGAGATGCTCTCTGTGAAGGTCGCTGTCGCCGACCGTGAAAACCCTTATATACATACTGTTTCCGACCTCTGGAAGGTAGCGAACTTCCAGGAGCGCGAGGTATATGATTTCTTCGGAATCAAATTCATCGATCATCCCGACATGCGCCGCTTCTTCCTTCGCAACGACTGGAAGGGTTTCCCCCTCCGCAAGGATTACGACGCCGACCCCAAGCTAAATCCGATTCCGGTAGACGACGAGAAGAACGAGGATGATACCGTTTCTTATCGTGAGCAACCCGACGGCACCATCAAAGGTATCCCGGGCAAGGTGTTTAAGGAAGGCGATTATGTTGTGAATGTAGGTCCTCAGCATCCCTCAACTCATGGCGTGATGCGTTTCCGCGCCGCTATCGACGGCGAGGAGGTCAAGAAGGTCGACGTTGTTTCCGGTTATATACACAGAGGCATCGAGAAACTTTGCGAAAGCCTCGGCTATCCCCAGATTCTCCACTTTACTGACCGTATGGACTATATGAGCGCGCATCAGAACCGTCACTGCCTCTGTATGTGCATAGAGAAGGCATTGGGTCTTGTGATTCCGGAACGTGCCGTCGTTATCCGTACGATGATGGACGAGCTCATGCGTATTTCAAGCCATCTCCTCAGCTTCGGCTGTACGGCTATGGACCTTGGCGCGACTACAGCTTTCTTCTATGGCTTCCGTGAGCGCGAGCAGATCCTTGATATTTTCGAAAAGACCTGTGGTGCACGTATGTCGATGAACTATAACGTCATAGGCGGTGTTATCGCAGACCTCCACCCCGACTTCGTTAAGGATGTTAAGGCGCTTCTCGCCATCATGCCGGAGCGTCTGAAGGAATACCACAAGGTATATTCCGGCAATATCATCGCTAAAAACCGTATGGTTGGTGTCGGTCATCTCAGTCATGAAGATGCCATCAACTACTGCATCACCGGTCCTTCTGGACGTGGCTCCAACTGGAGCTGCGACTGCCGTAAGAAACACCCGTATGCCGCCTACAATCAGGTTGAGTTTGACGAGGTGCTCCTTGACGGATGCGATTCTTATTCACGCTACATGGTCCGCATGAAGGAGATCGAGCAGAGCTGCCGAATCCTTGAGCAGCTTGTCGATCGCATTCCGGAAGGCGATATCCGCGCCCAAGTTCCGAAGATCGTGAAGCTCCCCGCAGGACACTGGTATACTCAGGTGGAAGCATCACGCGGCACTTTTGGTGTCTACATCGAGAGCGATGGAGGTAAGACTCCGTTCCGCGTTCACTTCCAGAGCCCATGCTTCAATCTCGTCGGCGTTATGGATCTCTGCTGCCGAGGCAACATGATAGCCGACCTCATCACCATCGGAGCCGCTCTTGACTTCGTAATTCCAGACATTGACCGCTAACTATAACTCAGAATCGACATGTTTGACTTTGGTATTGTAACTAACTGGATCAATGACCTGCTCGTAGGATGCATGCCCGTATGGGCCGCAACCCTCATCGAGTGCGTCATCATCGGAGTCCTGATACTGCTCACCTATACGGTGCTCGCACTTTTCTATATTCTCTACGAACGTAAGCTATGCGCATGGTTCCAGTGCCGTCTCGGCCCTATGCGTGTTGGTCCCTGGGGTCTTCTTCAGGTATTCGCGGATATGTTCAAGATCCTTATCAAGGAGCTTATTTCCCTTAAAGGCACCGACAAGTTCCTCTTCAAGCTCGCCCCTTACATCATCATCACCTCATCTGTAGTGATGCTTGCATGTCTTCCGTGGGGCCGAGGCCTGCAGATTATCGACTACAACATCGGTATCTTCTTCATTCTTGCAGTATCCAGCGTGGGCGTTCTCGGCATCCTGCTCGCGGGCTGGTCGTCCAACAACAAGTATACGCTTATCGGCGCTATGCGTTCCGGCGCGCAGATGATCTCCTACGAGCTCTCCCTCGGTCTGGCCCTTATGTCGATCGTAGTGCTCGCCGGAACCATGAACATCAATGAACTCGTGGCTCTGCAGGAACACGCATGGTTTATATTCCAAGGCTGGCTTCCTGCCGTAGTTGCTTTCATCATTTATGTGATCGCGGCTACCGCCGAGACAAACCGTGGCCCGTTCGACCTTCCTGAGGCAGAGCATGAGCTTACCGCCGGCTACCACACCGAGTATTCCGGTATCCACTTCGGTTTCTTCTACCTCGCTGAATACCTCAACCTCTTCATCGTCAGCGGTATCGCTTCTCTGATGTTCCTCGGCGGCTGGATGCCTTTCCATATCGCCGGTTGGGATGGTTTCAACATGGTGATGAACTGGATTCCCGGTCCGATATGGTTCCTCGGAAAGGCTTTCTTCATCAGCTACGTCATCATCTGGTTTAAATGGACATTCCCACGCGTGCGTATCGACCAGATGCTCGCACTCGAATGGAAATACATGATGCCCTTCGCACTTGTCAACCTCATCGTGATGGCTGTGTTCGTGGCTCTCGGATGGACATTCTAACCCGACTTTGATATAAATATTTGTCGACACTATATTGAGGACGAAGTCCGAAATACCTGCGACAACCCAAACACCTTCAGTCAGCTTGAACCCTGCCTGAAGGACTAAAAATCAACATTACACAAAATGAGCGCAAACAAAGGAACGATCACTCAGATTATCGGCCCCGTAATCGACGTTAGTTTCGAGGGTGGCAAAGAGAACATTCCCCCTATCTACGCGGCACTTAAGATTACGCGTGACAATGGTGAGGAACTGATACTTGAAGTAGAGCAGCATATAGGCGAGCAGACCGTACGCTGCGTCGCTATGGAGTCTACCGACGGCATTCGCCGCGGCATGGAAGTAGTAAACCTCGGACGTCCGATCGCTGTGCCGACCGGACAGCAGGTGAAGGGTCGCCTTCTTAACGTGATCGGCGAGCCCATCGACCACCTCCCGGAACTTGACCGCGACAATCTTCGCCCTATCCATCAGCCGGCTCCCGCTTTCGAAGACCTCGCGATCTCAACTGAGATCCTTCTGACCGGAATCAAGGTGATTGACTTTCTCGAGCCTTACACCAAGGGCGGTAAGATCGGTCTGTTCGGTGGTGCAGGTGTGGGTAAGACAGTGCTTATCCAGGAGCTTATCAACAATATCGCCAAAGGCTCAAACGGCTTCTCGGTGTTCACCGGTGTAGGCGAGCGTACCCGCGAGGGTAACGACCTCCTCCGCGAGATGATTGAGAGCGGCGTAATGAAATATGGCAAGAAGTTTGAGGAAGGCATGGAAAAAGGCGAATGGAATCTTGCCGACGTAGACATGAAGGAAGTGGAAAAGAGCCAGGTTACCATGGTGTTCGGCCAGATGAACGAACCGCCGGGCGCACGTCTCCGCGTTGCGCTTTCCGGTCTGACCGTGGCTGAGCAGTTCCGTGACGCAGAAGGCGGTGGCCAGGATATCCTCCTATTCATCGACAACATATTCCGCTTCACCCAGGCAGGTTCTGAGGTGTCTGCACTTCTCGGACGTATGCCGTCGGCAGTAGGTTACCAGCCTACTCTTGCTTCCGAGATGGGTGCCCTTCAGGAACGAATCACTTCCACCAAGAACGGATCAATCACATCCGTGCAGGCTATCTATGTGCCGGCTGATGACTTGACCGACCCCGCTCCTGCCACTACATTCTCCTTCCTTGACGCTACCACGGTGCTCAACCGTAAGATCGCCGAGCTCGGTATCTATCCTGCCGTTGACCCGCTTGACTCTACATCACGTATCCTCGACCCGAACATCATCGGAGAGGAGCACTACAATGTGGCTCAGCAGACCAAGCAGCTTCTCCAGAAATACAACGACCTTCAGGATATCATCGCTATTCTTGGCGTAGATGAGCTAAGCGACGAAGATAAGCTTGTCGTTTCTCGCGCACGTCGTGCTCAGCGTTTCCTCAGCCAGCCTTTCCACGTGGCTGAGCAGTTCACCGGCGTGCCGGGTGTGATGGTGCCACTGCAGGAGACTATCCGCGGCTTCAAGATGATTCTGAGCGGCGAGATGGATGAATATCCCGAACAGGCATTCCTCAACGTCGGTACTATCGACGAAGCGATAGCCAAGGGTAAGAAGATGCTTGCCGAAGTATAATCATTAGCACTCTGCGATAATGACTTTAGAAATCATTTCACCTCAGGAAGTCGTCTTTCAGGGCGAAGCGGTATCCGTGACTCTGCCGGGACAGGTAGGTCGCTTCACGGTGCTGAAAAACCATGCCCCGCTGATTTCCGTGCTCGTTGAGGGAACCGTCGCCTACCGCACTCCAGCAGGAGAAGAGAAGACCTACGACATAAAGGGTGGACTCGCGGACGTGGACAATAACGTAATCTCAGTGTGCATCTATTAACATCTTCCGCAATGAGAAAAAATTTAGCCATACTGTTTTCCATCATAGCCTTGCTCTTCTTTTCCTTCCCTGCTTTAGCTTCCGAAGGAGAGAAAGGACAGGTCGACGTGAAGGAAAATATCTTCCATCACCTCGGTGACGGCTACGGCTGGGAAGTGCCCTTCAGCCATACATACCGCATTCCGCTCCCGGTTATCGTAAGGGCGGAAGACGGCAGCTGGCACTGCTTCTCATCGGGCAGACTCGTGAAATATGAGGAGCATACCGATGCTAAGACAGGTAAGACACACACTGTAGCTGTTCCGCAAATTGTGACTATTGCTAAAGGAGACTGGCCCGATAGATACAAGTTTGTACTCGCTCATACGAGCAAGCATAAAAACAAAGTCGTGCAGCTCATCCCCACATCACCGGCAGATGAAGCGGAAGCCGAGAAAATCGCTTCAGCTCAGAACGATGAAATTGTAGACGGGTATGTCAAGTTTGACGGAAAATACTATAAGGAATACAAGCCATTTGACATCTCGATTACAAAGAATGTGCTCGCGCTCTTTATCGCGGCCGCTCTCGTGACCTGGATGGTGATGGGACTTGTCAGGTTCTACACCCGCAAGGGTTTCAAGGCTCCCCGCAAGGGAATGGGATTTCTCGAGCTGTGCGTCGACTTCGTATATACCGGAGTTATTAAGAGCACTCTCGGAGCCAAGGCACCCAAATTCGCGCCCTATCTGCTTACGGCTTTCTTCTTTATCCTTGTGATGAACCTTCTCGGCCTGATCGTGATATTCCCGGGAGGCGCAAACCTTACAGGTAATATAGCCATCACTATTGTACTCGCAGTAATGACTTTCGTCATCACCAACATCAATGGCAACAAGCATTACTGGAAGGAGATTTTCTGGCCCGATGTGCCACTCCTTCTTAAGTTCCCCCTTCCCATCATGCAGGTTATCGAGATATTCGGTATCTTCACCAAACCGGCTGCACTCTGCGTGCGTCTCTTCGCCAATATGATGGGTGGCCATATGATCGTCATCACACTGACACTGCTCATCTTCATCTTCGCGGCTTATGGCGCGGCTGTGGCCGGAGTGTCAGCGGTAGTATCACTCCTCTTCTCTATCTTCATGCTCGCGCTTGATACTCTTGTGAGCTTCATACAGGCTTACGTGTTCACCCTTCTCTCTACCATCTTCATATCGATGGCCGTTCATGAGGAACACGGCGAGCACCCCAAACTCGCAGAAAACGAGATCTAATCACGTACAACGTACAACGTAAAACGAAATAAACAATAACAATAATAACACTAAAAACACAAGACTATGTTTTCAATGATTTTAGTAGCAGAAGCCCTCGCTTCATTCGGCGCAGCGTTCGGCGCAGGCCTCTCAGCAATCGGTGCAGGTATCGGTATCGGTAAAATCGGTAGCAGCGCTATGGAAGCAATCGCTCGCCAGCCCGAAAGCGCAGGCGACATCCGTTCCAACATGATCGTGATTGCCGCTCTTATCGAAGGTGTGGCTCTCTTCGCAGTGATCGTTTCCGCACTCGCACTCTTCATCTGATCGGCTTCGGCCATAAATTCTTTACAGAATGGAATTATTCACGCCCGATTTTGGACTGGTTTTCTGGATGTTCATCGCCTTCATCCTTCTCTTCATCGTGCTTGCGAAGTGGGGATGGCCTGTGATCATCAAGCAGATGGAAGGGCGTGCTGACGCTATCGACAAAGGAGTGGAATACGCACGCGAGGCCAAGCAGCAGCTTGACAACGCCAAGGAGTCCGCTCAGCAGGTGATAGGTGAAGCTCAGGCCCGTCAGGCTGAAATGCTGCGCGAGGCTGCGAAAATGAAGAGCCAGATCATCGAGGAAGCCAAAAAAGAGGCTTCCGAAGAGGCCCGAAAGGTTATGGAGCAGGCAAAGGTCTCCATAGAGCAGTCGCGCAAGGAAGCAGAACTCCAGTTCAGAAATGAAGTTAGCAAGTTCTCTATCGACATCGCTGAGAAGATGGTAAGAAACCAGCTCAAAAACGATGAAGAGCAGCAGAAGCTTGTGAATAAGATGTTGGACGAAATAGAGAAGAACTGAGACAATGAACGAGGGACTCATACCACAGCGCTATGCTAAGGCGCTCTATAAACTCGCTGTCGAGAGAGGTAACGCCGAAAAGGTCTACCTCGAGATGAAGACGGTAGCTGATTCGTTCGCCGCCAATCCCGGGTTGCAGAAAGTCCTCGCCAATCCTTTCGTGAAGCGTGAGGATAAGGAGAAGCTCCTCGTTTCCGCGGCAGGCGATCTCGTGGAAGATGACTATCGTTCATTTGTCAAGCTGATTCTCGACCGGAAAAGGGCTGACTTTGCTCAGCTTATGGCTCTTGCTTACTGCGACATCTACCGTAAGGAAAATAAAATCGCAAGAGTAAGAATCATCACCGCGACAAAGCTTGACGAAACTATGATGCAGAAACTCCGCGACGTAGTGACTAAGGCTTATCCGGGAATGACCCTTGAATTCTCTTATGATGTTGATCCCGAACTCATCGGAGGGTTTGTGATCGATGTAGACGGCCAACGTCTCGACGCTTCGATCAGCAATGAGATCGAACAATTACGTTTAAAACTTTTAAGAAGCAATTAACAATGCTTAACCCAAGCGAAATTTCAGATATTCTTAAGCAGCAACTCGAGAACGTCAGCTCTCAGGTGAAGTTTGAAGAGGTGGGCACCGTGCTCAGCGTCGGCGACGGCGTGGCACACGTCTACGGCCTCGAAAACGTTAAGGCCAGTGAGCTCGTTGAGTTTGAAAACGGCTCTACCGGTGTCGCGCTCAATCTCGAGGAAAGCAACGTGGGTGTTGTGCTTCTCGACGATGTGAATGCGGTGTCAGAAAACATGACGGTACGTCGCACGGGTGAGATTGCCTCTATACCGGTCGGCGATGGTCTCTTCGGTCGCGTTATCAATATCCTCGGCGAACCGATCGACGGCAACGGCCCCATAGAGGGTGAGTTGCTTCGCATGCCACTCGAGAGAAAAGCACCCGGCGTCATTTTCCGCCAGCCAGTGAAGCAGCCGCTCCAGACAGGTCTCAAGGCTATCGACTCTATGATTCCTATCGGCCGCGGACAGCGCGAGCTTATTATCGGCGACCGCCAGATCGGTAAGACAGCGATTGCAATCGACACCATAATCAATCAGCGCGAGAACTTCCTCGCAGGCAAGCCCGTATACTGTATCTATGTGGCCATAGGCCAGAAGGCATCTACAGTGGCTTCCATAGTGCAGACGCTCAAGAAGCACGGCGCAATGGATTATACGGTGGTCGTATCCGCTACCGCTTCTGACTCCGCCGCAATGCGCTACTACGCGCCTTTTGCTGGTGTAGCCATCGGTGAGTTCATTCGCGATACCGGACGTGACGCTCTTATCGTCTACGACGACCTTTCAAAACAGGCTGTGGCTTACCGTGAGATCTCCCTTATCCTCAAGCGTCCGTCAGGACGAGAGGCATATCCCGGCGATATCTTCTATCTACACTCCCGTCTGCTCGAACGCGCGGCTAAGATCATCGACAACCAGCAGGTGGCGTCAAACATGAACGACCTTCCCGACGTGCTTAAACCGATCGTAAAAGGTGGCGGTTCGCTTACAGCCCTTCCGATCATCGAGACTCAGGCAGGCGACGTTTCGGCCTACATCCCGACCAACGTGATCTCAATCACCGACGGCCAGATATTCCTTGAGACGGCTCTCTTCAACCAGGGTATCCGTCCTGCCGTCAACGTAGGTATCTCCGTATCCCGTGTAGGTGGTAACGCCCAGATCAAACCGATGAAGAAAGTTGCTGGTACGCTTAAGATTGCTCAGGCTCAGTATCGTGAGCTCGAATCATTCACCAAGTTTGGTGGTGATATCGACCCGGTGACCGCAAAGGTAATCGATACCGGACGTAAGAACCAGCAGCTCCTCATTCAGCCTCAGTATCAGCCCTGGCCTGTGGAAAATCAGGTTGCGGTCATATACTGTGGTGTAAACGGTCTACTTGAGAATGTGCCAATCGACAAGGTTCACGAGTTCGAGACCCTTTTCGTGCAGCTTCTCGAAGCTAAATACCGTAAGGAAGTGCTCGAAGAGATCAAGGCAGGTAATCTTTCCGACGACGTTCAGGCTAAGCTGCGTGAATGTGCGGCAGAGATCAGCGCCCGCTACAAAAAATAAGACTTTACAGGTATGCGTCGCGTGAAACCGACGCATACCACTAATAACATGTAATCCCATGCTTGATTAAAGCCTTATATCGTTATTGCAACATAACCCTTTAATCAAGCCTGCGAAATTAAAATCTAAACACAATGGCAACCCTCAGGGAACTAAAGACACGTATAGGCTCAGTGGCTTCGAGCGAAAAGATCACCGGCGCCATGAAGATGATTTCTTCAGCTAAGGTGCATAAGTTCGAGTCTTCGCTAAAGCAGCTCGTGCCCTACCGTAATAAAATAAAGTCGGTCATGGCCCACATAATGCAGTCCGGCACCGACTTCAGCAGTCCGCTCATAGAGACTCGCCACGAGGTGAAGAAAATTGCCCTGGCCGTTTTCGGTAGCGACGACGGACTCTGCGGCGCTTACAACATCAATATCTTCAAGGCAGCGCTTGTTGAGATAAGACAGCTGCAGGCGAAATACGGACCGGCGGTTGAAATAGACCTCTACCCTATCGGCCAGAAGATGCACAAGGCTCTTTCCAAAATCGCTGGACAGAACATACACGTGCAGAAGATTAAGGGAGTCGACTCAAAAATGGAGGCAGATAAAGTGAATGAATTCACCCATAGTCTGCGCGATAAATTCTCTTCAGGAGAATACGATCTCGTCTGCGTCGAATACATGAAGTTCTTCTCCATGAGCCGACAGAAGGCGACGTTCGAAACTCTGTTTCCTATTTCCGGAGAGACCCTTCTCGAAGGTTCAGACAATGTATCGGCTACCGGATTGACGATCTTCGAGCCTGATGCCAACAGCATTTTCAACGCTGTGCTCCCGATGTTCGTGCTTTCAACAATGCAGGAGATCACTATCGAGAACCGAGCTTCCGAACAGGCGGCCCGCGTCATGGCTATGCAGAGTGCCAACGACAATGCCAAGAAACTCCTCGAAGGTCTGCAGCTTGAATATAATAAGCTTCGACAGGAAGGCATCACGACCGAACTTCTCGATATCCTCGGAGGCCAGGTGGAACGCTAAAGAATCCTTAAGGACCCTAAAGACCTTAAAGCCCCCAAAGCCAATTAAACAGAAATTAAACAAATTTAATCTAACATATGAGTAGTATTAAGGAATATTTTTCGTCGGTAGGTAAAGGCATCGCGAGTCTGGCGAAGGGTATGGCCGTGACCGGAAAGGAGTTCGTCACTCCCAAGGTCACCGAGCAGTATCCTGAAAACCGAAAGACTCTCAAGATCGCCGACCGATTCCGTGCGGAACTTACGCTGATCGGCGATGACGCGACTCCGGCCTACAACAAATGTATCGCCTGCGGTATCTGCCAGATGAACTGCCCTAACAGCTCGATCGAACTCAAGACGAGATTCGTTGAGTTGCCCGACGGCAAAAAGAAAAAAGTGCTCGACAAGTATTACTACGATCTCGGAAGCTGCACTTTCTGCATGCTTTGCGTGACGACTTGTCCGCAGGACGCACTCGAGTTCTCCAACGATTTCGAACAGGCTGTCTTCACTCGCGACAAACTCGTCAAACTTCTGAACGCTCATTCGGAAGTGACGGATGCTCAGGTGATAGCAGATGCCTCCAAGCCAAAACCCAAACCGGCAATGGATCCGGAGCAGCTTGCCAAGATCAAAGCCGAGGCTCTCGCAAAGGCTGCCGCGAAGAAGGCAGCTCAGCAGGCGGCTCAGAATCCCGAAAATCCAAAATCGTAAAACGTACAACGTAAAACAACTAATAACAATGGATTCAGTAGGAAATATCATACTCTACTTCGTAGTCGCCATCGTGATGGTGATTTCAGCCTATATGGCTGTCACTACGACCAAAATCCTCCGGGCTGCAACTTATCTACTGTTCTCTCTCATCTGTACCGCGGTTTTCTATTTCCAACTTGGATTTCAGTTCCTCGGTGCCGTGCAGATCGCAGTCTATGCAGGAGGCATTATGGTGCTGTTCGTGTTTGCGATCATCCTTACCCACAAGCCTAATGAAAAAAGCGCTCCGCTTGATGCTCACAGACAGATCACCGGTATCGCCGCTTCTGTCATAGGTGCGATCCTTCTCATCTTTGCTCTTTTCAAGATGCCTCTTGTGAAAGGAATTTCGCTCGCTCAGGCTTTCGAACAAGGCGGTTCTGTGCTCACTATGCACGACATAGGCACTGCCCTCGTGGGTTCGGAAAAATACCAGTATCTTCTTCCTTTCGAGGCGGTCAGCGTTCTCCTGCTTGCCTGCATCATCGGAGGAGTCGTAATCGCTCGTAAGAAATAATCCTGAAAATAGTTTTATATTATGGATATAAGCATTTTATGGTATCTGGTGCCGAGCATTCTTCTCTTCGTATGTGGTGTCTACGGCTTCATTACCCGCAAGAACATGATCGCAATGCTGATTTCGATTGAGCTAATGCTCAACTCAGCCGATCTCAATTTCGTGATTTACAACCGTTATCTGTTCCCCGGTACGATGGAAGGAATGATGTTTACTCTCTTCGCCATCGCCATCGCCGCAGCCGAGACTGCTATCGCTATCGCGCTCATCATCAATATCTACCGCGCTATCGGCAACACTAATGTGACGGACATTAAAGAAATGAAATTCTAATCAATTCCCAAAGATATGGACATAACACTTCCAATTTTAATCCTTGCGATCCCAATTGCGATGTTCCTCATCTTGGGAATCGGAGGCGTTGTGATGCCACGCAAAGTTGCCGGTGTGCTCGGTATTCTCGGCATGGGCACATGTGCTGTGCTCGCCTACACTGTGGCTTTCACATACTTCTTCAGCGGCGCGCCCGAATTCATTCTCGACGGCGTTCGCCAGCAGTTCCAGGTGTTCGATGTCACCTGGCTTGCCTTCACTGAGAAACTCGTCGTGAAGATCGGTTTCCTTCTCGATCCGATCTCCGCAATGATGCTCGTGGTCATCACCACAATCTCATTCTTCGTCCACCTCTACTCATGGGGCTATATGGAGCATGAACCGGGCTTCCAGCGCTACTACGCATTTCTTAGCCTTTTCTCCTTCTCCATGCTCGGCCTCGTGGTCGCAACCAACATCTTCCAGATGTACATCTTCTGGGAGCTCGTGGGTGTCAGCTCCTACCTGCTGATCGGATTCTTCTATAAGCTTCCTTCGGCAGTGTCGGCTTCAAAGAAGGCGTTTATCGTCACTCGTTTCGCCGACCTCGGATTCCTCATCGGTATTCTCGTACTCTCCTACTATACCGACACCTTCAACTTCCAGGCTCTTACTTCCGATCCTGAACTCGTGATGGCGGAATGTGGTGGAGCTACATTCCTCGGCGCTTCCGTCATGACATGGGCGATGGTGCTCATCTTCATGGGAGGTATGGGTAAGTCGGCGATGATGCCTCTCCACATCTGGCTTCCCGACGCAATGGAAGGTCCGACACCGGTATCTGCACTCATCCACGCCGCTACCATGGTTGTCGCTGGTGTCTATCTCGTATCCCGTCTGTTCCCCTGCTACTGTCAGGT